>CAIVDB010000111.1 GCA_903904545.1 uncultured bacterium | reverse complement strand
CAACTCGTATGATTAGCTTGGTTTCCTGCTTATTCGTCATCTCTTCACTGGGGTGTTCTACTTTTGCTGGCTATGCTACTTTATCTTCTGGAACATCATCTCTTCCTCTTCAACAAGAGGATGGGCAAAAGAATTTAGAGGAGTTTGGACAAAGACTTGGAACAAGATTAGCTGGTGTTTGGCAAGAAATCCGTGGTTTAGCTGGGGAACGTTGACTTACTGCTCAGACTTTTTCTTTACCTTCAACGAAAGCTTCCACGCAGCAGTCCTTTACGGGTATTGTAGATTTTGATGATGATTCTTGAAATGTCTTTACTGATGTTGCGCAACATCCACAAGCACGTTTCATTTCTTTATTGGCAAAAGAGGGGATTGTAGTTGGCCAAAAATGAAAATTCTATCCTGATAACTATCTTCGTCTGTATGATCTTATCAAAATGACAGTAGATCTCTATCGTCATAAGGTTGGATATGCACTTACAGGAGATGAATGATTACTTCAGGAGGGGTATTTCTTGGGGACACAAAGTCTTCCAAGTAGATATTTGTCGACAGCTTCTCGTTTATGATTCTTATCTCATATTTCGTGAAATTTTGTTGATATGGATGATTTCCAAAGATTTGTTCGCTCTGAGGATCTTATCCAAATGGTGAATAATGTTGCTTATCAATTTTCTGGAATGGTTCGTGTAGTTTCTCTTGATCGCCAAGACCGTATCACAAGAGCGGATGCGGTACGTTATTTAGTAGTCTCCTTTGATGTAGGATCGTCTAATAGAGGAGGTATTCATACTCCTTTTCTAGATATTTACGGACATCCTTTTGCATCCCAGATTACTACTTTAGAGCAACTTGGAGTTGTTTCTTCACAAACTCAATATTTTCATCCAGACAATTACTTGCATCGTTATGAATTTATTATTATGATGGTGAATGCCTACTTGGTTTCTCATAGTTCTTTGTTGCCAAGTACTTATATTTCTTGATATCAGTCTTCTTATACTGATATTGTAGTTTCCTCTTCTTATGCTCCTTTTGTTTATTATGCAGAGGATCATAATTGGCTTTCTTTCTTGACTGTAGAGAAGAGAAATCAAAAATATCTTCTCCCTAATGATCTCTTATCAATACATGAAGTATATACCGTCTTATCTAGGGTGACAGGAAGAACTTTTGTTTATGATGCAGCCAAGGCAGATACTACTTCTATGACAAGAGCTCAGTTTGCTGCGCTGCTTTGTGATGTGTTTGAATTTACACTTCCTTCTGTACAAGAGACATCAGTATCGTCGTCATTAGTTGAGACTTGAGGTCTTGTACAACAATTAGCTACTTTGTTACAAATTAAAGAATTGTTAGCTCAGTTATAGTCCAATAGTGTGGGTAATTATTAAAGAAATCTTCTTTTCTTTCGAGAAAGGGGGATTTTTTTTTATTGTAAAATAGCAAAAAATGTACCATTTTTTTTGACAAAAAGACATCTTTAGGATATACTTAGGTAAAGTGTTTATCTGTTAACTTCTTGTAATGAAAAATATGCTTCATCACGTGCATCATGTGCATCATCATCTCAAACGTCATCATAAGAAATATCTCTTGGGGATTTTTGGTGGTTTCGCAATTGTAAAGACATTCCTTTTGATGGTTACGGCATTGGGTGCTTTACCTTATTCGTATTCTACTTTTGCAGATAATCAAACCGGATGTGTACAAACGGGACAATATTTTACTTGAGCATATGAAGTGTGTTCTGAAATTTCTTCTGGATCCCGAACGGGAGGTACTGAAATTTGTGAAGAAACTATTGCAGGATATCGAACAGGAGGTAGTTTAGATGAGAGTGGGAATACGATTAATCAAACTTATATAGATCCTGTCCAATCTTGTGTAATGACGGGTCAATATCTTACGTGAGCGTATCAGACAGGATGCTCTCTTACCTGAGGATATTGGACGGGAGGTTCTCTTCAGTGTCCTATAATTACATGAACCGTTGATACATGAAACGTTGTTCCTACTCAAGTTTCCTTGGCTGATGGATCTTGTTCTTCTTGAGATATTTCTTTTCTTTCACCTCTCTCATGAACTATTGTTCCATCTTCATTTTCTGTACAATGGCAATATCGTTCTACTGATTGTACTTCCTGATCTTCGCTTCCTTTGACTGTAGAACTTTTTGATCATAATCTTCAATGGATTCCTTTGACATGAATCTCTTCTTCTGTTTCTTGAGTTACTCTACATACTTCCCTTTTGGCTGGTATTCGTAGTAGTTCATGACTATTACTTTCTGGTTGGTATCATGTTCTGGGTACAGGACTTAGTGGAGAGTCTATTCGTCTGTTTACCTGATTATATACGGGACAATATAGCTCCCTTTGGACATGATATCGTTTGAGACTATTAGATACTCAAGGGAATCCTTTGCTTATTTCAGCTCCCTTTACTCTAGATGCTCGTGCGCCTCTTATCACGGGTATCCAAAATACTTCAACAACATCATCTTCATGATATCTCCCTTTAGGATCTACTTTGCAGCTTACTTTTTTAGCAAGTGAAGAACTTACGGGGATTAATTTTCGTGTGTCGTGATTCTCTGGTGCACTAGTTCAGAAAAGCTGATTGGCATATACGTATACTTGGTCTTTAGACTCTTGATACGTTTCATGACCCTTGTCTTATATCGTTTCTTATCAGGATTTAGCTGGCAATACTTGAGTTACTCTTACATGAATATTACCTTTTTCTTATGATAAAGAACTTCCTTATTTATCTTCACTTAGTTTTGTCGCGTCATGAAGTTCATGAGGAGCTTTAGTTTCTTTTGGTGTTAACGAGTCTTCTTTAGCTTCTTTCCGTTATTATCTTTCTGGAGATCAAATGGCTTCTTGGTCTTCTACAGGATATTCTTCTTCACATACGTATCTTTCTTCATGACTTCTTTTAGGACTCCAATATACTTACAAAATTAAATTTATTGATGTGGCAGGGAATGTTTCTCCTTATTATGAATGAAAAATTTTGCGTACTTCTACAGGAGTACAATTCTTGGCAACAACAGGAACCGTATCTAGTGTTACTTGAACATTAGCAACACTTGGATTGGTTCTTAAAAATGAAATTAGTAAGTTTACTGTGTGCAAGAATAATCTTTCTTATACAGAAATTCCTTTGCAAATTTCTAAAAACAGTTATATTCTTCATATGCCTGAATTTAAAAAATCTTATGTAAAGAAAATTGTAGATGCATTTTCTCTTCTTGTTTTGGATAAGGTAGAGAAAAATAAAGAACTTTCAAAAATAGAAATTACTGATATCACTAAGAAATTTGATGATTTCCTTATTATTTTGAAACTTATGAGGGATGATGACAATTCTTGTAAGCAGAATCTTTCTAATTACCATATTGCTCAATTCAAAAGAATGCTTTCGGAATATAAGCTCTATCTCGAATAGTATCTGTATTCTTTTCTTATGTATAAGAGGTCCTATCTTATGTATAAGAGGTCCTAATCTTGTTTAGGATCTTTTTTTGTCACTTCTCTTTCTGTTTCTGATAGTTTATTGATGTGTATGACTGTGTAGTTGATTACTCCTAGTTGATTGATAAATTTCGGTCGTTCTATGACTATGTATTCGTGCTCATGTATTTGATTTAATATTCACTTCTTTACAATATCCTCAAAACTTTGTATCCTGTACATGTCTATATGCAGTACTTTATTATCATAGATGTTGAGGTATGCGTAAGTAGGACTCTGTACGTTTCTTACATCACAACCCCGTCCTTGTGCCAGTCATTTTGTTAATGCTGTCTTCCCTGCTCAGAGGTCTCCTTCTAAGAGGAGGATTTTATGTTCTTTGGCAAGTTGTTTCCCATAGTCTATCATTTCTTGTTCGGAGCTGATTTTCATTTGTGTTTGTGCGAGAGAGATAAATAACTCATTATTTGTTGTAATTTATACAGATAATTCTATATATATCAATATTTATTTGTCTCTATTGTATATGAAATTATTTGTGATTGATGGTTCATGATTTCTTTATAGGGCATATTATGCTTTCCCTGCACTGACCGATAAGGATGGGCATAATGCTAATGTAGTCTATGGATTTTTTCGTATGCTTTTCAAAATTTTTCAAGAAAAACCAGATTATTTAGTGGTTGCTTGGGATGCTCCAGTCAAAAATCTGAGACATGACGTTTTCCCTGAATATAAAGCAAATCGTAAGAAAATGGATGATGATTTTAGACATCAGATTCCTGTAACGAAACGTCTTGCTGAGGAATTGGGGATTCCTTCTCTTTCTATAGAAGGTTATGAGGCTGATGATAGTATTGCGAGTGTTGTAAGGAAGTTTAAAGAGAATCAAGATCTTGTTATCGATATTTATTCATCAGATAAAGATTTAAAACAACTTTTGGAACCTAACGTATTTGCTGTAGATCCTATGAAAAATACAAGAACAGACACTAAACTTTTTTTGCAGGAATATCTCTTTGAACCTGAATATATTCTAGATTATCTTTCTTTGGTGGGGGATAGTGCAGACAATATTAAATGAGTCGCTGGCATAGGGCCTAAGCAGGCAAGTGATCTTATCAAAAAGTATAAAACTTTGGATGCAATATATGAACATATTGATGAAATCCCTTGAACTTTAAAGCAAAAATTATCGGAAGGGAAAGAGGCTGCTTACTGGAGTAAAAATCTTATTCAACTCCATACTATTCCTACTATTGATGAAATTAATTTGGGTCAATTCTCTCTGTCTTTTGATTTTGATCGTGCAAAATCTGTCTTGGTCGATCGCTATGGATTTGTTTCCTTTGAGAAACTTCTAGATGAAATCAAGAAGAAAATGATAATGCCTGTGCAGATGTGATTGTTCTAAAATCTAAAATAATTTTATTTATATAAGTCTGTCATGAAATTAAAACGATTACTGTTATTGTCTTTGTTGATAGCTTCCCCGAGTTTTGCCTATCAACAGCAAGGGTTTTCTAATTATCAAGAAAATGGAAGTACGGTGGATTTTGTTTGTGAAAATCAGTGTGTTCTTGTTTTAGATTCATGAAAAGAAGCTGACGTTATTCGTCTTGTAGGCCAACTGGAGTGACAATGAATGCTTTGATATGGCTTTCTTATCGGGCAACAGATAGCTCCAGGGGGATCTCTTCAAGTCAATGGAAATGGTAATTTGAATACAGAATTTATTGTTGCGGATAGTTCTGTTTTTAGACAACTTCCTTCTGATTATCAGTTAGTTATTTTAGTGCAAGGGAATGTTATAGGAAAGAATATTTCAATCTCCTCTACTGCATATTCTTTGTCTCAAGACCTTGCTCAGTGATGGAATGATTTTTGGAAAATGGAAACATTAACTCCTTATAGTATCAATTTGAGATATGGAGTGATGATTTGATGAACTTCTTTGGTGCAATACGGATATATTCTCTTTATATTGGGGGCGTTATTTATCTTTTTCTTTGTAAAGTGAACAAAGGAAGAAAAATATCGTAAAATTTTCTTTTTGGGTATTGGCATGTTCCTTTTTATTGGAATTAGAAATTTGATTACTAATGTATGGATTGCTCATCAGTGAATAAGCTCATATACGCAAGCTTCTCCTGATGATAAAACATTCTTTAACCTTTGAGATTCTATCCCTTTTACTGATAAGATAAGAAAAGCGTTAGATTTAGATACTACGAAGAGACATTGTACCATATATGTTGATAGTATTCAGCCTGTGCCATTTACTCATCATCGAGAAAACGTATATCTTAAACCCTGTACAATAGTTCAAACGTGATCTATGGCTGACTATTTGCTCTACTATTATAAGAAAGTGCCTGATCAATATCTTACTAAACCTGTTATTGTCCAGTTTCATGGAAATTATCTTTTACAAAATAAATAATCGGCATGTTTGAAACATCCTTTCTGCTCTTTACTAAAGCATTGTTGTGTAATATCTTTTTGCCTCTTATCCCAGGGATACTCTTTTTGCGAATATTTTTTGGAAAAAAGATCCATGGAATACTCTTGTATTTGCTGTGATGGTTTGTGGGAGTAGGCGTAGTGGCTTTTAGTCTCTTCAACCTTCAGTTTGTTCACTTTGGCATAGGTGTGATTGAATATATTTTCTTATTGGTATTGTTGACCCTTATCTTTGTGAGTAATGTGATATATAGAAAATTGTCCTTTCATGAATATCTGGCTACGCTTACTATAAAAAATATTTCCTCTCATGTTCAAGAGTCTTTTTGGAGACTTTCTCTACCAGAAAGGATTCTCACGTTTTTGCTCACTCTTCTTTGAGTATCCCTTCTGACTATAACTTTCGTTCATACCACTAATTTCCCTACGTATGCAGATGATAGTTTTGCAAATTGGAATGGACCAGTATATAATATTTATTTGGACGGTTGAGTGAAACTGTTCGGAAATGAAACGGAAATCCTTGGGAGATGAAAACTCTGATATCCTGTCTATATTCCCTTGTATAAAGCATTAGTAAGCGATTTTGTATGATCTTTTAATGATATCTATATCAATATGCGACAATGGCTTTGTTTCTTTGGTATACTATTTTTTGTATTTACGATTACTTTTATGAAAACCAAGAATATCTTTTATTCTCTTGTGCCTATAGGGTTAATTTGTTCCTTGCCTATAGTGTATTTTCATGCCGTAGAATGATATATGGAACTTCCTTGTGCAGTCTATTCTATCTTAACTATCTGGGCTTTCTGGAAATTTTTGGAGGAAAAAGAGTATACTTATATCTCATTGGCCCTATTAGTCGGTTTCATGTTATCTAATATTAAAAATGATGGATTACTCTGATATTTTGCTGGTATAGGGATTAGTTTTTTTATTATATTACTCATATCTAAACAGTTTAAAACTATACTCCAATGACTTTTGAAGGATAAAACCACACTTTACTCTTCAATGTTCTATCTTCTTTTTTTCCTTTTACCCTTTTTGATAGTTAGGTCTATAAATCATCTTTGATTTAATCCAGTCTCAACTACTTGATGAGTAGGTCTTTCTCAAGTAATCCATTGGGAGATATTTTCTGTGTTTCCGTCGATGTTTATGAATATGGATAACTATAATGTGGTATTGATCATCCTTTTGCTCTTGATTGTTTCTCTTCGGTATCAGAAAAGAAATTTTAATAAATATTTTCTTCTTATGTCTTGAGGTATATCATTTACTATCTTTGTTCTTGTTTTCTTGTTGACGGAAAATTATCAGCGGGTTATGAATCAAACTACTGTAAATAGAGTCTTTACCATGTGTTTCGTTATGATATTGGCTTTCTCGGGGATTTTATTGTGTAAACCAAAACAATCTGATGGGTAGAAATGAATCGTTTGGTACCAACAAGATATCTTGGTTGGATAAAATTATTTATAGATTTAGGGTCTATCAATTAAAGAAGCGTTGTGATTTCAATGATAAAGTGATTGCTGATGTCGGTTGTGGTTATGATGCTGTCTTCTTGAACTATATACAATGTAATTTTTCTCCTAAGAAACTTGTAGCTTTCGATGTTAAATTACATTCTACGCTCTTACAACAACAATGAATATTGCCCTTTGAATCTGATTTAAATCAGGCTTTTGTTCTCCCTGAGCAGGCTGATCTGATTCTTTGTACTGCCGTACTAGAACATCTTGACAATCCTGTAGACTTTCTTAAACAGGCGTATAAGAATTTGGTGGTCTGATGATGTCTTGTATTAACTGTTCCGAGTGTGTGGTCCAAACCAGTATTAGAGTTTCTTGCTTTTAAATTAAAATTGATTGATGCTTTGGAAATAAGGGACCATAAACAATACTATACAAAGAAAAAATTGATGGAATATCTCAGAGATGCTTGATTTAATCCAAAGAATATTCATCATCATTATTTTGAAATCTATATGAATAATTTTGTTTTGGTAAAAAAATAATTGTATGAAATATATAAAAAAAATATTTGCCTATAAATTTGTAAGATATTCACTTGGGTGATGATTGGCGGCATTGTTGGATATCTTGCTTCTATGGCTTTTTACGGATATATTTAATATCTATTATCTGTATTCTGCCGT
>CAIVDB010000110.1 GCA_903904545.1 uncultured bacterium | reverse complement strand
TTTGTTGAGATTGGAACATTTTTGATCCATAGATCTTTTGTACCAATTCATAATTATCTCTTCCTCCTACTTTCATAGCTTCGATCTTAGATGAAGAAGTCAAAGCTACTATACTCAAAATAGTATTGAGAAGTAAAAGTCAGATAATTAGAAGATGACCAATCTTACACTTTCCTCCACAGAGAGATGGCGCACAAGATTTTGAAGAACAACAATCATCATCCATTTTTTTTGTTTCTACATGAACAGCAGAAACTTTTGCTACTTTCTTTGCTACTGGCATTTGTGAATATACATAAAGAATAAAAACTTTGCATTGAGAATATGTATTTGCAAATACAAAACAAGCCTCAAGAAAAAATTGAATTGACAAAAATTGTATTGAGTATTAAGTATAAAGAGATTGGTTATTGGTTTATTGGGAATTGGGAATTGGTTTATTCGTGTATTGGTATATTAGTGTATTCGGATTCAACAATTTTGGTCAATTTTGTACAACTTTGTACGATGTTGGACGGTTCTTCAATCTAATATCTAACCCCACTAAAGACGGAGCTCGCTTCGCTCGGTTCTAAGCTCTAAGTTCTAAGTTCTAAGCTCTAAACTCTAAATATATTTCTTTCACTTCAGTTCCTTAGGCATATGTTCCTGATCCTTAGCACTTGGATCATCATGAGCGTATTTATATCATTCACCATAGCCAATCTCCTTCATAAGCTTGGTAGAAGCATTACGCAGATGCATAGGCACAGGCAAATTACCATATTGCTCTACATCAGCTTTTGTAGCAAGAGCTACACGATAGGCAGTATTATCTTTCTTCGCTTTTGCTAAATAGATAGCAAGTTGGAAGATAAAAACTGTACATTCAGGCATCCCTATTTTCGCTACTGCATCATACACTTGATTAGCCAAGAGTAATGCGTTATTATCAGCAGGACCAATATCTTCTGATGCAAAACGAAGTAATCTTCTGACGATATACAAAGGGTCTTCTCATCCTACTAGCATTCTCTGGATTCGATAACAGGCAGCATCTCCATCACTATCACGCAATGATTTATGCACTGCAGAGATGATCATATAATGTTCATCACCATTTCTATCATAATACACACGATTTTGTCCAGCATTGATAATATCCTCACGATCCAATATTCATTTTTTCTTCAAAGATAATGCAGATTCCAGAAGATTCAATGAATTACGAAGATCTCCATTCCCCATCTGAGCCACGAAATGAATAATCTCAGGCGATATCTCTACACCAGGAAAGGCATCCGTGATATGGTCAAGATGTGCAAGAATAAAGCTCCCCACCTCCTCTTCATTCAGCTTTTCAAATACAAAAACTCTACATCTAGACAACAAGGCATTATTTACCGTGAAGCTAGGATTTTCTGTCGTCGCTCCAATAAGGATGATAGTCCCCTTCTCCACATAGGGCAATAAGGTATCTTGTTGCGCTTTATTCCAACGATGCAACTCATCTAAAAACACTATAGTTTGTTTCCCATAGGAACGATTGAGCGTAGCATGTTCGATTATTTTCTTGAGGTCTTCTTTTTTGCTCGTAACCCCAGATAAAGGAAAAAAGTCTGCCTGCAAAGTCTGTGAGATAATATGTGCGAGGGTGGTCTTCCCACATCCGGGAGGGCCTCGAAACAGCATAGAAGGCACTTGTCCTTGCTCTATAAATGAACGAAGAGGCTTTCCTTCGCCAACAAGATGTAATTGTCCAGCGAAGTCTTCTAAACGCTGTGGTCTAAGTAATGATGCAAGGGGTTCTAACATAAATTGAGTATAAAGTATAAAGTAGTTTCTTAAATTTTGAATGTTGAATTTTGAATGCTAAATTAAGGAGTTTTTTATCTAACATCTAAGTTCTAACATCTAAGTTCTAAGTATATCTTTCTCTGGTGTTTTTTCAAAATAAAAAAAAAGGAGAATACGCTCCTCTCTTTTAATATTTAATACGACTTTAAGACCTTAAAAACTTTACAGACCTTAAGACTTTATAGACTCTTTCTCTACTACTTCCAATTTCTGTTTTTCTCACTCAAGTTCTAGTTGTTCCAATTTATTAGCAATATTATCATCGGTATACAATCGGAATCTTACAAATCCGAATTCATCGAGATCTAGAACATCCAAAGATTGGATAATCCCAATTTTCTGATCATGGACATCGACGATATAATTCAATTTTTGATCAGCACCCAAAAAGGCTTGGATCATAATTCCTTGGATATCATATTCCCCAGGATAATCCACCAATGCGTAATCGATTTTTTCATAACGCATATCTTCACCTAGCGTCTTAGCTAAGTTGATATATTCTTTATGTGGCTGTTCGAAAGCATAGCATAAGGTCTTTTCGATAATAAAACCATCATTATACGTTACAGAAATCATTAGCAATTATTTACAATATAAAATACATTAGCTATTATCCAAAAAAGTTAGGATTTATCAAGTGCAAAATAACTCATGAAGCACCAAGGAGCGCCAATCCAATAGCTACATTGATAATCATCTTTTTCCCTTCTGACGGTTTACCTGAAGCAATCATCACTCCAGCCACTACAATCAGAATAAATGAAGTAATCAAAATCACACTAATCAATATTTTTGTCAAACTTCCTATCAAGACAGGAAAAGCATCCTGATTAGAGATTCATGTTTCATCTCATACCGCATACTTTTTTTCAGATTCTATACAACTTCCTATAAAAGGAATAGAGGTATTTAATTGCACTCCACAACAAACATTTTCCTTGGCACAAGATTCACATTTACCATTAACCTCCTTTTGTCCAGTAGGACAAGAACAGATGCCAGTAATAGAATTTCTAGTAGCTCATATGGGGCTTAGACATTTATCTGAAGTAGTTCCCGGTACAATAGTAGATCAATCATTAGATGTAGTGTTTGGATCCTGACATAATCAATCAAATTCATTTCGAATCAAATTATCATTAATACAAGAGGAACAAGCTCAATAATTTGGATCACTTGGAAGCCCACAAGGATCAGCAGCAAAAGTAATATTCCCTAACAGAAAAAATCATCCAATAACAAAGAAAGAAAAGACATAGAAAAACTGTTTATATAATCTTTGCATAGCTACAAAATAACGGCTAAAACGAGTTCTCCGTTTTGTTTTATTTTAGCATCTCATTGATGATTTCATTGACGAGTTGAGCATCTACATCAGATTTATATTTTGCCATAAGCTCTTTCATAATCAATCCTCTTTGCGTTCTGATATCAGTAATAGCTAATTCAGTCATGAGACGAGCAATAAGCTCTTGCGTAGCTTCTCTAGACAAGACTTGAGGCAAATAGACCTCTAAGATCGCTTTCTTTTGTAATTCAATATCGATATCACTTTGTGGTTTCTGAGCTTTTTCCAAGAACCCTACCGTTTCTACTATATGTTTAATTTCTTTTTTGATAAGGGAAATGACTTGATCCTCCTCTACATCTTTACGCGTGTCGATGACAATATTCTTTATTTGAGCTAACAAAAAATTGAGTACAGACTTTCTCACTTCATCATGATCTCTCATTGCCTGCTTATATTCCTGCGTAATACGCTCCAATAAGGTCATTTATCTCGTGTAATATAAAGTAATTTACTCAGGAGGAGGACCTGCCTACCGGCAGGCAGGCTGGACCACGCAAAACTGCGTGGCGAACCCACTACAAAGCAATTATTTAGGTTAATTTACTCAGGAGGGGACTCGAACCCCCAAGCCTCACGGCATACGAACCTCAATCGTACATGTATACCATTCCATCACCTGAGCTTATAATAGTTAATAGTGTATAGTTAATAATGAATAATTTTGAAGTTTTTTTTATTTATTCATCAATTTTTATTCAACTTTGCACTATCTTGTACAATTCTCCTCTATTCCTTCTCTTCAAACGTCAAGTCACAGGAATATACGAAATTGCTCCAAATTATCAAGTAATAATATTTCTTTCAAACACAAAGCAATTCCCCTTCCCTTTGATATTCCTCGATTTTGTACGATTTTGTACGACTTTGTACAATATTTGACAATTCTCCAATCTAAGCTCTAAGTTCTAAGATCTGTTTTTCTTCAAGCTATTTCCCAACAATTACCTTTGCTGGAGTGATAACTCTCACATCATCTCCATGTTTATAGACAAATCCCCTTTCAAACTCTTGGATAATTTTACCCTTCATCCCCTTATCATCAGTTTCCTGTATACTAATAGGCTCATGTAAGAAAGAATCTGGCACCAATCCTACCGCATCGATCGAACTAATATGCATATGATGTAATGTAGTTAGGAACT
>CAIVDB010000109.1 GCA_903904545.1 uncultured bacterium | reverse complement strand
GAAAAAGAAGATACTACTGACGAAGACGCTACTGAAGATGAAGAAAATGATGAAGATGCTACTGAAGATACTGAAAAAGAAGATACTACTGACGAAGACGCTACTGAAGATGAAGAAAATGATGAAGATGCTACTGAAGATACTGAAAAAGAAGATACTACTGACGAAGACGCTACTGAAGATGAAGAAAACGATGAAGATGCTACTGATGATACTGAAAAAGAAGATACTACTGAGGAAGATGAAGAAGAAATAGCATAATTAACCTCTATCATATATAAAAAACTCCACCAGAAATAAAGTGGAGTTTTTTTTTATTGAATGATTGTTTTCAATCGTTTTTCTATCTTCTTAGAAGACCATGATTTCATGATCTTGTTTTCCTGATCATAGGTATGAATCTCTAGATGGAGATGGTTCCCATGACCTTCTTTATTAGCATTTTGACCCGTATGTCCAATCTTTCCTATGACTTCTCATCAGAGTATTTGTTGCCCGGGCAGAACACTTACTTCTTGGAGATGGACATATCTGTATAATCTCTTTTCCTTGAAGTCATATATAATCACGGCATTCCCTCCTTTATAAGAACTTGTAGAAAATTGGTAATTAACATCTCGTCATCTCTCAGCCAAGATCACTGTCCCATTACTTATACTATGAATTAGACTTCATTCCTGAGTAAAGAGATCTAAAGCATCTTTGTGATTTTTTCCCTTTCCAAATTCAAACGTATCTAGTGGCTGAACATATTCTGTCTGTGCCCTTAGCTCCTTTCAGCCTTCCTCCCGATCCTTAGCTATCTTCTGAAATATAAATGTTCTTAATTCATTGATATCGACATCCTTCTTTATCGATTTCAAAATAGTGTTTCCCAAAGATGAAGAACTATCTAATTTAGCATAAAATGCGTCCGAATAATAACAGAGGGACATAAGAAATGGATCTTGTATAATTTTCTGATAGTCTTTTGTCGCTGCAATAGCTATGGCATTATCAATAATTGTTTCCATAGTAGGTGCAGATTCTTGTTCTGGTTCTTCTGGGCTAATCTGTTCTATTTTTCTTATTTGTACTTTGTCTGGAGTCACTGGTCATCATTGTAATAGCAATGACAATGCAAAAAGTGTTTGCAAGAGGATTGTCCTAGCTAATGATTGAGTTTTTTCTCTATGTATATATTCATGTTCTCTATTCTCTTTGTATTGCATGACTTACATTATCCCTGACTAAAGAATTTCCCTTTTTTTGCTAATCGTCGATCTGATTGTCTCGTGAGTTTTTTATGATCTTGAGGGTCTTTGAGCAGAAGTTTAACGGTTTCTTCCAAAAAGATTGTATTCTGACTGCCTTTACAGACCACTAAACATTCAAGCCCTGGCTCCTTGAGCATCGTATGAATAGCCTCCCCTGCTTTGAGAGCAGAAGTAAACGTAAAAATTTGCTCTGCAGGATATCCTACTTTGATAAGTTCATCTGAAAGATATTTATGCATACTCTCTCCCACCAAAAATACTCTGTCTGCGGACTGACTGACATATCCAGCCAGCAATCTATGTTCTCTTTCTGTGAAGTCTCCAAGTTCTCTCATATCTCCCAGCACTAGTCGCATCTTCCTTTGGGGAAATATTTGCATTCTAAGATTGTAAACCGCATCAATCAATTTTCTTACACTCTGTGGAGAAGAATTGTAGGTTCCATCTATGATAATGCTTTTTTCTTTCCCAGGGAAGATACTCATTCTGCCTGGTTGTAATTGATACTGGACATGAAGATCCTTGGGGAAAATATCCTTTTTCTTCTGAGTCTTTCGTGCTATGATCTCTGTAATTGCTAATGCTACCCCTATATAGCCATAATTTGGCTTGCCCAAAAGATTGGTATGGATATGGTGCTTGTGCCCTCTGAGTGAGAGATCAAAACTTACCTCGATATTCCCGTCTTTCTCATGGAAACTTTCTTGAGTCTGGTGGATATCTGCTGTCATCTCATGTCCCTGAGTTTGATAGGTAAATTTATCAATATGGATCATTTCCATGAGCTGTTGTGCATAGGTATCATTTGCATTAAGAAATGCAATTTCCTTCGTATTTTTGATCATTTTTACCTCTTCTTTAGCAATCTCAGCAGGATTTCCAAATTGTTCAGAATGGACAGCATCGATAGCAGTAAATACTCCGATATCTGGCTTTGCAATGCTCACAAGAAATTCCATTTCCTTGGGACGATCGATCCCATATTCCAAGACAATCGCATCATAGGGCTTCTTGCCAAATCGTGTCATAAAGGCAAGTTTGAAAAATGTTATAATAAATGTCGCTATCGTTGGATCTCGCTGTTCCTTCTGGAAAACGCTTAGTGACAATCCTAATTCTCCATTAAAGTTTTTGCTGGAGGTATATACTTTCAGTTCAGGTAAGAATTGTTGTAAGGTCTGATAAATAATCATACGACAAGAGGTCTTGCCGACACTTCCATTGACCCCGATAATGTAAGGTTTGTGTTTGCGAAGGTATTTCCTAGCGAAATAGGCTAAGAGTGCATAATATTTTTGGAGAAGTTTTGCTTTCATGGCTTCCAAATGAGATAAATATGGAGAGTTTATAGAATCTCCGAGAAAATTCCATTGATTTTCGTCATTAATTTCTTACGATTTATTTTATAAAATAAATGTCAAATAAAAAAAATATGAAAACACAAAGAATTTTTATTATTGATCCTGAAGCTTACAATGCAACTATACAAATTAAGGCACTAGAACGCGCAGGATGGGAAGTTAAAAAAACGTACACCACAACAGGAGTTGAATCCTGTTATCAAAGGGATGTATATGATAAATTAAATTATTTTGATGTAATTATTCTATCTGCATTAATTACTCCGGATAAGATGAATCTATCCCCATTAAATGTAATAGAAAAAAATTTTGATCCAAGGGAAGTTTGTTGGCTAGTCTATGAGAAATATTTGAAAAGTCTAAAAAACACCAAAATTATAATCTGGTGTCCTTGCAGACAAGAATCACTTGTTCAAGAACATCCCGAATGGGAATGGGATGGAAATGTGGTCTTTCTGCAAAGGAATATCCACGACGAACAGAATCTGCTCAATGTCGTAACGTAAACTTAGCCACTCTACCTTATAAAAAAACCTGTCTTATTTTAGGGCAGGTTTCTTTGTTTTATCTAAGATCTAAGATCTCCACTCTAAGCTCTTATTCATCAAAGGTCTTATCGGAAATCATAGTAATAATAATTGGAATTTGCACTGTGAGAAGTATGCCAACTACTCCCATAACCAATATAATTAGTATCTAAAATATCAGCCAAGAATAGAAAGCACACGATATTCCATTGATTTTTAAAAATAGTGTTTTTATGATTTTTATATTAACTTTTCTTGTTTATAGTTGGTCTATTTATTCTTCCCTTTGTTTATTGTTTCTACTTTGTTTAGGATGATGGACATAGCAACTCATAGCTCATCCTTCATATCTAATCAAATTTTATCCCCAGTGATTACTGTAGACCTTAATTCTTCAAAATCATCTCTCTTTCCAAATTTTTTAGAAAATTCTTCGATCTCATGGTGAAGATTATGTGTATTGTCGTTTGATAAAAATTTTATATATCTCCCTCTCGTAACATACGATCATGCTAGATTATATAGTGCCTTTTCCATATCATCATCAAGGACTGCTTGATCAAATCCTCTGATATACTGAGCATCTACCGCTTCTTCTCATCTGGACATATCTTCAAAGAGTTCTGCTTTTGTTTGGTCTATAGCATTAGATTTTGTGTCTGAAGAGGGATGACACGCAACCAATGATCCTCAAAGAGCAATAAGTCCTAGTAGTTTTTGAGCTTTACTCATGGCAAAATTTGGAAAGATATAAATCATCTTTCTTGGTTATAATTATTTTATTTCAAATGTCAATACTATTTTCTAGATAGTAATAACCCTTTAATTCTTAAAAAACTCTTTCAAAGAAGTTCCAACACCTGCCTACCCCGAAGTCTCGAGGGCAAACTGCCGGTAGGCAGTTTAATCTTTAAACAGTCAATTCATCCTTCAAAAAAACTCCTTCACTTAGCACTAATCTTTAAACATTAAGCATTCAATTCGATCTATTCATCAAAGGTCTTATCGAAAATCATGGTAATAATGACTGAGATAGGCACTGCCAAAAGCACTCCAACTACTCCCATAACTAAACCTCCTATGATCATACTGATGAAAATCACGATAGGATTTACTCCTAAGGTTTTATTCATCAAGATGGGAATCAAAATATTATTTTCTACCCATTGGATGATGAAGACCATGACGCCTACGATCAATGCTCCCGTAGGACCGAAATGAATAGCTGCTACCAGCATAGCCAGTGATCCTCCGATAATTGGTCCGATATAGGGGATCAATTCTGTAATCCCTGCGATGAGTGCAAGAGACCCTTTTTGGGGGATATCCATACCACACCAAGACAAGATTCGGAGTCCCAAAAACATCATACCTCAGATAAAGATACAGAGCAAAAGCTGACTTTTGAGCCAGATTCCTAATTTTTTATAAATTCTTTCCAACTTCATATAAATAAACTTATACTGTTTCTCTCCTCGCAAACCGGAAATAAACTTCATCACTGAGCTTTTTTGGAGTGAAAACAAGACTGCCAAAGTCAAAACTATCGATGTCTGTGTAATGAAACTAAAGAAGTTTCCGACAAAACTTACTGCCAATCCTCAGAGATCCTTTGCATAATTTGTGCCTACATTGATGAGTTGTGCCATATTTTCCTGGATCTTCAACTGGACCCCGCTTACGACTGTCGGATCCGCAAACCACGTCAATAGCATTTCCTTCGCCGATTTTGGTATCCAATGATTTTGACTGATGATATCCACCAATGGCGTTGTTTGAAACATTTCCTGGATATTAGCGATATTACTTGTGATGATGTTAACGATTTGAGAGAGTTGACTCAAAAGGAATGGTACGATAAAGAAGAGTCCTGCAAGCACTAAAATTACTACAAGAAGATAACTGATAATAATTGCTATCCCTCTATGTTTCAATGTTTTCTCTCGAAAATCAATAATTGCCTCGATGGCAATCGATACGATAAATGCTGCTAAGATCAAATACAAAATATTGAGAGACTGAAAAGAAATATAGGCAACAAAGATTGCGAATAATCCTATAAGCCAAAATTTGAGCATCATCCTATTGGTCACCAGGACCTGTGCAGTCTTTGCTTTGAGTTCACTCGCTTGAAGATCTTCTATCTGTTGTTCTAATTTTTCGAGTTCAGCCAATTGCTTCTTATTGTCTGTCTTGATAGACTTAAATAAGGTAGATCATCATTGGACTATTTTATCAATAATTTTCATAAAGAGAGGGAGAGAGATAAAAGCTGGATTTGGTCTCGGATTTTCTAGAATTATTTTTCTGGGCTACCTAATTTTGTAGAGAGTTTTTTCCGTGCATAGATAAATTCCTTTTGCACTAGCATAATAATATCTTTTTTCGGTAAATTTGCAATTTTTTGGGTAAATTCCTCTAGCTTATTTTTATTCATTACTATAAAAACTTTATAATAGTCTTTATTCCAAGGGAGCTTAGTGAGATTATTAGACTGAATATAGTTCATCACTGCCCTCTTGATGACATGTCTTTGGACGGATCTTTTGGAATATTTGATGGTAACATGAAAGGAAATTTGATGGAAATCTAGATTTGCATATTGTTTTCGATAAAAAAATCCGAAAAGTCCAGCTCAAAAATATTGTCTCTTTCTTGTCAAGAAGAGGACATCTTTCCCTTTTAGTCTTTGATTTTGTGCTAACACGAGTATTTTGACATAAAATAAAATGAGTTGCAAGCGTATCTTAAATAAGTATTTTTGAGATGCAAGAAAAGTTTTTATCTTTTTCTTTCTTAATCATGTTTGGTTGGATGTGACTCCTTGTGATTCTTTTTGCTCGATTGATCCAGATTAACTATAGTTGGAAATGAAGAAGAGATCTCCAGTTAAGTTTTCTCTTACTTCAATGAATTTGAGCGTTCTTTCTCGTAATCCAGGCATTTTCTATGGGAGAGATTTTGTCTGCATTCCTCTATATCCTGGTTACTGGTGCGGCAATTTGGACTTATTTTAGGATCAAGAAATAGTCTCTGAAAATAAAAATTGCGTCCCTGGTGTCCAATGATTATTTTTTGCTGTTCCTTGAGGGAATTCTATGACATACTGTCCTAGACGAGATGGATGATATATAAGACAGGGTTCTTGCTTACATGGAAGAGCTTCTTGTATATCTACAATACGCTTTTGACCATCTAATCGAATAATATCTAAAGGAAGGATTGTATTTTTCATTCGAAAATCATAATATCCCTCCTGAGGAAAAACAAACAACATCCCCTGTGAAGTGTTTCGTGCCTTACGATACATCATCCCTTGTGTTCTTTGTTGTTGTGTACTAGCAAGTTCCAAATCCCAACATTGCGTCGATTGACATACAGATACCGTAGTAATTTGTTTTTTATTGTTTATTATCCAGAAAATCATAGCAAATCCACCTAATACCGATCACAACATTATCTGTTTTATTCTTTTTGGATAGGCCATTTCTTTCATAGTAGTATATAAATTTTTATCTTTTGTTCCTTATCTTCATGAAATCCCTCAAACGAATCCTTGCTAGTGTTGTACTTCTTGGTATAGTGTATTTTTCTCTTTGATATTTTCAACAACAAAGCCAAAAACATACACAAGAAGTTATTAGTAAAACACTCTCACTCTTTACTCAAACAAAGACATTGCAGACGGCATCTCTAGATATCCAAAAAAAGATAAGTTGAGAGAAGAACATTACCAACCTTATTCCTTGAATTGGCGTAGATGATCTTGTAAATAGTTCTCTTTTTGGTGGGAATATGACCTTAGATGTGGAGGGAAGAGTAAAAGCAGGTATTCGTCTAGAATCTCTTTCTACAGGAAATATTACTGTACATAAAAATGGGATAAGTCTCCATGTCCCTGTTCCTGAAGTACTTGGCACTCAAGTCATCCAGAGCAAAAGGCTGGTCCCCACACTCTCTTTGACCCAGGCAGATAAGATACTGGAACAACAATTAAGAACCAAAATACAAGAAACAATTCTTCAAGAAGCGCTTTCTTCTGGGCTTATTGACCAGGCAAAACAGAATACACAGGCTAGTCTTCAGAAACTTTTGGATACTATCAATATCAAGCTCCAAAGTGTTTCCTTCACAGAATAGTCATTTTCATTTGCATTTCCCCTGGAAATTTGTATACATTTTCGACTGTCATTTTTTTAATTACTTAATTTTTACCAATGCCAAGAAGAAAATTAGAGAACAAAACTATTGAAGTAATCTTATTAGTCAATGATAAACATTTAGGAGAAAAATATGAAATCGTTAGAGTAAGACCTATCTACGCGAGAAATATCCTTCTTCCACAAAACCTTGCTGTACTTGCTGACTCTGTAAATCAAAACGCGTATGGTCAGAAGATGAAAGCTGCAACGATCGAAAGAGAAAAGAAAGCACAATCTTTGGATGAAGTCTTTGCAAAGATCCAAGAAGCAGGAGGTATCACTTTAGTAAGAAAAGCTAATAAAGATCATACTTTATATGCAAAGGTAGACGAGCAAGATATTATTACTATCATCAAGGAACTTCATGGAGTAGATATAGAAGCACATTTTTTCAAGATGAAAAAGAAGCTTACAAGTATAGGTCAATTTACTATCCCTTTCTTATATAAAGCACTCAAGAAAGAACTTATTGTCACTATCGAAGCAGATCCTGAAGAAGAAAAGAAACATAAGAAGGGAGAAGATAAGGGAGAGGAAACGACCCAAGAAGTAGAACAAGTAAAGAAAACTAAAGAAGAAATAATGGCTGAGAAAGAAGAAGCAAGAAAAATCAAGAAAGCAGAAACATTGAAGAGATTGAAGGAAAAATATGTATAAAACTAACTAATAACTAACAACTAATAGTGAACAGTGTATTTGAAATTCGGAATTGGTTTATTAGGAATTGGTTTATCGGGAGTTTATCTAACATCTAAGCTCTAACATCTAAGTTCTAAAAAAGAAGCAACCCATGCTTAAATAGCCCGCATTCGCGGGTTTTTTTGTTGTTTTATTGTATCAACTGACTTTCCTTTTTACATTGACTTTTTGCTCTAAATAGATATATTGTTCTTATAAACAATAATAAAAAATTATCTGTATGGAAAAATCAATCACATTTACTTACATTAAACCAGGTGCTACACTCTATTCTGCAGAGATTATTGATATAATCAAAAAAAAAGGATTTACCGTAATACTAATGAAGCCATTCCTTTTTACAGAGATTATAGCAAGTGAGTTCTATTCAGAACTCGCTCAGAGGATATCTCTTCATCAGAGATTGGTGGAATTTACCTGCAAAGAACCAGTATTAGTTATGATACTGGAATTTGAAGGAGATGGTGCTATATCATCTTTTCGGGAACTTATTGGGGCTACAGACCCTGGAAAAGCAGACCAAGGGACCATAAGGAATCTTTTTGGAGATGCTGCAGATTATATGAATGGGATACCAGCAAATGCTATTCATGGGTCCGATTCAACTGCCAGTGTAATTAGAGAAATAAAACTCATATTTCCTGAGTTCAACATTTCTCCTTACCTTGTTCCTTAGCTAACATTAACATCTATTTCTACCTTCAAAGCTGAGCAGTCAACCATTGCTCAGTTTTTTTTGTTGTTTTGTTGTATCGATTAACTTTCTATTTGCATTGACTTTTTACACCAAATAGGTATATTATTTTTATAAACAAATTAAAAAAAATATCATGAATACAAAAATCATTAGCTTTACTTTTGTTTTGGTGTATCCAGGAGCAGTATATTGCATTCCTGAGCTACTTGATGTGGCGCAAGAGAGTTCATTTAAACTCTTGGCACTAAAACCGTTTACTCTTTCCAAAGAAGTTGCTGGGAAAATTTTCAATGGAGAACATCTCGAAGACTACATGGAAAATGTAAAAAAAACAGAAGATCTCTTAATGCCAGAAGACAGAAATTTTTATTCTTCTGTTTCGCCTGCAATGGCGCTTATCTTTGGACATCCAAGTCATGAGGCCATCTCTATATTTGAGAATTTAACTAACTCAATCAAGGAAGGAAAAATTAGTACTAAACTACGTATGGTTCAATCTCCTTTCTTATACTGTTCTCATACTATAGACGATGCATTTGAGATGACGAACAAACTCTTTCCTAATTTCGAGCTTAGCTCGTTTAATTACAAAGATTAAGAGGCCTATTTTCGAAACTGAGCAGTCAACCATTGCTCAGTTTTTTTAATTGATTTTTTATTGAGAAAATTCTTCTGTCGATCAATTCGCTGGCATTATCATTTAAGAACTAATTGAAGATAGGTATTGAATTTTTCTAATGGATTTGGGCTATTGGATGATTTTATGAGACACTTTGCTGGATCTGTTGCACTGATATTTATCACATTTTCTAATCCTGCGCATTTTAAGAAAAAATCGCTAAGTTCCTTAGGGTTTCCATCTTTGTCCAAAAGGACGGGGGTAATCCCTCCCGCAGGATTATATACGAGCATTGAATCTTTTGAATTTATGACATCTATCAATTGGTTTTTTACAAATGGATATGCTTTTACGGCGTGATATCACTGTGCTTCACGCTGGAGAAATTCTGTTATATTGGATGCTCCTGGGAGAAATGGAATATTATTATCCCTACAATACTGTTCTACCATAGGTACTGCAGTTGCTTTCGTGAAATATGATATATTATTTCTGCATTCTTGTTGTGCAAATTTTACTTTATCTATGGTATCTATATTGCTCATTGAAACGCGTATTCCTCCCTCTAGCATATTTTGAATAGCCTCAAAGGTAAGCTTAACAAGCTTCTCATCCTTCTCATCTAAAGGGAAACAAATATTTATTCTGTTTATAGTATTATCCTTCAAAACGCTGATGAGTTCTCTTGTCGCTGTCCTATCAGCGATACCAAATACATCTTCTGTAGGGATAATTTCTGGCTCTAATTTATGAATCGGCAGTATCTGTGCATCAGTATTCATACCGATGATATCGGATACATAGTCATATGGATACATCATATTCTTAGCTATAAATTATAAATATGTGAGGCTGAATACTTATGATGTATAATATCTATTTCTAATTATATGTCAAGTTGTTTTCTATTTTTGATATTCTAAATGCCTATGACATTTTTTTGATTAAAAAAAATCCACAATAGTGAATTTCATCTTCGGGATGACAGGGCTCGAACCTGCGACCTCAAGACCCCCAGCCTTGCATTCTAGCCATCTGAACTACATCCCGATAGTGTTCTCTATTTCATATATATATTTGCGGTATAATAGCAACTCTAAGTAAATTTCCCATTGGAATTCGAATAGATTTTCTTACATTATTATTTAGTTCACTACCCAGCACTTAGCACTTAACATTTAACATTTAACATTCCTTAGGTCAATGTTTAAACTTCAATCCTCATATAAGCCAGCAGGAGATCAAATTAGAGCTATCCAGGAAATCCAGGAGACTTTTGCTGAAGGGAAGAAAAAAGTAACATTACTTGGAGCGACAGGAACAGGAAAGACCTTTACCATGGCAAACATCATCCAACATATCCAGAAGCCGACTTTGATTATTTCTCATAATAAAACACTTGCAGCACAATTGGCAACAGAATTTAAGCACTTTTTCCCGACTAATGCGGTGCATTACTTTGTTTCTTACTTCGATTATTATCAACCAGAAAGTTATCTCCCAACCCAGGGATTATATATAGAAAAAGAGGCTACGATTAATCAAGAGATCGAGATGTATAGATTGGCAACTATGGCCTCATTACTCAGTAGAGAAGACGTCATCGTGGTCGCATCGGCCTCATCGCTCTATGGACTTGGACAAAAGAGATTTTTCCAGGAAAACTGTTTACAACTCGAAGTAGGGAAAGAATATCCCTTCAAAGCATTGAAAGCACAACTCCTCCATATGCAATATAAACCCGTCCAATCCAAGATAGAACATGGAATGTTTGACCTGCAAGGAGAAAGAGTGGATATCTTTTCCAGTACGGAGAAATTTGTGTATAGATTACACTTCAATGAAGAGACATTGGAATTGATTGAAATGAGAGATTCTTTGACCTATGATCATAAGGGCAATCTCAAGAAAGTTACCATTTGGCCAGCAACACAATTTTTGCAAGATGTCTCTGATGTGGATAATATTCTCGCTATGATGGAACAAGAGAAAGAGGATAGAGTGAAAGAATTTACCGCAAAAGGAATGCTTGTAGAAGCAGAAAGAATCCAGAAAAGAGTAGAATATGATATTAGAATGATTAGAGAGACATGATTTGTAAATGGGATAGAGAATTACTCTCTCTATTTCGATCGTAGATTGCCTGGTCAGTCGCCAAATACCATCTTTGATTATTTTCCAGATGATTTTTTGCTAATTATCGATGAATCTCATATGACTTTGCCCCAATTACAGGCCATGCCAAATGGTGATAAGGCGAGAAAAAGCAATTTGATTACCTATGGATTTAGATTGCCTTCTGCAGTGGATCATAGACCGCTCAATTTCAAAGAATTGACCGAAAAACTCGACCGATGAGCTCTTCCTCCACCCAAAGCAATCTCAGAGGAGATTTCACTTGGAGCAACGCTGGGAAGCACCTATACTGCCCTAGAATCTAGACTCGGGCACCAAGAAGGGATCAGTATGAAACGTCATCTGGATGCAAAGACGATTTTTTTGTCTGCAACACCGTCAAAATATGAACTCTCTCTCTCCGACCGTATCGTAGAGCAGATCATCAGGCCAACCGGACTTCTAGATCCGATTAGTTATGTTTTTCCTAAAACAGGTTCCTATGAGGAGCTTGAAAAAAGCATAGAAACCTTGATTATAAAAAAACCCCACCTCAAAGAGTTCCTAAATGGATACTCTATCAAAGATGGGATTGAAGAAGTGTTTGAATAAGAATTGTTTTAAGTGCTAAGTTTTAAGTTTTAGGTAAAAGGAGTCTTTGAATAAAAATTGTTTTAGGTGCTAAGTTTTAAGTGCTAAGTTTTAAGTGTTAAGTAGCAGGAGACATATAAACAGAAAACTCCGACACTATTCACTATTAGTTATAAACTATTAACTATTTTCCATTACTTCTTTTTCTTTTCTAACAAGAAATGGGAAGTGAGTAATAAATGCGAGTAATGCTAATGTTCCTCGAAGAAG
>CAIVDB010000108.1 GCA_903904545.1 uncultured bacterium | reverse complement strand
TTTTAGTTCTTAGTTCAATTATAATATTCAGCGATAGTTTCTCCTTTATCATACAAAATCTTAGCCAATTCTTTTCAAAGATATCTCCAATGCCATCCTTCCACGATCTTTCCATCGACAGCTACTCACTTTTGATAGGTATTATGAAATCACCATTCATGGGCATATTCATGCAACCAATCGGTATAAACATTAGGAGTATCCATACTTATTATTCTTCATCATTTGGTCTGTACTCTGAGATCCACAGCAAGTCATGCTTGGTGCTCACTCGTTCCTCACAAAGCACATTGATCCTGGCGACATCATCTTCTCACAAGACCATCTTGATAGGATTTACTTCTATATGCACTGATAATGTAAAGCTTATCTCCCTTAAACTGATCCCAGAAATGCCAAGCCAAATCAGCGAACTGATCTCCAGCTTCCTGCCTTAGTTTAAACCTTCTAGGGCTATTAGCCGCAAAATCAGAATTAATAGGAGCTAAATCCACAGGTTCATACAAAAGATTGGAAAAGGGAGTTGATTCACTCAAATATTTTTGAAACGAATCATCTAACACAAAATCCCATGCATATAATGCAGCAATAGGTTGTGCAAAAGAAGGGACTACAGAAGCCATCACTGACGAAGGAGCTATCTGAGAATCTTGGGCTTGAGCAAAAGAATGAACAAAAAGAAGTCCAACCAGAACCGTAAGCATCAAAAGGCTCGAAAAAAGAAAAAACGAATGATAAAAGCGCTTTTGTATCATGATAACTCTACAAGTAAAAGTAGCCTCTTCCATGATGATATAGATTTACAAGAAGTTTTCAAATACTTTTATAGAAGAAAGAATTAGGCTGCTCTAGAAAAGAGATCTTCATTTGCGGCAATAAAGTCGTCATCAGAATCATCAGAAGAAGTCTGACGTTTTTTGGGAGAACTCGTAAGATTTTTATCAAGAGCGGCAAGTGTCTCAGTATTTTGGATAGTAACTCACGTATTTAGAGAACGAGATTGTCCTTTGGCCTGAGGGGTCGCTGGAGTTTCTTGAGAAGAATTATATTTAGTAAAGACATTCTCGATATAGTGACTCCTTTGAAGACTCTCCGCAATACCATACAGATCTTCATATATCTTATAATCATCCTTTTTGTATTTTTTCTGGATCTCTGCATTTTTATTTTTATCTGAACCAAAAAGAGAAAGTCATCTAGTAGCAACAATAGTAGTATATTCTGTCCAATCACCAAGAGAATATGAAGTTTTTGCCTCATCTTCCTTCGTATAATACTCACCCATAGTAGGCCCTACTACCTCATCTGATAAGACCACATCAAGATTAGATTTAAAAAATCCCTTGAAAGCATCTATTCCTGCCATAAATTCATCTGGCGGAGTTCCCTTACCTGTTCTATTCCCCTCTATGATGACACCATTGATTGTATACCAGAGCATATCCTCAGCTTGTTTATGTAATGCTGGATTTTTATACATAGTTTGGATAGTTCTCAATCTTTTGAGGAAAAGTGTTCTTTGATTTCATTTTGCAAAACCACAGCCATCAAACCAGCTCAAGAATTTCTTTACAAAGAAAATAACAGAACTTGCAGAAGATTCTTTATGTTGAGGGATACTATGTGCAATATCTGCCCAAAACATAATAGGTCCAGCCTTTTCATGAGAATCTTTTCCATCAAATTCATGATTATCATACTTCATAGTCTCTGCGACTAAGGTAGCACATTTTGTCAGATTAAGATCAAGAAAAGATCAATAATTATGTTTTACTTCTGAATCTAAATCTTGGTTAGACTCCTCTCCGAAGGCAATATATTCCTGTAAGATAGTCTTTTGCATATCAGGGACATCTTTATCATAAGCAAGTTCTACTAATTTTTTGTTCCCTCATACATCCTTCCCTTTGAAAGAAAGGAAGTCACAAAATTTTTGTCCATTTTTGTCCTGATCCCACCATTTTTTGAATCCATCAGACACTAATGCAGGGGTATCAGACAAATTACCCAAAGAAAAGTTATTAATATCAAATTTTTTTACTATTGTAGTGTCTCATTTTTTGACAGAATAGGTAAAATTATTTTCAAATGTTCCCTGGGTAAACGTATTAAGCAATTGCAATACCTTGGTTTGTTGATTGATATCTTTAGCCCAAAGACCAGGTAAAAATCCTCTTGATCTACAAATATCCTTGATCCATCATTGAGTACTTCCATCTACACAATGCAAAAACCACCCCGACATGACAGAGGAAAGCACGTGCATTTGGAAAAGCTGCCATTGCTGAGATGTTTGTGCAGATTGTGCCATATATTTAAAATAAGGAAGAGAGGCTGCTGCTTTATTATTTTTGAGATGTCTCGTATATTCATATTCAGCAAATTCAAAGGTAGTTGTATTAGGGATAGACTTATTCTTTTCATCAATACCCTTAAAGCCAAATTTTGTAT
Organism: uncultured bacterium; assembly: GCA_903904545.1. Next base: position 192 of record CAIVDB010000108.1, on the reverse strand, counting down.
CAATAGCCTCATCTAGCTTTTCAGCGAATACTCTTGACCATTTGGCAGCCTGTTGCTTTTCATGAGCATCTCCAGCAGAATGTTCTCTTCCATCGATCACGGCAACGATATACTTCATTTCCAATTTTACGATTTCCTCATTTTTTTTGACTGTCCAATCCGAGCCATTGAGTTGACTATTTTCCTTAAGAT
>CAIVDB010000107.1 GCA_903904545.1 uncultured bacterium | reverse complement strand
CCAAACATTTCCCAAGAAACACGATACTATACTTTGGTACTCTAAATGACCCCATTTCACTACTTTTGTAGAAAATATCAGAATACCATATAAAGCGTTAAATGAATGAGGAGCACATTTTTGAGAGGGATTAGATGCAGAAGCTAATAAAGAATATTTAGAGAAGTGAAAAATTGTTGAAGATTTCTGGATTGACATATCCCCAGTTGCAAGAATAGTAAAGGAACTTACAAGCTATCCTACTCAAAAACCCGAAAAGTTAATTGAAAGAATAATCAAAGCTAGTAGTAATCCTTGAGATATTGTTATGGATTGTTTTATGTGAAGCGGTACTACTTGTGCAGTAGCTCAAAAACTTGGTAGAAAGTGGATAGGTTGCGACATAAATACAGGAGCAATCAATACTACCATCAAAAGACTTACCAACGTTATAGAAGAACAAAAGAAGAAAAGTAAATCAGATTCCAATCTATTTTCTGATTGAAAACTCAACACTCCGTTGGCATTCAAAGTCTACAATGTAAACGAATATAATCTTTTCAAAAATAAAGATGAAGGAATACAGACCTATAAAGAGATTTTGATGGAAAGCTACTGAGTAGAGGCTACAAGAGGATATTTTGATGGGAAAATGTCATCATCCTATGTTAAAATCATAGACCCCAATAGGATTTTATCAAAGAAAGATATTGAGGATATTATAAAGCACCTACAAGAACATCAGGAAGACTATATTTATACCAATAGTCCATTGAAATATTACGATATAGAGATTATTTGTAGTGGTAAAGAATTGGACATAGATACCTTTATAAAAAAGAATAATACGACAAATTGTGAAATAAGGGCAAGAGATATACTCATAGAGAAGGAAGGGCTGATTTTCAAAGAAAAAACAACGGTAGAAACTGATGTTTCTATTGATAAAAACAAACTAAAAATTTCTATAAAGGACTTTATAAGCCCTGTTTTGATGAAGAAGTTAGAAATAGAAAATAACGGTAAATCTGAGAAAATAACGATTGAAGACTTTAGACAAATTATTGATAGTATAGCCATAGATGTGGATTATGATTGAAATCTTTTCAATGCTGAAATCATAGACAATCCGTGAAAAAAAGAGGTAGTGAAAGGAGAGTATGAGTGGACGTATGATACTAAGACTAAAGGCAAACAAACAGTAGCTATGAAAATCATTGATATTCTTTGAGAAGAGCTTTTTGAGACCTATGAAATCAATGTAAAATAGTGTTTTATCTTTTTCATATATACCTATGGCAACCAAACCTAAAAAATGACCAAAGTTTCATCAATGAGATGATTTAACAAAAAAGAAGCAAGACGGTAAAAGAGATTGATTGAAATATGAAACACGAGAAGCGCCAGCGAACAAGAAAAAATGAGGAAAAAAGAAGTAGTAGTAATTACGCTGATTTTTACATTTTCAAAGCATAAAGAATATGCAATTTTTCGTTAATTCTCTTCAACAACAAATCCACGAATGGGAGGAAAAAGAATATATCTGAGTTTATCCCGAAACCCTAAATATTCTTAAATATATCAATAAGATAAATTTTCTTAGAAAGCCACAAAAAGAGGCTTTAGAGACTTATATATACTTAAAAGAAATCCAAAAAAATAAACCTTTATCAGACATTTATTTGTCTTTATTTGACCAAAAAACACTGAGACAGGGACTATGATTTTCTCCAAAAGAAATAGAAGAGCTTATTGATATGACCGAAGAACAGAGAAAAGTAGAATATATAAATAAGATACAGCAAGTGTTTTGAAATGATGACTATACAAACCAAGTATACGCTCTAACAATGGGTACTGGGAAAACGGTATTGATGACTGTTTTTATGCTATATGACATTGTATTATCTTATTATTATCCTGAAGAGACAATCTTTGCTAAGAACTTTTTGGTATTTGCTCCTGACAAAACAATCATTGAGTCATTGAAAGAAATTAAAAGTTTTGATTTTAGTAGTGTTATCCCCCCTGAGTATCATAATGCACTTCTGCAAATAAAATACCATTACTTAGAGGATTTGAAGCATACTATATCTGTATCAAACGGAAGTATCTATAATATTATTGTGACTAACTCTCAAAAAATAATAGTAAAGACTAGGAAAGGGAACAAAGCAAACCTTAAAAATTCTTTACTTGGAGATACAAAAGAAAGAGAACAGCACGAAATAGAAAACCAAAGACTATTGGCTATAAAAAAGTTGGATAATCTGAGTATTTTTGTTGATGAAGCCCACCATAGCTTTGGGACTAACTTGGAAGGAGAACTTAAAAAAACTAAGGAAACAATAAACAGGATACACGATAATAAGTCGTTGGTAAACTGTATAAATATGACCTGAACTCCCTATATTGATGGAGAGATGATACCTCAGGTAGTTTATTACTATGGATTGAAAGAATGAATAGAGCATTGAATACTTAAAGAGGCTGATATTATAGAATTTGGAGACGTAAAGAGCGATGAATTTCTAAAATTGGTAGTATCTGAATTTTGGAAAAGATATGCCGAAGAAAGAATTGATTGAAAATTACCTAAGATGGCTATATATACAGCAAATATTCAGGAACTGAAAGAAGTAAGGCAGAAACTAGAAAAAGAGATTCTTAAAGGACTAAAAATAAGTGCAAAGAAAGTAGTTGAAAATCATTCTGAGGTTTCTGATGAAGAGCTAAAAGAGTTCAAAGGTTTAGATACTGAAAACAGCGAGAAACAGTTTATTCTATTGGTAAATAAAGGTACTGAATGATGGAACTGTAAGTCTTTGTTTGCTACTGCTCTTTATAGAAGACCGCCTCAAATTTTCACTTTACAGGCTACAGCAAGGTGTTTGAGGGCTATTGGAAAGAACGATAAAAAGGCAACTATTTTTCTATCAAAAGAAAATTATACTATTTTAGATAATGAACTAAAACTTAATTTTGGTATAGATATTGAGTGAATAATGAAAATAAACAAGAACAAACAGCCCATTGAATGTACCATAGAGAAGAGAAAAAGTATTTGGGTAAATAAGATAATCAAATCAATTGTTGCTTCACAGCAAAAAGACTTTTCAAATTTCAAATTAAATATGACTAACTATAAACCGCAAGAAATCTATATGCACATCAAAGAACTTGGAATTGCTTATAGCGATAAATGAACGGAAGCAGTCAATAAAGAACTACTGAATAGACCCACAAATTATTATGAAATACTTTGGGGTATTTATAAAAATACACATATTGGATTTCCCATAATCAAACAGATATTGAGTGGTCTTTGATATACTAAGGAAGCTATGGAAAAGCTCATAAGTGAAGATAATCAGAAGCTATGATTTATTATTGATGAAATCTGTAAGAATTATTACGACTATGAAGAAAAAACACAGACCATAGAAGAAGAATTAAAACTGATAAAAATAGAAAGCAACTCTTTTACTTTTGAAATAGATAAGGACAACTTATCCCTAGTTTGCTATAAGAAAGACATCAAAGAGAATAGGCTTGGATTCCATATAAACCCATATAATTTTGATAGTACAGATGAGCTGGAATTATTTAAGTATATTCACAATACCCTAGAAAAAGATGAAGAGATAAAAGATGTTTATTTTACCTGATGAACGGGTAGTGAAAATTATACGGACTTCTTTTTCCAATACGAAATATATGAAGAAGGGCAAAAAAGAGTCAAAAAATATTTTCCTGACTTCCTTGTAGAAATAGAGAAAAAATCAGGTAAGAAAAGGTATTTGGTGGTAGAGGTCAAAGGAAGCGACAAAAAAGCAGACTATCAAAAAGCTAAAGAATACTATACTAAGTGAGATAAAAAGGTTGCTAATGATGTATACGCCAAAGAGCTTTGATTTACGGCTTTCAAAGAGATAAACAAGGATTTTGAATATAGAATAACTTTTGAAGCAAAGATACCTAGCGAGAAGGAAAAAATAGTCAAAGAAATAGAAAGTATATAATTTTATCTCTTTAGATTGGTATTATGGCATATTCATTTTCTCAACTTCAAACATATAAACAATGTCCTCTCAAATATCGTTTTGAGAAGATAGATAATATAAAGCCAGACATCCCTAGTGAAAGCCTACATTTGATTTTGGGGTCTTGTGTCCATAGTACCTTAGAGGAACTTTATAAGAAAGTAAGCGATTTAGTAATCCCTGAAAAATCAGAGTCTTTATCTATTTTCAAAGAGCTTTGGGATAAAGAGGTAGAAAGAGCAACAAAGGTATATTGAAGAAACCCATTTGATAAAGCCACATTAGACGTCTTCTATAATAGGGGTACTGAGTATATAAATTACTATTATGATACGTATAGCCCCTTTGACCAAGCTATCACTATGAAAACGGAGATGAATATTGCCTTTGAAATGCAAGAAGGGTTGAGCTTTAGAGGGAAAATTGATAGACTAGATATAAACGATAAGACCATCATAATAAACGACTACAAAACGAGTAAATCATTGCCCAAAGATTGAAATAACACGATAGAAGACCAAATAACCCTATATAGTATTGGAATCAAAAAGGACTATGGCAAACAGATAGATAAAATCATAGGAAAGGTCATCTACCTTCATTTACAAAGAGAATACGAGCGAGAAATAACGGATGAAAAAATAGAATGAGTCAAAGACAAGTATTTGTCTATTATGGAAGAAGTAGAGCAAAAGAAGGTTTCATACTGATGAGGAGATGAAACCGCATTTCCTGCTACGCCAGGATATGTCTGTGATAACTGCCTTTTCAAACAATTATGCCCCATATATAAACATCAATATATGACAGATGAAAAGGTCTCTGTAGGAACTATGGGAGAAATGACTATCAAACATCTTATTGAAGAATACGCTATAACTAATGAGAAATTCAAACAAGCAGAAAGTGAAAAAGATATGCTTGGCTCTATTTTAGTGGATTATGCCAAAGAAAGGGGATGTAAAAAACTATATGGGGAAAGCAAGAAATTAGCTATTACTCAGAAGACTACGTACAGTATAATCAAAGAGAGTATGGATGTATTAAGAGACAAACTTTCTGAAAAAAATATATTAGATGATGTCATAAGCATTGACTATCATAAGGTCTGAGAAAAGATAAAATCCAATATTCTAAACTATGAAGAATTTAAGGGTCTGATTTCAAAAAAAGATACACTCTATATCAGTAGGACTTCTGACTTAAAAGAAGATGAAATTGACTTAGATGTCT
>CAIVDB010000106.1 GCA_903904545.1 uncultured bacterium | reverse complement strand
CTTTTTGACTCGCTTTATTCTGAATTGAAGCAGAAAGAGGATGTTATCAATACTTTTCTTGCTCAGCTCAGATATACAGCAAAATTTGACGAAAAGCTAAAAGAGAGGTTTTTCCCTGAAAACTCTTACCTAGTGGATAATCAAACATATACAAATAAGGAATAAAACGCTCAAAGCAATTTGAGTATTTTTTAGTTACTATAATTATGCTCAATGGATTTTGACCTTTTAGAGATACCTGACTTTGAATTGGAATCATTGCCTAAACTGGAGCCGTTTGAAATGCCCGAATTAGAACCTTTTGTAATGACAGAATTAGAGCCTCTTGTAATGCCAGAATTAGAGCCTCTTGTAATGCCTGATTTTGGAATGCTATCAATCCCAGAGTTTGAATTTCCAGACATAGAAGACTTAAGTCTTCAAATAGCGGGATTAGATTTATCACTCTCCAACTCCACTTCCAGCAATAGCTGAATAAGCCTATAAAAAGCCTCGCCAGCTTCATTACTCATTTTTACTTTGTTAGTATATAAAACAATGCCTCTATCAGAAGACATCATCCAAAGGACTATTGATAAGATGGTCAAAAGCCAAGAGAAAAAGAAAGAAATTACAGGATATTTAGAAAAACATAAACCCCATCTTTTAGGCTCTATACGGAAGAAAGGTAGGATAAAGGACTGCTGTAATGTTCTAATCTTTCGTGATTATCTCAATGGAGAGAAAAAGCTATATAAGACAAATTTCTGTAAATACGATAAGTTCTGCTTAGCTTGCGCGACAAGGAGGTCTATAAAGATGATACAGAAGTTTGAAGCCTGAATTATCCAGTACTGATTGGACACAAAACAACGGTATCACATAACATTGACGGTCAGGCACAATAATGGTCAGACTTTAGATTTTCTTATGGATAAGCTATGGACGGCAAAAGAAAAATTAGCCCAAAAATTCAGAAATTCTAAAAGAGATACCCACAAATCTAAGAGCTTTATGTATAACTTTGACGGGATAGTCAGCTCCGTAGAAGTCACATATAGTCTCAAAAGTGGACGACATCCTCATATACATATGCTTGTTTGTACAGATAAAGAAATCCCTATAGAGTATTCTCAAAAACTAGGGACTTATTCCAATAGAGAACTTCAAAAGGAATGGTACAAAATAACAAAAGACAGCTATTCAGTAGGTATAAGAAAAGTAGAGGTAAATAAGGATAATTACAGCCGTAAAGGTATAGGGGAAGTCTTCAAATATGCCGTCAAATTCTCCAAGTTAGATATACCTCAATTATCAGAAGTAATAGAAATTCAGCAAATAAAAAAATACCGCTTCTTTGCTACATACGGTATTTTTAGAGGTTGGAAGATAGAGAAGCCCGATATTATGAGTAATGATAGATTTGTAGAAAAGACCTTTGAATATTATAAGGACGGGTTTGAAGAAAAAAATTAGGTAATCTTACAATGAGATACTTAAATAATATATTATGGAGTATGATACAATACATTAAATGATATTATTTATTCTAATAACTTTTCAATAAATTATTGCATTTGCAATCTTACTATGTACTGATTGTACGAGTCTATTGAATGTCGCTGAGGAGATTTTCATCTTTTCTGCTCCTGATTGCATAGTAAGGTTTTCTATATCAACCAGTCTTAATGCTTCATATTCATCAAGGTCAATAACAATTTCTTCTAGATTATTTCTTTGTATACCTGCAGGCTTAAAAATAAGTACATCAGGCTTTCCACAAATATGTCTATGACATCTTTTTCACATATAGATATAATGAATTAGTAAAAAACAGAGGAGATTTCTCCCCTCTATTATTAGTTTTTTATTTTGTTTCTTCAACAGATTCATCGCATCCTTTTCAACAATTTCATCTTCATTTTCATCTTCTTCATTCCCCACATCCTCATCCTTCTCACTTTCCACAACCTTTTCATTGTTGGGATTCAAAAGGAAGATTCTTTCATCCTTTACAGGCTCACATTCATTTACCAGTCATTGAACCTTTTCATTGAGGTCAAGTTCCATCTCTATTAGGCATATTACTCTTGGTTAGAAAATAAATAGAATATATCTTATATGATATATATTTCATATATAACGATATATAATACAATTACAAGAGATTATTTTACCTATATTGTAAGGAGACAATATGCTCATAATCCTAACATCAACAATCAAACTATTAAGTGAATAAGCCAATTATACTTATCTTTCATTATAGTTAGATGTTCTGTTTTCGCTTTTCATAAACTTACCAAAAAAGTAATTATTACCATTGGTAAGATGAAGACCATATTATATATCAATAAATAGATTAAGCCTCGTATTTTATCTATATGTTCTGCACTTAGATAGCTTAAAATAGTTATATACGGTCAAGAAGTGCAGGGCAATAAAAATAGACTTACTACAATACCCACACAAAAAGCTCCTATGGGAGATGTTATATTTTGGACAATGGATTTAAGACGTGCTCTTCGTGAAAATGGCACTTCCATTACAAATCATTTTCCATACCAAAACACATCTTTTAGGTTAGCTAATCATACCAATACACCAAGTGCTCAGGCAATAATTTTTACTACATTCACATTGGAAGCAGAAGATAAGACTTTCCATAATCCAACTCACATCAAGAGATAACTTATGAAAAGTGCCAAAGAAAATGATAATCAGGTCAATATTACTTTTCTTCTACTCTTTGTTCTTATGAGGATGGTTCATAGTAAGAGAATAATGACGGCAAATTCGCAAGGATTGATGCTATCTGAAATCGCTGCTGGCAACATAATAGCAAAGAATCATAGTTTTTCTTTGAGTGTATCATTAGTTTTAGATATTATAGTACCTGTAATATTTTGTTCTGTATCTGTTGGTAGTGGATTTGTAGTTTCTTGTGGAGATAATAAATTTTCATCATATAATTTCAAAGAACCACTTATTGGCTCAGTACTTATACAAGTATTTGGAGCACTATCTGTGCTTTCTTCTGCAAGTTTTTCAGTAAAGTAATCAATGATTTTTTTGTTTCCAATAAGATTGGTGCAAGTATTTTCATTATTTACAATCAATAAAGGG
>CAIVDB010000105.1 GCA_903904545.1 uncultured bacterium | reverse complement strand
TAATTCCAACATTATGCCTCCAAAAGGTCCAGAAGCATACAAAGAGAATACTGATACACCAGCAACTGCTGAGTTTCAAGAACAAACTGAAAAATTAGCAAAAGACCCGAACAAAAACACTCAAGTAGGAAATAAACTTGATGAAATTGATGCAAAGAAAAAACAAGAATATACAACGAACAAAAATATTCTCCTTGCGAATATCAACAATCTCCGCCAAAATGGAGATGGTCATATGATCATGAAGGAGTTGATGGAAAAATCTAGCCAAGATATTAAATTAGCTATTTTAACCTACAATCTTTTTTTACTCAAAGACAATACCAAAAGGAATGTAAATTCTCCACTAATAAATACCAATGAATTCTTACAAAGGTTTGAAGCAGAAAAAAACGAAATTACAAATACACCACCAAAAGACTGAGACGAATCAGAGTTTGCTAATACAGAAGAGATACAAAAAGTTGGTGAATTTATCGATATATCTCCATCCAGACAAGAAAGTATCTCTAAAGGGATCAATGAGATTATCAAAAAAAAGCTTCCCTGCATGCTCACGCTCATAGGAAAGGCGGATGCAACAAGAGTAAGTCAGTTAGGAGAAGCTAAAGTCACGCAGATGTTCAAGACATTAAGATGAACACTTATTGCCAAATGATTTCCAAAGAACAAATTACCTGATGCAAATTTTTTAAATGTACAAGGAAAAACCCCACAAGAAAAGCAAGCAATTTTAAATAAAGGATTTTCTTATAGCAGAGCTATGATGCAAATCGCATGATTAAGTCCTGATCAAGTAGGATATCTAGCTAAGATGAAAATAAATCCTATAGATACTTCAGGAACACAAATAGTAGGAACAGAGAAGAAATGAGATAATTACACGGGATGAGGGATTATAATAGAATCTCCAGAAAATAGTGATGGAATTGTGGCACTTACCAAAAATCAAGAAACTTTACTCAATGTTGTGAAGGTAGGATTTAATATAAATTATGTAGTCTTGGGAAGTGATAACAGATATTATAATGTAGGCGCTATAAGATTGGATATTAGCAATAAAAACAGAAATAATATTGTGCAGATAAATAATATACCATTCAACAAATGGAATATTCCAGGATTTTCATGAGACACAAAAGGAGGCAATACAGCTTTTGGACAACTAAATGAAGCTTGGATTCTCATAGATAGAAAGGATACTCGTATCCAACAACGTACAATTGAAAATAATGGGAAATCTAGTGATGTCTGGGAAATGCCAGCACTTGGAAATGATATGAATTCCTATCTCCTTGCATTACAAGAGTTTAAGAAAAACAGCAATGGGGATAAATGAAAAGAAAATTATGTCGACACCATAAGCAAGCTTCTAACAGAATATACCAAAGTAAATGCCACTTTGGAAGATCAGAAATCTAAAGTATATGTAAATATATAAGAAATTATTTTTTTTCTGGTAGAGGATGAGCATAATCTACCACTACATAATAGGTACCATTGGGAGTACGCTGAGAGATACCAATTCCAAGTTCTTTGAATTCTTCAGAAAATATCTTTTTATGAGAAGTGCTGTTTGCAAACAAATACATAATACCCTCTATATTACTATGGATAGGCACCATATTTTCTGTTAGTCTTGTAAACGAATACTTGCCAGTAGCTCTCTCCAATGGAGATTTTCATAATAAATCGGTATGACTATAATAAGAATTCTTCTGCATATCATCTGCATGTTCTTGAGCTAATCACTGGAGTACAGAATTTGATGTATATGTATTTTTTTCTTTGAACTTATTAATTTCTATCAACAAATGTTTTCTAATTAGAGGAATCGCTTTGTCTTTATAAAGATCAAAAAGCGCATCAAATTGCATAGTTATAATCTTTTCATGAGGGATTTCTTTCTGATTCAAAGATTTTTTTTCTGATTCTTTTTCTGATTTTGATTGATCTTCATGTTCATCATTCAATGCCGTTTGTACCGTCGTAGCAAGCTTAAGTGTTTGTAATTGAGTTGTTGTCTCTACTGTTGTCAAAGATTGATGAATAACACTTTCATTATTTTCTATATTTTCAAAATCATCTTGCGATGTGAGATTGGAAGAATCAACTTTTGAAGCGAGTAATGAATTCACCATAACCTAGCTAATGAAGTAAACAATCTATTATACTCCAAAAGGTCAATTTTGTCAATTTTCCGACAAAAAGGAAATCCTTCAAATCTAAAATCCACTTGTCCACGAAGGTGGGGAATCTATAATCTATAATGATTCTTCAAAAAAAAGCCCACGCACGAAGCGCAGGCATTTCTTTCTTATAATTCGAAATTAGTAATTCACAATTAAACAATCAATTTCTTAAATACATCCACAGCATCCAATTGTTCCCAAGAGAATCCTTCTCTACCAAAATGCCCATAAGAAGCAGTTTTTTGGAAGATTGGTCTTCTAAGATTTAACTTCTCAATAATTCCTTTTGGACTCAAATCGAAGTTATTTTTGACTGCATCTACGATCGATTGAAGATCGACTTTTTGTGTTCCAAAACAATCTACATAGACACTTACAGGTTGTGGTACTCCAATGGCATATCCAAGTTGGATTTCACATCTTTCACAGACACCACTTGCTACAATATTCTTAGCTAAATATCTTGCAATATATGCTCCACTTCTATCTACCTTTGTAGGATCTTTCCCACTAAATGCTCCACCACCATGTTTCCCAACTCCACCATACGTATCGACGATAATCTTCCTTCCAGTAAGTCCAGTATCTCCAGCCGGTCCTCCTACATTAAACATTCCTGTAGGATTGATATAGAACTTCGTATTTGCATCTATAAGACTTCCAAGGACAGGATTAATCACAAATTCATGGATACCTGCTGCAATTTGTTCTTGAGTCACATCAAGTGCATGTTGAGAAGAAACTACCACAGCATCTACTCTTACAGGTGTATGCTCTTCGTATTCTACCGTTACTTGAGTTTTTCCATCAGGGTAAAGAAAAGGGAGTGTCCCTTCTTTTCTTACCTTAGTCAATTGTCGAGCTAATTCATGTGCAAGATCGATAGGTAAAGGTAAATAATTTTTGGTTTCATTCGTTGCGTATCCGTACATGATACCCTGATCCCCTGCTCCACCTGTATCTACTCCTTGAGCAATATCAGGTGATTGAGTATGGATAAAACTAATTACTGAACACGTTTTTCCGTCAAAGTATTTCTCATCTCCGTCGTATCCGATATCCAAAGCAGTTTTTCTAGCAATAGCTTCGTAGTCTACAGTCGCCTTAGTAGTTATCTCTCCACTAATTACGATCGTTCCTGTCGTTGCTAAGCTTTCACAAGCAACTCTAGATAAGGGGTCTTGTGCCAAACACGCATCCAAAACAGCATCAGAAATCTGGTCACACATTTTATCTGGGTGTCCTTCCGTTACTGATTCACAGGTAATAAAATGTCTCATTGTTTCTATTCATAAAAAAATAAAAAAGTAATTTCGTTCAATAACCAGCATAAAAAAAGCCCTTTCTCGGCGAGAGAAAGAGTCATCAAAGAATATCAAATAGATTTTCGAGAATATCTTTCCCTTGCGGGTAGGAGGGAGCACCTGTTCCGGTTAGACCGAAATGGTTGCTGGAGTGTTTAATAGTAGAGACACAATAAAAACTTGAATTTTACTGAAAGTTTTTATGATGTCGATACTATACCGATGAACGGTACGAGCCTATTCTCTATCACTCCTCTGGATATCGAGTAGACATATAGTACATATCTCAAAAGAAGATTCAAGTGATTTTTTTGATTGATAATAGAAGATGAATAATGTATAATGAGTTAAGTGTGCTGCATTAGGTGGGCAGAGTTGAGTTAAGTGTGCTGCATTAGGTGGGCAGAGTTGAGTTAAGGATTTAAAAGTATGTGTGATAAGTTGAGTAAAGAAAAATTGAGTGCAGAATTCTGAACTCTAGACCCTAAATTAAAAACTCACCTCTTAACTCTGACCTATAAATTCTTAATTTACTTCTTACCGCCAAACTCTAAATTCTTAATTCAAAAAGACTCCATAATTAAACATTTAGCATTACGCATTTAACATTAATAAGAACCATGTATTCCACTCCCCTATATATATCAGATCCCATTGGCAATAATGAATTTTCTTACCAACAAAGAAGAGCACTTTGATCCACAGGGAAAATATACGTTCCAAGCCTAATACAAGGAAGCTTAACCGACCTCCAAAGAGGTTCAGAAATATGTTTTGAAGAGATAGTAAACGGGAAAAAAACATCTTGTATCTGACTCAAAAATTTCGTTCAGCTCGACTACCACGGCAAACCTATCTTCATTGTAGATAACCACAATCACGCACTGTCTTTTCGATACAATCACCAACATTCGAAACATTCTCAACCTTCAGAACCTTTTAACTTAATCCATATCGATCAACACTCCGATATGAAACCCAATGGAAATAGATTCCCGATTCCTGATTCCTGATTCCCGATTCCAGACATCCAAGCCTTCGTCAACACCAAGACCAATGTAGGCAATTTCATCCCCGCAGCAATCAATTCCTGAATAATCAATGATGTCATCCAAATCAGAACAGATACAGCACTTCATTCAATTCTGAATTCTGAATTCTGAATTCTAAATTTTATTTTGGATCTAGATATTGATTTTCGAGAAGGGAAAGAAATTACTCAAGATGATATAAAAATTATCCAGCAACTAATTTCCCATGCAGAAATAATTACTATAGCAACATCGCCATACTTTATAGACCAAAAGCAGGCTATAGATATCATAAATAAGCTATTATGACAAGTATAGAATGATTTTTAACAAGAAAAACAAGTAAAAACACAATAAAGGAGCCATTAGTTTTTGATTCGGAATAGATTTTCCATATACTATAAAGGACAGAAAAACCCTTTAGAAATAAAGAAAAATAAGAAGCGCTTATGATGAAGAAATCACGAAAAAGAATTTTATTTTGAGGAATTCTAATTTCCCTCATAATAACGATCAGATGATTGCGAGCATTCGACAATAATTTTTCTCGAAATAATGATAATTTTCTGGATAAATCTTTTTGGAATAACAATCCTACAACAGGAGAAATCATCACTGCTATTTTTGGAGATGGGACCATAGGGAACGACAAAACAGCATACACACAGTGACGGGAATGGCTTTGTGAAACTGGAACCATGAATGTTCAGTACATACAAAACTATGATACAAGTGGGATAGATAGTATACCTCAGATCCTTGAAGCGAATACCATTTATATCCTTTCGCCAGGAAAATATATTAGTTCAAATCAAATATTAATGAATGGGAATTGTATAGCAGTGATAGGGAAAGGGACACCAACACTGTATACAAATCAAAGACTTTGAACTGGAGCGACACTAAAATCATTAAATAAAAATAATTTGATCATAGACAATGTAAGAGTTGATGGGATAAAAAATGGCGATGGAACAATCCGTTTTGAATGAAATATAAGTTCAGGGAATAATTATGGAATTTATATGTATAATACAAGGAATTCAAGTATAAATAAAGCGCAAACATACAATAATAAATATGGAATAGATATAGAATCATCTATAAATGTTAGCATAAATAATTGTATAACATACAATAGTTCATCGAACGGAATATATGTATACGCATGAAACAAAATTTCCATAAACAATTGTCTTATATTCAACAACAAAGATGCTTGAATAGCCATGGGAAGGACTTCCTATGCCTCGATAAGCAACTCACAAGTATTCAATAATTCTTTTTATGGAATAAATATCGATAGTTGAGGAAATAATGTAATAACAAATACACAATCCTATAATAACTCACGAGCTTGAATATATTTAAAAACAAGTTCATCATATAATATCATACACAATTCACAACTTTATAACAACAGTACAAACTGAATTGCTTCAAGTGTCTGAGCTACAGGGAATAAATATTATGGGACAATAAAAATATTCCAAAATAGCAACAATGCAGCAACAAACAACAATCTAGAGTGAACCGGAATATCTATAGGATCCCCTTCTGACACAAATATAAGTTGATTAAATCGATCTAGCTGAACCTTGGAAACAGGAGGAGTTATGTGATATAATTATATCACAAATGCGATAGCTCAAAACGGCTCATTTATAACAACAGGAACAAATCGAAGCACAACAAACAGATGAAGAAAGAATTATACTGGACAAGATTTTATACAATTCATTTATGGAACATGAATTTTTTATCAAACGATACCAATAGCCTATTTTGGAAGTCTCTTGAACCAGTCAAATATCCCATATACTACTAGCAAATATATTTGAGAACTAGAGGTATTTAGCACAGATCCTGATTATTTTTCCTTTACACCAATTACAGAAGCAGAAACAAATCAACTCTATACATCCAACATTATTACATTCACAGGGATCGAAAGCGGATACACAACAAGAGTAAATCTAACATGATGGGGATTGATATATAAAAACGGAATACAGATCGGCACATGAGGAACAGGATCAAATGGAGATCAATTTTACATAGCAATCACCGGAAGTGCTAATTTTTTCACGATAAGATACGGATACTTTCAAGCAGGGATAACACAAAGTACATTTTCTGTAACAACAAAAAACAACCCAGATTTTAATGCAAATCCGAGCTCTTTCTCATTTAATAATATAACTGGAGCAGAGAGAAATATGATTTACACATCCAACAGTATCGCACTAACTGGGATGAGCATATGAGCTATTGCAACAGGGACAATAAGTAACACAGGAATGTTTTATAAAAATTGATCTCAGATAGAATGAGAAATAACAGGAAGTAATGATGATCAATTTTACATCAGTCTAACAAGTAGCCCTGAATATTTCAGAACAATCTCAGGGACTTTAAGGATATGAGACAAAGAGGGAACGTTTAGTATAACAACAAAACAAGACATAACACCACCAACATTTACAGGGATCATTTCATGAGAAACGTACAGTGAACAAGTGCAAATATTTTTCAGCGATGAAAATCTATCTGGAGCAACACTCAATGAGACACCTTACACAGGAGGGACGATCATTTCTGCAGAATGAGTATACACGTTCATTGTGTTTGACAGTGTAGGCAACACAACAGGAGCAACATTTAGAATAAGCATTCCAAAAACAATCACCATTACTTTTGATGAGGAAATAACGACATGAATTGTAATAAAGGCACCTTTAAAATACAATAAAGATGTAGCATATGGTCGAGTTGTTGATGATGGGCTTATTGAGGGATATCAGCCAGGATTCAAATATCTCAATGGAGGAGAAATATCAGGATGGAACAATCGTTTCATTGCTCCTGGATTATATTTCACTGATGGCGCAGGCAATGATGTCCCATTTAGATGAGGATACGCGCGATATGCAGTAAATTCAAGTTTTTATGATCTTCATTATACCACTCCATCATATATGACGCGAGATAATTTAAAAGAAACATATCTCAATGGTTGGGATATTTTCAATCATGGACGAAGTAGTTCAGCGTATCCTTCATCAGGGCAAACATATGCCTACCCAGACAATCCTCCAGGGACTACAGGACTAGACTATGCCTATGAATTGATAAAGAACTACGAATATGTAAGAGATCGCATAGGATTATCAGGAATATTTTTAAGTCATATCATTCTTCCTTCAGGAGATCCTGGATATACACAACCAGGATTTGCTTCAGGATATAAATCAGTAAGTGCACAATGAATAGCTAACTGATCATCATGACTCAATATCTATACAGACATAAATCTCTATCAGCTTCAACTAAACAGGAAATATTATTATGATGATGGATTCTCAACATGAAGTATGATTGTAGATATTGACGATCTAATGAATAGAACAAATGAAACAAGTAAACTACGAAGACAAGCCTTTTCTCATAGGATTGCATTCACAGGGAATCTAAATGGAAATATAGGATTTGAAAAACGAAAATATCTCGTAGATCATATATATTCGACATATGGAAAATGATGATCAGATAGAGTGCGATTTGCATGAGGGCAAGAAACTTACGAATATCTTACAATGAAACAAAAATCAAAAATAGAGACAAGTATCAGCTGAAATAAACTTATTATTAATTTAGATACTTTAGATGTAGATACTGATTTAAGAAGAAGAGCATTAAGTTTGATAATAACTGGCACAAATGCGAATATAATAAACATACAATACGAGACAGGATTATTTACTTACCATTCAGAAAATAAGGATAGTTGATTGATCAATATAGAAATGGGAAATTATTATCTATGAGATAGAAACCCCGATAATTTCAACTTAAATACAATAAGCTGAGCAATACGCAACCAACTCTATACTTCAAATATCATTACACTCACTGGTATGTCACCAGGGCTAAACAACATCATTTACCTTTCTTGAGCAAGTGCAAAAATATATAAAAATGGAGCTAATATAGGGACTTGAGGCACAGGAGCTAATAGTGATCAATTTTATATCGCAATGACGGGAAGTAATAATGACACAGAAACAAAAAATGCCCAACTCATCATAGGACAACAATCAAGTATTTTCTCTGTAACAACAGACAATGAGAACGATCCAGATCAATTTGTATTCACTCCCATTGTTGATGCACAAATAAATCAACTCTATACCTCAAATATTATTATTCTGACATGAATGTGAAATGGGATATCAAATATACTTCAACTATCATGACGATGAGTTCTCTATAAAAATGGTATAAATATTGGACAATCATGAACAGGAGCAAATGGGGATCAAATATATCTTGAAATCTCAGGAAGTACAAATTTTTATACAACCAGAATAGGGACAATAACAATATGAGCTATATCATGATCACGATCAGTAACCACAATTCAGAATGATATTAGTACAAGCACACGAAACAATGATTATTTTATTGACAGCTCATTTTGGAATACAAACCCAACAACAGGAGAAATCATTACGGCACTATTTGGAGATGGTTTATGAGGAAATGATAAAACAGCATATACACAATGACGAACAGGTAATTGTAACACAGGAAGTATGGATGTTCAATATATCCAAAATTATGACAACAGTGGAGCTAATAGTATGCCATTAAATCCATTAGCCAACACAATATATGTATTAGAGGCCTGAGGATATATCATATCCAACGGATCGACTTGAATAGTGTTCAATGGAAACTGTAGTGCAATTATAGCTAAAGGTGAAACCACACTATACACAGATCAAAGACTAATAAACGCAGCCACATTAAAGACATATAGTAAAAATAATATTATTATAGCAAATGTGAAAATTGATGGAATAAAGAATGAAGACGGTACTATCCGTTTCGAAGGTAATATTGCTTCAGGAAACAGTGATGGAATATTTTTATATGATAGTAAGAACATAACACTCCATCATGTACAAACATACAACAATAGAAATGGTATAAATATATCAAATTCAAGAAATATAAATATTATTGACAGCATAATCTACAACACATATTCCGACGGAATATATCTATACGGTTCTTATAACGGAAATATAGTAAACACCCTAGCATTCAACAATAAAGGGGCTTGAATATCTTTAAGTAGAACATATTACACAACGATACAAAATTGTCAGACATTCAACAACAATTTCTATGGAATAGTTATAGATACAGGGCGGAATAATATGATACTCAATACACAAACATATAACAATCTCTTTGCAGGGGTGTTTATCAAATGAGGCACTGCAAATAACATTATGTACAATCTTCGATCATATAACAATAATACCAATGGAATATCTTCAAGTGCAGGTGCAACATGAAATAAGTATTATGGGGATTTAAGATTATTTGGAAACACTAATAATGCTGCAGCAAATAATAATGCATCATGAACAGGGATATTTATAGGGTATCCTACAGATGATAGTATAAGTGGATTCAATCGAGCAACAGGAAACCTAAACACTTGAGGAACTATGTGACACAATTATATTACGAATGTAGTCACAGAAATAGGATCACTCATTATAACAGGGACTAGTCGAACAACAGCAGGGAGAGGAAGAAAAGATTATACAGGGCAAGATTTCATAGATTTTACTTATGGAACAGGAATAATTTTACAAACAAGGACAGTAAGATATAGTTGATCTTTATTAATACTAGGAAACTTTCCTTATATAAGTAATAAGTATATTGCACAGATTGATGCTGTCGATGAGGACCCCAATAGTTTCTCCTTTTCTCCAATCATAAGTGCAGAAATCAATCAGCTTTATACGTCAAACATTATCACACTGAGTGGCATGTATAGTTGAATAAATACAGTCATCTCCTTAAGTGGACGGTGAGCTATCTACAAGAATTGAATAAATATAGGAACCAATTGAACTGGAAAGAATGGAGATCAATTTTATATAGCGATCACAGGAAGTGCAGATTACTATACAATAAGAAACTCAACATTTTATGGGGGAGCAAATTGGGCAAATTTCTCTGTTACAACAAAACAAGATCCCACAAGTTCAAATATTCCAAGTCAATTTATTTTTGTGTCTATAACTGGGGCAGAGCCCAATCAACTCTATACCTCAAACATAGTTACACTTACAGGGATGAGTAATTGAGTAATTGCAAGTGGAACAGCAACGGGACAATGAATACTTTACAAAAACTGAATCAACATAGGGACAGACTATACATGAGCCAACGGAGATCAATTTTATATTACTATTACAGGGAGTAGCACATATTTAAGTACAAAGACAGTGCTATTACAAATAGGACCAACATTAAGCCCAACATCATGAAGTTTCTCTGTAACAACAAAACAAGACATTACTCCACCCACATTCACATGAGTAAGTAGTTGAACAACATATGGGAATCAGATAGTTATTTATTTTTGAGATGATAACCTCTCAGGAGCAACGCTCAACGGAAGAGATTATATCAGTGGGACAAGCATAAGTAATGAATGAAATTATGTTTTCACCGTAACAGACACGGCAGGCAATAGCACGGGTGCTAGTTTCAAAATCAATTATCCAAAACAAATAATCATTACTTTTGATCAAAATATAACTACGGGGGTCATAACTAAAGCACCCATAAAATACAATAAAGATCTAGCCTATGGTTGGGTCATCGACGATGGGGGTATTGGGTGATATCAACCTGTATTTCAATATTTCAATGGAGGAAGAGTATCATGAGAAAACGTTAATTTTATAGCACCATGAGTCTATTCTACCGATGGAGCAGGAAATGATATTGCATTCAGATGATGATATGCACGATATTCTGTAAATCGTTCTTTTTCAGATCTCCACTATACTACGCCTGCATACATGACACGAACACAACTCAGGGAAACATATCTCAATGGATGGGATGTAGTAAACCACTGACGAACATCAAGCGCTTATCCGGCATCTGGAGAACTCTTTAATTATCCAGACAATCCTCCAGGGACGACAGGATTGGACTACAGATACGAACTAGAAAAAGCAAATACTCGATTTCAAGAACGTATAGGGATATCTGGTGCTATGCTCACCCATGTGATTCTTCCTTCTGGAGACACCTGATATACACAGCCAGCACGAGATCTATGATATAAGTCAGTATCTTCTCAGGGGACTGCAGCATACCCAGATGGAATAAATATATATAATACCATAGATCTCAATCATCTGCTCTTTCATAGAGAATATTATGTTGATGATGGATTTACCACAGGAACAATGATAACAGACATTGATACACTCATGAACGCAGCAAACGCAACTACAAAAGTATCAAGACAATCTTTTTCTCATAGTGTAAAATTTGCTTGAGGTCTAACTGGCAGTATATCACGGACAAAATGGAAATATCTTATAGATCATATTTCAAATACCTATGGGAAGAATTGATCTGATAGAGTTTGGGTAGCATGACCTCAGGAAGTATACGAATATATTGCAAGTAAACAGGAAACAGAAGTAGCTACTACCATTAGTGGAAATCAACTTATTATAAATTTAGATACAAGTAATCTAGAAGATAATCTAAGAAGAAAATCACTTACATTACTTGTAGGATGAACAAATGCGAATATCACCAATATACAGTATCAGACAGGAATATTTAGTTTCCATTCGGAAAATATAAATAGCGGACTCATAAATATAGAATGGTGAGATTACTACCCAACGGATAGGAACCCAAGGGCATTTAATGTAGATATCATTACCTGAGCCACACGTAATCAGATATATACATCAAATATCATTAACATCACTGGCATGTCGGCAGGATTAAATACTATCATTTACCTTTCTTGAAATGATAGTATATTGTATAAAAACAATATAAATATAGGCACGGAAGGAACAGGTAGCAATGGAGATCAATTTTATATCGCTATGACAGGAAGTACTAATTATAGTGAGACAAAGGCAGCTCAATTATTTATGGGAACACAATCCAGTACATTTACAATAACGACGACAGAAGACCTTGATCCTGATCAATTTGTATTTACTCCAATATATGACGCTACTCGCAACCAACTTTACACGTCCAACATTATAACTCTAACGGGAATGTCAAATGGAGTCTCAAATACCATCAACATCTCATGACGGGGAACACTCTACAAAAATGGGATTAATATAGGAACAAATGGAACGGGAGCTAATGGAGATCAGTTCTCTATTGCTATGAGTGCAAGTGCAAATTACTATACTATAAGAATGGGGACAGTAAATATAGGCGAAAGAAGCTCCAATTTCTCTATAACTACAATCCAAGAAAATGTATCGACAAGTAACACGCGAGACAATGATAATTTTATCAATAAATCTTTCTGGAATACAAATCCGACAAGTGGACAAATCATTAATGCTCTTTTCGGAGATGGAAATGGGAATGGGACAGGGGGGACCGATACCACAGCTTACACGAGACACTGGACAGGAAATTGTAATATCTGGTCAATGAATGTTCTCAATATCTCAAATTTCGATACCAGCGGAATAGATAGTTTACCACTAGGACTTGCAGCAAATACAATCTACGTTCTAGATCCAGGAAGATATATTATGTCCAACACCATAGATTTTAGTGGGAATTGTATCGCTATTATTGGAAAATGAGATGTCTACCTCTATAGTGCTGGAGACACTGCAATAGGGATAATGCTACAAGCGACCAATAGAAAGAACGTCATAATAGACAATTTGAAAATTGATGGATTAAACAATGGATCAGGACAATTACGTAGTGCTACTCCATGAGGAGCCTCTATAGGTTCAGGCAATGCAAAGTGAATATCTCTCTACAACGTAACCAACTGAACACTCTATAGAATCCATGCCTTCAACAACAAAGTAAATACCTCAATAGTCTGAACAAATAATATAGAAACCATAGACTCATTATTCTATTCAAGTTCTTTACAATGATATAGCATTTATTGAACAAATCCATGAAGTAAGAACTATCTCATAAATTCACAAGTATTCAATAACAATAGCATAGGAATATCCATAGATGTCTCTTACAACAATGTGATAAGCAATACTCTAGTATACAATAATGGATTTCACGGAATTGATATCAATGGAGGAGGAAATAATCTCATCAACAATATACAAAGTTACAATAATCTACGATATGGAATAAAGATGGAGGGGAATACAACAAATAATATCATCAATGATACTCGATTATATAATAATAGCATACAATGAATCTGGCTAACTGCATGAAGTTCTGGAACGTATTACGGCACCTTAAAGATGTTTAGCAACAAAAATGGTGGAACATCAAATCTCATCACATGATGATGAGTAATGGTACCAGGGAACGCCACAGATACTAATATAAGTTGAAGCAATCGATCAGCAGGGACACTAGACGTCAATTGAGCTATAGATTATCCATATATCGCAAATCCGATAAATCGTAGTGGACAATATTTTATAAATGGAAATAATCGATCAACAACTAATAGAGATAATAAAATAATAACTGGAGATATGTTTGTAGATTTTACTTATGGAACAGGATTGCTCCACCAAGCAAACAATGTATGATATACAGGAGGCGGAGTATGAATCTTAAGTATCCCTTCATACAATACCAACAATTACATCGGACAGATAGACAATATACTCAACAAAGATCCTGACCCGTTTACCTTTCTATCTACAACAGGAGCCGATGTCAATCAACTCTACACATCGCAAAGTAATTCGAGATTATCAAATGAATCATCTAACCCCAAATCAGATACTAATGTGGATACAATAAATGAAGTGCCAACTAGAGACACCCAACCAACGATGAATACGTAATATGCTTTATTAAGTTTAATTTTGGTTAAAACTTGCTAAACTTATTTAAATTTTAGTCGAAGAAGAAGAGATTATTCAAATCGAAGACCATTTGCGCACATAATAAATGGTGCTCAGCAAACAAGCAGCGATATTTAAACTTTTTTTTTAATTTGCTTTATATTTTATACAAATTTATAAATGCTTTAAATTTTACAGTGAACCTATATTTAAAACTTAAATTCTATTTAGTAGATATTTAATTCCATAAAAATGTAAAATATTTCAAAGGCAATTATAAAAAAAAAGCTTGAAAAGTGCC
>CAIVDB010000104.1 GCA_903904545.1 uncultured bacterium | reverse complement strand
TTTTTATTGATTAGTATTTTTATATATCATATATAATGATTATCGCAAATATGTCAATACTGAAATATTGACTAAAATTTACAATCGGGAAATAGGAATTGGGAAATAGAAATTGGGAATCGGGAATTCGTAATCCGCAATTCGCAATTCGTAATTCGTAATTCTATTTCATCTAAGCTCTAAGATCTAAGCTCTCCAATCTAGGACAATGCTACATGTTGAAAAATATCTAGGAGGGCAGTATCGGCATCTCGCCCTTCATTTTTTGCTTCATAGGAAATGACGACTCTATGTCTCAGGACCGCAAGTGCGACCTTCTGGACATCTTCGATCGTAACATAATTTTTCCCTTCACAGAAAGCAAGTGCCTTGCTCGCAAGCATCATCCCAATAGATCCTCTCGGAGACGCTCAGTAGACAAGGAGTGGACTCTGTCTCGTTGCATGGACAAGCTTGGTAATATAGTGTTTGACAGGTTCGCTGATTTCTATTTTTTCTGCTTGAGTTCTCAATGTCATAAAGTTCTCGTGAGAAAAAAGTTTTTGTAGCTGAAGTTTATCATCGTTTTCTTGTTCATCAAGGATTTTCTTCTCGTCGTGGAGGCTTGGATAATCGACGAGTATTTTAAAAAGAAATCTATCAATTTGAGCTTCAGGAAGAGGATAGGTTCCCTCTTGTTCCAAAGGATTTTGCGTTGCCAAAACAAAGAAAGGATCGGGGAGGGGATAGGTGGTTCCACCAATGCTCACCTGATGTTCTTGCATAGCTTCCAAGAGTGCTGATTGCACCTTAGGCGTAGCTCTATTGATCTCATCAGCAAGGAGGATATTGGTCATGATGGGTCCTATTTTTGCTTCGAAAGATTGGCTAGCTGCGTTATAAATTTCTGTTCCCATAATATCTGCAGGGAGCATATCTGGAGTAAATTGGATTCTTTTGAATTGCATTCCCATTACTTCAGAAAATGCATGGATTGTTTTCGTCTTTGCTAATCAGGGGACTCCTTCTACAAGCAAATGTCCTCCACAGAGCAAATTCACTACAATTGCATGGATAAATTCATCCATCCCGATAATTTTTTTACGTAATTCTTGGACAAGTTCACGCAACTCAGGATGATGCAAATGGACATGATGAAGTCCTTCTCTAAACAAACGCGTATCTACGAGTCCATTCGCTATTTTGTCCGCAGGACGAGCAAGGCGTTCAGAAGATTTCTTTTCATCCAAGAAAAAAAAGTAAATCACTCATCAGATGATTGCAACACAGAGTAAGGCAAGCAAAATAATCGTAAGCATAGAACATTCCACAAAAATAAATCTTCCTTGGTATAGGATTTTTTCTAACAAATGCAAGACTATGGTGGGAGGAGTGGGAATTAAAAATTAAGGATTGAGAATTGAAAATTGAGGATTGAGAATTGAGAATTGAAAATTGAGGATTGAGAATTGAAAATTGAAAATTAGAAATTAGAAATTAGAAATCCGTTTATGCTTGGCACAAAGGTCGTACAAAAGTTGTCCACCATCGTACAAAATTGTTTGATCTGAATATCCCAATACACGAACATAACAATTTATAATCTATAATTCATCATTTATAATAATCATCCCCTCATCTTTCTCCCTTGATATTTCCAAGCAATTCACTATACTCACAGCATAAAAAAATAGTAAAAATCAAAAAAACAAACAAATGAAAACAAAAAAAGTAAAAAGCTCCTTATTGGTGTTTTTTTTCTTCGTAGGAATAGCTTTTATATTGAAAGATAGTTTGCTTCCTACAAAGACAGAAAAAAATACATCAGAGCGATCGTTTTGTAATCGAGAAATCGACAAAGCAACTGCTGCTTGGAGAGAGATTAAAAGAGTCAATGCAGACTCTAATATCTCTTATAGAGACTGGGCTGAAGCAAATAAGATTGCTATGAGTTCTGGGGAAACTAAAAAGGCATATCCAAACGATTCCACAGTTGTGGAATATTGTGATGGTTTGCCAGGGCTAACGGTATATCACTTAGATGCTCAGCGAAAGATTCTTTCTCGAGATAGTATAGCAGGAGATACCTGTTATATCTCGAGCAAAAAGACCTCCTTAGAGGAGTTCAAAAAACATTACCCCTACCCATTTGGAAAATAAACCAAGATAGAATATGGAGGGGACTCTTTGTTATGAAAATGGAAAGGCGCTGATTATATCAGCCCTTTTTTTATTGTCGGAAAAGTTCTACAAAAGAATTGCTTTTGCTCTGATGATGCATATATACTAAGTAATTTTATTTTTTACGAGTTTCTATGATTGCTTTTTCCTTCCGATGAATAAATATCTATCGATATGGTATTTTCTACTTTCTCTCATTCGTGATAGGATATCTTCGATTTATCTACGTTGCTCGCAAACAAATGTTTGCTCGTTATTTTCCTCGACTCCATAAAGTACTCCATCATCATAGAGATGATTTGCTTTTGATTATTTTTGCAGGGGTCTTATTAGGGGGGAGACTAGGACATGTGATTATCTATAATTTTTCGTATTATCTTCATCATCCTCAGCATATATTTGCTTTTCGAGAAGGAGGAATGTCCTTTATTTGAGGGCTTATCTGAGTAGTGATAGCGATATTGATATTCCGGAGAGTCAAAAAAGGTACTTGGCATGATCTTTTGACCCTTCTGGATGTAATCGTAGTAGCATTACCCATAGGTATCGGATTAGGGAGATTAGGAAATTTTCTCAATCAAGAACTCTATGGTGTCGTGGTAACATGAGGACGAGGAAACTCGGTAATCCAGTTTTTTACAAACATAGGAGTCCTTCACGTCTATCCTGCAATAGATACTGCATTGAGAGTCAATACCAATCTCTTGGCAGGTATCGGAGAATGATTGATGAGTCTCTGTATTGTATGAAGTTTATTCTGGTACCAAATCAGACACAAAAAATATGCCCCAGGAAAGATTTCAGCAATATTTCTTGCTCGGTATAGTTTGGTGAGATTTATCTTAGAAAATTTTAGAGCTGACTCACAACAGGAGTTTGTGGGGATGTTCACGATCAGTCAGTGGTTTTTTATGATCTTCTTTTTGATCGCATTGATTTGGTTGCAGAGAATACAGGAAGTAAGGGAAGAGAAATAGTCTTAAGGTCTATAAAGTCTTAAAGTCAAAAAACTCCATCATTAAACATTACGCATTCAACATTCTCAATTTGGCGCAATCGATGCCAATCATATACAATAAAGATCATTTTATCCCATCTCGCCACCACCATGCTTCAAGAAGTCCTTCAAGATTACGGATTGACAGCCAAAGAGGCTAATGTCTATCTCGTATGTTTAGAACTCGGTACGGCTCCTGTGAGTAGTATTGCGAGACGTCTCGGGGAAAATAGGGTGACGATCTATTCAGCTTTAAAAAATTTGATAAAGAAGGGATTAGCGAATGAGATAACTAAAAAAAATACCACGTATTATAGCGTAGTTTCACCAGAAAAAATGATCCAAAAGATAGAGGGAAAATATCAAGCACTCAAAGATGCTCTGCCTCAGTTTCTAGCCATTAGCAATAAGTATGACAATAAACCTAAGGTCTCCTTTTTCGATGGAATAGAAGGGTTGAAGAGTATCTATCAAGAAGTAATTCTTTCCTGAGAATATATGCCTCCCAAAGAGCCCTTTCTTACCTTTGTCTGAACAAGTAAGATAGATCCTTCCTTCCAAGAGTATCTAAGCAAAGAATTTGTTCCTCGAAGACTGAAACATAAGACCAAGACTAGAGTAATCGCTGCAAAAAGTACCAGCAAATACTCAGACTACAATATCAAGACTCATGAATCTATCGTGGTAGATGATCCTGTTTTTGATTTTGCAAATGAGATTATCGTCTATGGAAACTCTAAAGTAGCTATTCTCATGTACAATACCAATGAGCTCTGCGGACTAACAATAGAAAGTACTACGCTCCATAATGGACTCAAAAGTATGTTCAATCTCATCCGAAAACTTTCCAAAAAAGGGAAAAAATAAAACAGTGAATTTTTGCAAAAAAAAGCTTTCTGAGTATAATTAAGCGTAAAATCTTTTACGCACATCCTCAGAAGAAATGGTTCCTCATATTTCCCAATTGCGTGATGCCTACAAAAGATTCTGATGAGAGTTCACTCAGGAAGAAATTTTTGCTATTGTAGAAAAATGTGCACAAGATTCACTTTCTTCTCCAGAGGCAATGGTCCCCGAAGGAGAAAAGATATCCTGCAACCTCTGAAAAATATTTATCGATAAGT
>CAIVDB010000103.1 GCA_903904545.1 uncultured bacterium | reverse complement strand
TGGCAATACGACTATGACGATGTACCTAGATATTTTCCCTGAAGTAGAGATACTCAATACCGATTGGGAAAAGGAAAAGTTGGCACATATCCACCCTATGATTGGCGAAGAAGAGATAGACCAAGCCGTAATGAATATCAAGAAAAACTTCGCTGAATACAAGGATGTAGAAGAAGTTACTCTAGATAGTATCTCTAAGATAGCTATGGAATTTATCGATGCTGATGGAAAGGTTTTGGAAACAGGACACAATTATGTTGGAGAACAAGAATTCGCTGAAGGTGATTTTTATCACAAAACTTTTCTCAATAAAAAAAGAGGGGAGTCTCGAGAGCTACCTTACAAAGAAAAAGACCTTCCTGCAGTCTATCACTACAAAAAGACTGAAGGAACACCAAAGCACATCAAACTTACCGTGCAGGACTGTAAAAAGGTAGTTTTACCTGAGCTCACAGAAGCTATGATGCTTCAACTCTTCGGAAAAGAGAGTACTGTCAAAAACGAAGCACAATTGAGAGACTTCATCAGAGACACCCTTGCTCAACAAAAATTTGAAGCAGATCTCGTCAAAAGCATAGAAGATCTCCTCCAAAAAGTAAAGACACAAAGCATGCAAGTTGTGGTTCCAAGGACACTTATCGAAGAAGAATTTTCCACAAGGATGAAAAGTCTTCAAGAAAGATTTGGTGGACAAGAGAAACTTACAGGCTACTTTCAACAAATGGGCGATGAAAAGGGAAAAGCATTCCTAGATGACATCAAAAGAGCAGCTAAGGAAAGTTTAGAAAAATTCTTCATTCTCCAAAAGATGGTCGAAGCACTCAAGATAGATATCAATCGAGAAAAACCTGAAGCACTAGAGGTAGAAAGAAAGCTGTACGAAAAACTTGGTGAGGATCACGACCACGGACATCATCATGATCACGATCATCATACACATCACGAAGAAGAAAAAGCAGAAAAGAAAGCTCCTGCTAAAAAGAAAAAATAGTTTTAGGTTTTGTGTTTTAAGTTTTAGGTTTTGTGTTTTAAGTTTTAGGTTTTGTGTTTTAAGTTTTAGGTTTTGGATCGATTCTCTTTTCTGTACAAAGATTCCAGAACTCTTAACTATAAACTATAAACTCTTAACTCTCTTCCATGTTTGTATTTATTAAAGATCTGGTAATTTATCCTTTCGATAGTCTCAATCCCAAGAACAAGTTTGGACAGTTTTTACATATGCTTTTGAGAAATTATCCAGCATTTCTTTGGATCAAGCCTAATTTTAGAAAGATACTTATTCTTCCACTCCTAAGCCTCTACCATATATTTAAGAAATAATAAAGAAAAATCTGCCCACATCGGCAGATTTTTCCTCGTCTCATTGTCATTCCGGCGATATTTCCCGACCGGTCGGGATGCGGCCGGAATCTTCATTAAATAGATTGCCCCGGTAAGATCCCGCCTGCCTGCCGGTAGGCAGGGTCGCAGGTTCGTACCTCACCAAAAACACCGGGATGACAAAACCGGGGATACGGGATTTATAGGCATATATTCATTATTTAAGCTATAGCTTCGTTATAAAATTTTCTCACTTCTTTGAGCAATGCGAGGATTTTTTCTCCATCAGATAAGTCAGATTTAGAGAAAGTTATTTTGCTGCTAAAGTAACGTGAATAGCCATTTGACTGTAGTTTTCCTAACAAAGAATTGAGTTTGAGCACTCCTTCGCCAGGGATAAGATGCGAGACTCCAGTTCTAGACTTATCAGAGATATATACAGTAGAAAGGTAAGGGACAAAGTCCTTGAGTTTCCTCATCATATCATCTTCCAAGGTCGCTGAATTCATATTAGCGACATCCAAGGCAAGATAACAATGGTGTTTTTTGACAATTTCTGCAAGATTACTAAAACGATATTGAGGAATAGGCAAGGCAAAAAGACTTGCATCTTCAGGATTGATAATTGAAAAACGAATATGGGGATAGTCCTCTCTCAAACGAGGAAGAACGTCCGTAAGGTAGGAATAACTTTTATAATTAAACATTGTTGGTGCATTGATAGTGATCGTAGTAGTTCCTAATGCTTCACACATATCCAATGCCTTAGTCATTTCTTTTTGATTGACAGAAGACGAGACTTGTACGATAGCGACAGGCAGTTGATGTTTCTCAGAAAGTTTCTGTACATATTCCACATTCCGTGCATCAAAATTTTTCCACAAAGCAAGGTCTAAACCATCAAATCAAGCCTCTTTGACCAATTGAAAAACAAGATCAAGTCCATAGCCAGACAAAGAGTCAGAACTAAAGACATATTTCGGACCAGAAAGAGGATTCACACTATCATCCACAAAAAGAAAGTCTTTGACAGACCCTAACGATGAAGTAACTTCAGTTTTTTCTTTTTTGATGATCATAAGGCATAGAAACGAATAAAAGGACAGTATCTGAACAGTGATGTTTTTTGACAATTTTTTCCTCTTATAATTATAAGCTTTTTTAACAAAAAAGCAAATTTCTCTTCCTAAATGAGTGCTTAATAACGAACCTCAAAGAGATATGCTGAGTGATCTGATCCTAGGACAGGAAGGGACATAATAGACTGAATATTCCCAGAAGACGCCCAGACATGATCAATATGTGCTTGAATAAGGGGGAATAAAGATAATTTCCAAGTACGAAGAAAGGGGAGTGTACTCCCTACATTAGTAAGGGTACCTGAAAATACACGTTCGATATCGCTGTAATACGCAGACCATGGAGTAGTATTAAAATCTCATACCACAACGATAGGGCTTCATTCAGGTCTTTGTTGTGCATGAGCAGCAAAATCTTTATCAAAAGTAGCTATCTGAGCATTTCTCATTACAAAATGAGCATAAGAGTCTGGGGAACTTGTATGGATAAGATAGAAATAATAAGGGCGATCCTTGAGATACAAAGAAAAATAGCCATATCTCCACATCCCCTGAGGGAAATTATCTGCCCAATTTTCTATTTTCTGTTTACTAAAGACCATACTTCCTATAAATTGTTTATTCCAAGTTGTACTATTGGTATAGGGATAACGAGCCTTGAGAAAAGGTTTGAGATATTCATAATGATGATTTGCAAATTCGACAAATAAAATAAGATCAGGATCAGTACGGATGATTAAATCTTGAAGTCATGTATACTGAGCATTATTCTTATGAATATTAGCAAAAAGCACGGTAAGTGAATCACCTGAGTTTTGGAGCAAAGCGTTCTGAGTATAAAAATGAGAAACTTGAGATGAAGAAAGAAAGAACAAGACTGCAAAACACAGAGAAAAAAGTCCGCTCAGTTTGTACCACCAGGGAAGGATTTTTCACAAGGAGATACTACGCATATAACGTCTCAAGAAGACTAAAGAAAGAAATAAGCCAAAAAAGAAAAGAGCACTCCGATAAGGGAGAAAACTCAAAAACAGTTCAGAGATATACTGACGAGGAAAAAAATAAGCAAATCCAGAAAATATAAGTAACCCAGCAGAAGAAATGACATATACCATACAAAGCGATACAAGATAAATACTTTGGAAAAATTTATGGTTTTCTTCTATATTTGCAAACAAAAATACTACACATTATCCTTCCAAAAAGGGAAATTTTTTTTTACATTGAGTCTCAGGGAAATCTGCAAGAACGTGCTCAGTAGAGTGGGTATTTATGCTATTATGGGATAAACTAGATGTTTGAGTAAGCTCTACAAAAAGAGAATATCTACATTTCCCACAACAATCACGAGATTTCAAAAAGAAATGATCTTTGCTTGTAAATTTATTTCTAGAAAGAAAAAAACGATCAAAAGAAAACGCATCTTGGATTTGCTTCCACGTAAGATCTATAATATTATTTTTTCATATCTGTTTAATATTCAAGGAATTGCCATTTTCACCATTTTTACTATTTCAATGTACATCTAACATATCTTCATGAAAAAAATTAAAAATAATAAGCGGGCCACATATAATCATTAAAATGTCAATTGCAAGAGCTTTTTATTTTCTATTGAATAAAAGAAATGAATCAGTATGTTCATCTCCAGTAATTAATAATTAATAAGTAAAAACTAATAACTAATAATGATATTCGTAATTCGTAATTCGTAATTCGTAATTCGTAATTTTAGATTCTCCATTCACATGAAGTTCCATATCCTCATCTTTGGTTGCCAAATGAATTATGCAGATAGTGCAAGGATCAAAGCAATACTTACCCATTGCTGATTTACTTATACAGAAAATATCCAAGAAGCCGATATTGTAATCTTCGATACCTGTTCCGTCAGACAAAAATCTGAAGATAAAATCACAGGAAAACTCAAAGAACTCGATCCACGCCAAAAAGTGCGAATCACCTGATGTATGATCCAGCATAATATGAGAAGTGGAAAGCTTAAAGCAGAAAGTACAAAGCTCAAAGTCGGTAATTTCATATGATCAATCAAAAATATCCATCCTCAAATTGTATGATTCACTACAGAAGAAATTAATCATCCGGAATCATCTGAGAAATCTTCTGCAATCCTGTGAGTAAACAATGCCTTCAATCCCCAGTTTTACAATCTCCACAAGACATATCCTCAACTTGAATTGATGCGAAGAATAGACGATACGGGATTTCTTCCCCTGATTTTACCCAAGTTAGGATACAAGATCAGTTATGAAGAAGAGATCCTCAACGAATATGAAAAAATACTTCCCCAAGACAACACCTCTATGCTAGAGAAGCATCAATCATCAGCTTATATCCCTATATCCACCGGATGTAACCAATTTTGTTCTTACTGTATCGTTCCTTATGCAAGAGGATTGGAGAAATATTTCCCTGTCCAAGATATCATTGCAGAAGCAAAACTTCATCTGGAAAATGGAGCAAAAGAAATTACCTTACTCGGTCAAATAGTAAACAAACATCCCGACTTTGTACAGATTCTCAAAGAGATTTTACAGCTGGAAGGACTTCAACGGTTGAGATATACATCGCCGTATCCTACCTACTATTCACCAGATTTACTCGCACTCCACGAAAAGGAACCCAAGCTCTGTCCACACATCCACATCCCATTCCAGTCAGGTTCAGACTCTATACTCAAAGCTATGCACAGAGGATATTCTGTAGACCAAGCAAAAACATTTATCGACAAGATTCGCTGACTCCAAAGAGACATCAGCATCACTACCGACATCATTGTGGGATTCCCGGGAGAGACAGAAGAGGATTTCCAATCCACATTAGACTTAGTTACCTATGGAAGATTTGATATGATTTATATCGGCATCTATTCTCCTAGACCAGGAACGTTCGCAGCAAAAAACATTCCAGACGACATCCCTTATACAGTAAAGCATCAGAGACGAAGTAAACTCAATGAGCTATTGAAACAAATTTCTCAAGAAAATAATAAGAAAGAAATTGGGAATACTAGGGGAGTTCTAATAAATGAGATACAAGATAACAAAGGACAAAAAGCATATATTGGCCACACCGACAATATGAAACAAATTATTTTAGAATCTAAGACCACTCACAAGCCAGGTGATTTTGTTCAAGCAAAAATCAGCAAATGAGTACCCTTCAAACTTTATGGAGAAATTATTTAGGCAGCTAGAGGAGTTAGCGGCAGGTTATAATTAATTTTTTTACCCTCAACAATAGAGGCGATAGGATCTGCAAAATTAGGAGAACAATCAATCACTTCCACTCGATCTGGATAAAACGACTCGTCCCTATAGACACTATTTGTAACATAAATTTTATCAAACATGCCATTATTTTTTAATACCTGTAATTTCTCAATAGCATCTTTATTAAACATACCATGAGTAATAACAATGGATACACTTGCTGCACCGAGAGCATTAAGTTCTTTGATAAGTTTTATCAAACTTCCTCAAGTATCTAACATATCATCATGGACAACGATATGTTTTCCTTGTACATCACCATATACCTTGATAATATCTACCGTATTTACCTTAGAAAGATCTCTTCATTTAATGACTGTTAGGTAAGGCAAACATAAATCTTTTGAGATCGAAGACACTTTTTTGAGTCATCACTCATCCATGGGACAAATAACAATATCTTCCTTTCATTCTTTCTGAAGGATCTGAACAATATGATTGACAAACCATCATGTATATAAGTTACAGAATTTTGTCGTTCTAGAATTATTAATAACAGCAGGATTATGAACATCCATAGTAAGTGCATAATCGATACCGAACCATTCCAAAACATCCACAAAAAATTGAGCAGAGGAGGGTTCTCTAGATACTCTTTCTTTCAATCATCAAAGCGTTGGTTTATCCTGTCTACTATAAGGAAAGCAAGTCAAAGCAGTATTTACTGTCTTCGCGAGTCACTTATCAGCTAGATCAAACAATAAAAGGGCTTGGATTAATCTATCATTATATCATACACGCAAACCAGGAACTTCTTTTTTCCCATTAACATCAGCTACTACATAAGTATGTTTTCACTCTACAGACTGAGAAAGTGAGACCATCGTACGGCCAAACTTATCTTCTTGATATGCTACCACCTCCGAAGACACAGCATCACATCATAAAACACTGCAAAGATATTGTTTCATTTTATCTACAAAGTCAGCAGTATCTTGGGTTGCAATCAAATGCACTTTTTCTTGACGAGAAGGGAATAATAATTCATGTTGCAAAGCTTCATGATGAAAAGAGTCTACTAATCAAGAAATATCACCTCAAGCAAGACTCCCAATATCACTTACTGAGGGAAAGGAGAAGGGTGGACGGTGTTGTTTATAAAAAGGAGCAGAGAAAATAGCATAAGAAGGAATTCAATCCATTACAATACCCTTAGCTCAGAAATTTTTTGCACATTGTGTAATGAGTAATTCTTGGATAAGTTTATCATTATATTTGGGACCAGACATTGAAGTAATGATTCATTCACGATTACCAAGGACAAAAGTATGTTTACCACGGACGGACTCTTTGAGAATAACCTGGGTTTCCCCATTAGCAAAAGACGCATAAGGAACAATTTCGGACGACACAGAAGAAAATTTCGTAGAAAAATTTTTCACAAGATCTGCTATGACTGCTTCCGTTCAATCTACACCAATAAAATGAAGCGGATAAGCGTGTGGTAAGAGAGAAACATCATCAATATCTATCATTTGAAAGGGGAAATGATAAAATCACAAGAGATATACAAATATATAAACAAAAGTCAAGAGAGAAGCAAAAAATATTAACAAAAAAGCAGTAAGTCTTTTCCCTTGAATATCCTTCATAAATATGTATGAATTATCTTTGTAGAGCTTTTTGTATTTATCATTTTATGACCACATGCAGTATCCGAAACATGTAGCAATTATCCCAGACGGAAACAGAACTCGAGCCAAACTTCATGAGAAATCAGTAGCAGAGGCATACATGACCTCCTATGAGAAAGCACTAGATCTCATTAGATATACATTTACAGAAACCAATGTAGAAATATTCACCTTACGGGGACTCAGTACAGAAAATGGAGTCAAAAGACCAAAAGAAGAATTTGATTTCCTAATGAATATGCACAAATTAGTAGAAGAAGATCTAGATGATTTCCTACATGAACACCAAGTAAACTTCAAACCAATAGGAAATTTTGAGGGGATCACAGAAGAGTTCAAAGAGTATCTTATTGCTAAGCAACAAAGAAATACTTACAATACAGGGAAATATTTCGTCTTCGCCATCAATTATGGGGGAAGAGATGAGATTGTAAGAGGGATTCATAAGCTTGCTACACAAGGGGTAGATATGCAACAGATTACCGAACAACAAATTAGTCAATCATTAGACTTATGAGATATACCT
This sequence comes from uncultured bacterium, assembly GCA_903904545.1. Next base: position 345 of record CAIVDB010000103.1, on the reverse strand, counting down.
CCTATCGACTTAGTTATTAGAACAAAAGGAGACGTAGCACAAAGAACATCAGGGTTTATGTCCCGATGGATAGGATATGCAGAACTCTTCTTCACAAGTAAGAAATGTCCAGAATTGGAGGTAGAGGATTATCAAGCTGCATTACAATGGTTTGATCATATTGCTCAGAATCGTAATTTTGGAAAATAAAAACACGTAATTCTTTAGTTTCTTACCCACACACATCATGAAAATTTCTCTTGAAACAGCGAAAATTATTGAAATTATCGATATTGTCACAAGATTTGTAGCAAAAAATGCTACACTCCCTATTCTCCAAAATATGTATCTCAAAGCATCTATCGA
>CAIVDB010000102.1 GCA_903904545.1 uncultured bacterium | reverse complement strand
CTAAAAATCAAAACATCACTTGATTTCTAAACAATGAGGTTCCTAATGAAACTGAAATATGTAATCTTTTCGCAGATTGTATCGAATGTGTAAATCCACAAACACACTATTCTCCTTGAAAATTAAAACAGGAATGAAATAGTATAAGTCCACAGTTAGAAATGATTAATAATGAATTTATTAGCAGTTGGTATAAAAGTTCTTCGATATGATATAGTAAGGCAGTAGAGGATTATTTAAAAAAAGGATCTAAAAGTAGTGTTTTAAAACAAATGAATGAAATAAAAAAATTAAAGGAAAAGTCTATATACTGATTATTCTCGTGAGTAATCCCTCAATGAACTCCAGAATGGAGCTGAAAAGAGAATTTCATGAACAAACGAAATATAGGAAAGGTTAAGTCTTTTACATCATAATTATATACATGACAAAAAAAGAAATCATAGGTGTTCTTCATCTAGATATATTACCAAATAAGAATGACCAAGTTTGAATTAATAATGTAAGTAAAATCGCGCTCCAAAATCTCCAGAATCTTCAAAATGGTTGAATAGATAAATTACTTATAGAGAACGATTTTGATGGTATAAGCCCATATAAAGAATTCCTCACCCAAGAACAGAGAAGTGTTATGGATGATATCATTCTATTTTTAAAGCCACACATCAAGATACCCTTTGGATTTTGTTGCCTCTTAAATGATTATCAGACAGCCTTTTGGTTAGCTAAAAGACATGGAGGATCGTTTATTCGTCTAGATACATTTGTAGACAATGTCCAAAGAATCGATGATAATATACAGATACTTCCAAAACCAGACAAGATAATACAATATAAAAAAAATATTTGAGGAGAGAAGATAGAATTATGGGCAGATATTCAGGTAAAGCATACTCAAATGGTAGATCCAGAAAAATCATTACTACAATCAGCAAAAGAAGCAGTACAGGAATGAGCTAATGCAATCATTATTACATGAGATCGAACAGGGCAAGCTCCAATTTTAGATATCATTAAGGATTTAAGGGATAGATTACCTAATATACAGATATTAGCAGGCAGCTGAATAGATAAGAGAAATATAATAGATTTTTTAAAGTATGTAGACGGAACAATTATTGGCACCGCATTTAAGGACAATTGAGAAGTATCTTTGAAAAAAGTTCAAGAAATAATAAAAGAAATAAAATAACACCGGAGAATCGTAATAACAAAGAAAGATTAACTACAGATATTTACTAAATAAGAGAAGGTAAATTCTTGTTTTTCCATCGAAATTATGTATATATATCGTACATAAATATTTTATATTGCACAGTAATGTATGACAGAATTGATTATGGAAGTAAATGAAAATAACGAGCCTATTGGACTGAGACCAAGAGAAGATTTTTATACAGCAAAATATATGCATCGTGGTGTACAACTCATTTTGAGAAATACAAAGGGGGAAATATTGGTACAAAAGCGTTCTCAAAATAAAGTTCGAAATCCAGGAAAATATAGTTATTCAGCAGGAGGAACCGTTGGAAATGAAACCGACGAAGAATCCATCCTCAGAGAAACCAAGGAAGAAATAGGGATAGAGGTACAATTAGAATGATTTTTTGAGATACATCATACTTCGGATAATGATAACGTCTTTCAAAAAATATTTTTAGCTACCATAAAAAGAGAAGAAAACACAATTGTCCAGCAGGAAGAAGAAGTAGACAGTGTAGAGCGAATAGCTACCGACAAGATAAGAGAAGAACTCACAGAAAATCCTGATAAATATTCCCCACTGTATCAAGTAGGGATGAAGATCTATTTCGATCAATTTCATGAGAAATAATAAGCAACTGCTTATACTAAAAAATACTTGCTTTTTGTCTTAAATTATATATAATAGACGTGCAATTGTATCTCTTTTGTACCCTTACCAAACAAAAATCATGACTACAAACAACGAAAAGGTAGTATCTACCAAGCAAAGTAATCAAACCACAAGTCCATCAGGAATGGTCTTTTTTCAAATTAAACCGTTTAAAGACAACGATCGCTCGATCAGCCATTGGGAGACCGTAAGTAAGAACCTCATTAGTCTCAAAAGAAAAAAAATGGTCTTTATAATCAGCTGAAATAGCGCAGATATCAAAATGTATGTCGGGATCCCCAAAGACTTCAAGTGATATTTTCAGAATACTTTTTTTGCGAGTTATCCTACGTCAGACCTTATCGAAACTCCTGCTGTCAAAATACCCGAACAAAGAGATCATATTAGATTCTCCGCCAAAGGGAAGATCGCAAACAAAGAGGATTTTACGAGAGATGGGACCTATATGGATCCTATGAATGCCTTGTTTGCCCTCTACTCTACCGTAGACCAGGAGTCGTATTTCAATCTCTATTTCACGTATACCTTCAAACATCCGAGATCACTCAGCTATCTTCTCCTCAAGACCGCGAAATGGATTCGAGGCACAAAAAAGGATAAAGACGATGAAGATAAGCCAACTCCCAAAGAACTTCCAGCAGATATGTTCTGTTCCTTTTCTTACAAAATCCAAACCAAAGATAAATATATGGCAGAACAGCTTAGACTCAACATCAAATCTGCGTTTTCTCCCTTTGTATCCAATGGAAAACTCAAAATTTTCCAGACACAGAAATTCATTGGACTCACTCATGCACAAGCAGTGAATTTTTTCCATATTCCAACGATAGCAAATTTTATCAAGGGATTGGACTATTGTGTATATAGAAAACTCCCCTATCCAAGTAATCTTCCAACTATAAAAAATACGAAAGAAGATGATCTTACTATTCTCGGAAACACCGATTATAGAGGAGAGAAAGTCACTTTTGGAATCAAAAAGGAAGACAAGTTTAGACATATGTATATCGTAGGAAAGACAGGTACGGGAAAGTCTACCTTCATCTCTAATATGGTGGTAAGTGACATGAAAGCTGGGAACGGACTCTGTTTGCTTGATCCCCACGGAGAGCTTGTGGATACCGTATTGGAACACATCCCCACAAATAGAATCAATGATGTCATCTTATTTGATGTCTCAGATACCGAGTTTCCTATTGGATTTAATCTTTTCCAAGCAGATAACGAAGATGCCAAAAATTTGATTGCATCAGGAATCGTTGCCACCTTTTACAGACTCTTTGACACCAGTTGGGGACCAAGATTGGAATACATCTTGAGGAATGTAGTCCTTTCACTTATCGACTATCCCAATGCTACACTTATGCATATTTTGAGGATCCTTACAGACAAAAATTTTAGAGAAGAAGTCATATCAAATATCAAAGATGGAGTGGTACTTAAATTTTGGAATAATGAATTTAATAAGTGGAACGATAAACAAAGAGAAGAATCTGTAGGACCAATTACCAATAAAGTTGGACAATTTCTTTCATCTAAACTCGTCAGAAATATTTTCGGACAACCAAGGACAAAACTCAATATGAGAAAAGCAATGGATGAAGGGAAAATTATTCTTGTAAATCTCAGTAAAGGAAAGATTGGTGAAGATAATGCAAATATGATTGGATCACTCCTTGTCACAAAAATACAAATTGATGCCATGTCCAGAGCAGATATTGCATCACACAAGAGAAGAGATTTCTATCTCTATATCGATGAGTTCCAAAACTTTGCTTCTAAATCATTTATGACCATTCTTTCAGAAGCAAGAAAATATAAATTATCACTTATCGTTGCCAACCAATATACCTCCCAGCTTCTCCCAGAGATCAAAGATGCAATCTTTGGAAACGTAGGGACAACCATGGCATTCACCGTAGGAAAGGACGATGCCGATATTATTACAGGACAATTCAAAGAGCTCTCTAGCGTCAATGATTTGATCTCATTACCAAAGTATAGTGCATATATGAGATTAATGATCGATGGAATTTCTTCAGATCCATTTAGTATGAAGACTTTACCTATTTCTACCCCTGAAGGATCATTAGAATTGATCGATAAACTTAGAAAACAATCTAGACAAAGATATGCAATGCAAAGACCCCAACTCGAAAAACTGATGGAGGCTTGGAATAAAAAGACCTTTAGTATCCAAGAAAAGATCAGTGAAAAAGCTCAATATCAAGCCTTAGGCATGAGCGAGCAAGAAGCAAGCAATTTACAAGATGCCTATGTATTACAACACAGTCATTATTATACTGAATATGCCATCAATGGAGAAGAACCTGATGCCATTCTTTTCGATACAGCAAGTGAAAACCACAAAGCGATCCGATATACTAAACCATCAAGTATCGAATATCAGGCCACTCCTAAATATCAAAAAGGACAAAACATAGACACCGATACAGGATCCATTCCTATGCATGTAGATATGTTTCAACATATGACCATTACCACAACAGAAAACAATCCACTCATGATCCGAATAGGAGAGAAACAAGATATAAATGCACAAATAGCAGACATTTGCAAAAGTGCAGGACAATGTCTCGAGGAACAAAATTTTCTTAAATTATGCCCTAATGTAGACAAACTTAAACAGCAAAACCCTGAAAAAGTAGTTACTCCCGTCACCCCTACAACATGAAGCAATATGGGACAACAGGGAACAACTTGAAGCAATGCTTCCAAACCCATTCCTGCACAAGAAACTAATGGATTTTCCATCAAAGACATTAAGCTCAAAGAATGGTATGAGGGATATATTAAACTGAGTTACAACTACGGGATGTTTATTACTGTCAAAGGCGTAGAAGGACTCCTGCACAAAAACTTTATCGTCGCTCCTGAGGGAGTCGATCGAAAGAAATATTTCAATATCGGCGATAAGATCAAGGTCAAAGCACAAGAATTCAAAGAAGTAAATGGAGAACAAAAGGTAGTTTGGACGATGAAATAACGATATACATTATACAGAAAAATCTTTCGACAATCGAGAGATTTTTTTAATAAAGAGAAAAGGAGTCTGCTAATGTTTCCAGTGACCACATATACAATATAGGCAAAGAGCTATGCATAAGCATAGAGTAATACACTATAAGAATGTGGTATAGATGAGCAAACTCCTTCATGGATACAGCTATAAGCTGGACGCCCTCATTCTGAGGGCAAATATGTCAAAATTGACAATAGAGAATGTATTGTTTTTATTACAAATATCAAGCGATTTTATATTATTTTACATAATATTCATCGTTTTCTCGTTTATAAGGATTCAATTCTATATATTCTTGTATCCTATAAAGGTCTTCTGGATTGCGGATGATGTGGTCATAGAAAGACTTTTGCCATTTGAATGAGATAAATCACATTTCATGTATTTTACGAGACGAGAATGTCTTGAGTCAGCGAATTATTTCTGAAAGATCGTGGTTTTTTGTAGGGAACGGTTTGAAACCGTTCCTTACGACGTGTTCCGCCCCTCTCTCCAAAAAAAGAATTGCATGAATATGATTAGGCATAACCAGAAAATCAGCTAATTCACAGTTCGTATAATGATTAGGCAAATCACGCCGACACTCTCTGACGATCTTTCCATATTCATTTACTACCATCTCTTCTCCTACAACTTCACCGAATACTTTTTCATGATGATGAACATTTATGGTCACAAAAAATCCTCCCTCACGATAAAGGTGTTTTGGCAACCTATTTTGTTTGCGGGGCCTAAGAATCATACCCCAATTATAATCCAGGTACAGGAAATTTCAATGCAAAGTTTTTTACCTCCTCCTTAAGTTGTACTAATTTTTCTTCATTATCATGATTTTTGAAGGCTTGATCCATAAAGTGGACGATTTGCTTGGTATCTTCCTCTTTCACTCCTCTCGTGGTCATCGCAGGCATTCAGATGCGGAGTCCAGAGGGTCTAAAAGGAGGATTGGGATCATCAGGGATAGTAGATTTAGAAGTAGAAATTCAGATTTTATCTAAAGCTTTTTCAGCAAGCGAACCATCAATTGCAGTTCATGAAAAATCCACAACTACCATATGATTGGACGTACCTCCAGTGACGAGTTTATAGTTAAGAGTTAAGAGTTCTTCCGCCATCACTTTTGCATTCTTGAGTGTTTGGCTAGCATAGTCTAGAAACTCAGGAGTCTGAGCTTCTTTGAGGGCGACTGCTATAGCGCAGATGGTATTCATATGAGGTCCACCTTGCATTCCAGGGAAGACAGCTCTATCTATTCTGGTTGGGATATTTTCTATCGTATCTTCAGGTTTTTTGAGCGGATTGGAAACAATACCCTTACTCAAGATCAATGCTCCTCTTGGTCATCTGAGTGATTTATGAGTAGTCGTCATCATCACGTGAAATCCATAATCCAGAGGATTTTTGAGGACACCTGCAGCGATAAATCCACCGATATGAGACATATCAGCAAAAGCAATAGCACCAACTTCTTGAGCAATTGCAGCAAATTGAGCATAGTCTAATTCTCTTGGATAGGCACTAAATCCAGCAAGGATAATCTTAGGTTTATGTTCATGGGCTAATGCACGGATCTGATCGAAATCAATACTACCATCTGGAAGTGTCTTATATCTTATAAAATTAAATACCTTAGAAAAGAAAGTCACTGGGGCGCCATGAGTAAGATGTCCGCCATGACTCAAATCCATTCATAAAATGGTATCGCCTGGGTTCATCAAGGCGGTATAGACACAAAGATTCGCTGCCGCCCCACTGAGTGCTTGGACATTTGCATGGTCAGCATGGAAAACAGCTTTTGCTCTATCGATAGCAAGTTGTTCTATAATATCCGTATTTTCTTGCCCTCCATAGTATCTTTTCCCAGGGAATCCTTCAGAATATTTATTTGCAAAAACAGAAGACTGCACTTCTAAAACTGCGGGAGATTGATAATTTTCACTAGCGATCAATTCCATCCCTTCAGATTGTCTTCTCTGTTCAGCGAGAATAGCATCTGAAATAATAGTATCTACTTGAGCGATTTGAGTCATAAGGAAAAATGAATACGAAATAAAATGTCGTCCATAGATATAGGAATTTTGGACAAAGTATCAAGGGTATTAGGGATTAGAAATCGGTTTATCGGGAATTAGGAATTCGGGAATTGGTTTACCATTTGAGGCAATTTGCAACAACTTGTATCCCCTCTTCATCTAAATTCTAAATTTTCTTTTGATTACATTTTTTCACTTCAGCCATTTCGTATACAGCCAAGTAATTCTTGTTTTGTGGACCACATAATACAGTACAGATTTTACTTTATCAATAGGAAAAACGATGATCAATCCAATCATGAGAAAAAGATTCCCAAATGGCAAAGGAGGGAAGAGTAATGTAGAAATCATAAACCACAATATACAGAAAACAAATATAATAATTCTAAAGAAGAGTGGGATCTTTTTGACTTTGAGATAGATTTTATGCTTCTTGATAGCTTTGAAGAGCTTATGAATATATTGTTTAAATTTTTTCTTAGCTATGTTTTTCATATGCACAAAAAAAAATAAAACAATTAATAGAGAGAGAGTGCTATTGACGATGAGCTATCATGTCCAGAATTTGATCTACATAGGTCCTATCATTATTCAGTTTTGGAATTTTAAATTGTCCTCAGAGGGTGTTTCTTGATTTCATCCAATCATAGAAAGTACCTTGCTCTACAGGAACAACAATTGTATCTCCAAGGACTTTAGTATCATGTCTTTCGTCAAAATAATATGAATTCACCTGACCCAATTCATGATCTAAAACTTTTGCAAAAGCATGAATATCTTTGGGTGGTTTGATAAATTCTATAATCCATTGATAGGATCATCTAATCTGTCCTCCTGTGAACGTAATGGGAGCTACAGTATAATCACTAGCAATGGTATCTGTTTTATTACAAGCAGCCAAAATTGCTTTATCGGTATAATCAGCAGTAACACACTCACCTACCACATCGATATAATATTTAGTTCTTCCTGAAATTTTGATCCTTCGAGGTTCTAGACAGGTAAATTTTACCGTATCTCCCAAGACATATCTTCGAAGTCCTGAATTATTAGTAATCACGATTACATAATTTTGATCAATTTCTACTTCATTGAGTGTCAATGTAGTAGGGTTAGCTTTTCCATATTCTTCGAAAGGAATAAATTCATAGAATACTCCATGATTGGTCAAAAGACGCATATCATCGACATCATTACTATCTTGGACAGCAAAAAAACCTTCGGATGCGTTATATACTTGGTAATATTTGACTGCAGAGGAAGGAAATAACTTTGCAAATTGAGCACGATACAGATCTATTGCCATTCCTCACCAAAAGAACAATTCAAAATTTGGCCACACCTCCAGAATATTTTTCTTCCCGGTATATTCCAAGACCTTGTAAAGGAAATTTGATCACCAAGAGGGCTGACCATTGAGGAAAGTAATATTTTTGTCTACGGTAGTTTCCAATATTTTTTGAACTTTTTCTTCTCGATTTTCCATGAAAGAAATTTCAGAATTAGGTTCTCTAAAGTATTGTCCTATCCAAGGGACTGTTTTCTGTAAAATCGCAGAAATAAATCCCACATTATCTTCTCCCGTATAGGGATTTTTGATAAATCATCCTCAAATCACCAATCACTTACCCTTAAAAAACTGACTTCTTGGGTTGTTTTTGACAAATAAGCTCAAGGACTCCATACCTCATTTGAAATGAGATTCTTTCAGATTTGCCTTCGTGATAGGGATATATTTTGCAGTTCCTCAGGTCGTTCCGGAAGAAGTAGCAAACCAGTCTATCTTTCCAGGATACATAATATCTTTCTCTCACTTCATCATATAGAGAATCCAAGGTTCCATATCTTTGTAATGAGAGATCGGCACTTGATTTTGAAAATCTTTGATCGTTTTGATATACCCGAATCCATGCTTTCTCCCTCGAACCGTATCTTTGCATTTTTCCAATAAGGAAAAAATAATTTTTTCTTGTTGAATAAAAGAAGGCTGGTGGATATGAGAATGAACGACGAGATATGTTTTGATGATTTTATTGACCAGACGGTTAGGCATCAGTGTGTCTAAAGAATAAATTGATAGTCCTCTAGAGTATAAAAAAATCGTCCGTAATTACAACAGGAAGGAAATGTTTCTCAGAAAACAAAGGTATCAAGAAGGATATCGGGAAAAGATTAATCATTTCTCCTGTCGGGCAAAGAGACCTTGATACAAGTTCATTGAGTCACAATAGGGAGTCATGTGTCATCACATGCAACCCAATCGATAAACATTTGAGGAGCCAATTCTTGGATCCAATCATCAGCAAGCAGTTGATCTAACAAATGTCTATTAGTACTATATTCTGTCTGAATTTTCTGCACGTCTGTTGCAGTCATTTTTTGAAAATAAGGTGCAATTTTTGTCCAGTAGAACTGATCATTTGAGGGTATCCCTTGACCGTACAAATCTTTACGATAAAGTGGGTTTACTTGAATTTTCATCACTCATGTCCATTCCATATCATGTTGCGAGGAGATAATTTTTACCTCCTTGTGTCTTTGGAGAATTCGAAGAAGATTTGATTCTTTTTCTAAACATTGCATCAAAAGAGGAAGCCTTTTTTCTCTATTTCTTTGAGACTCCAATCGAAGGGATCGACCATATCTAGGATGATTGACATCTGCGAAAAGATCTCGCTCTTCATGCCCATATTCATCTCTAATCCATTGATTGGTTTCTTTCTCTTCTTCCAAGTACAATAAAATTTTCTGAAGAGCATGAAGATCTTGCGATGTGAGATGATCTAAGGCTATTATATCTAAAACTTTTTTCTTAATCGACACTATTTTTTGGATATCAGCATCTAATAATGCCAACATAGCCTTATGTTTTCCTTCCTGAGTTTTATACTGTTTATATGAAAAAGGATCTCTATCCAAAAGATGATTGATATCACCCTCTCCGAAGAAAGCCTCGAGTTCAATAGAATTATTTTTCACTGCATATTTAGCTGCCTCAGTCATTCAACATCATAATCTTCTTTTTTTTAGGGAATGAATTTCCTGAAGTATTTCGAATGAAAGAACAATAAATCAAAGGAAGGACTTGATGTCATTGGGTAGCCAGTCTATCCTGGCATTTTCATCATATTGTAACTTATGAGTCCCCTCATGTCCACCAAAAACCTCTTTATCAGACCCATTACCCAAATCAATCACCGATCCAATACTCAATCCAATAAAATGAGTTCCGATAATTTTACCCCATATCCACCTAAGAAAAGATAAATTAGTAATCCTTATCCCATGGGATTGAATATATTTTTTGAGTCATTGTTCATCATTGGGATATACTTTCCCATACCCATGAAGTTCCACAAAAAGATCTTCCTTCAAAAGAGCAAGATGCTCATCATATTCCAAAAAGAGATTCTTATCATGAGAGAAAGAATTTTCATTAGAATTAAAGAACCCCTTCTGGAAAGAAGTAGACATAAGAGCAAATGGAATAAAACACAGCAAATATACATTTTTAATCTCTATTTACAAACATTTCATTGACTTAATTTACAATATACGTATAAAAGAAAATGTATACAAATAATTACAGCTATAAAATTAAAAATAAACAAATCACTTTGGAAAAAATTTTTTGGATGGATTTATTTTTTAAACGGAGAAACTACAGGTTTGCCTCAAGCAAAAGTACCTCCACCAGAAAAAACACAAACACCTAAGCACCGTTAGCGGTGTAACTTAATTAATGTATTTAGCATTTCTATACAGAGAGAATCTCTCTTAGCTAGGAATGCTTTTTTTCTTTTTGGGATTGCTTTTGCCCACTATTTTGCTATCTTTTAGCTTGAAAACCGAAGCATTTTACTCTTTTTTTATTGAATAATGAAATATAGTTCTTCACTTCTCAAAAAGTACATCTCAGTAACAGATACCCCAGAAAATATCGCTAAGAATTTTATTCTCAAGACTGCAGAGATAGAAGAAGTGACGGTAAGAAGCATTGCTCCGAGCATCGTCATTGGACGTATCGAGGAATGCAGCAAACACCCAGAAGCTGATAAACTCTCTGTCTGCCAGGTCAACTGCGGAGACAAAGGTCAGTTTCAAATCCTTTGTGGAGGAGAAAACGTAGCTCAAGGACTTTTCGTGCCCGTAGCACTACCCGGGACCTACTTTGCCAAAGCAGATATGACTATCCAACTCAGGAAAATGAGAGGACTCGATTCAAATGGGATGATTTGTTCTAAAGAAGAATTAGAAATCAATGAAGATACAGACAAACATTGGATCCGATCACTTACAGAAGATCTAGAAGATATCTCTGAAAAAGATCTCGGAACTCCTTTAGCACAAAAGTTTCCACGATTGGAAGGATATGTCTTGGAAGTAGACAATAAGTCACTGACCAATAGACCAGATCTGACAGGACATTTCGCTGCTGCAGTAGAATTGCAAACCATGTATCCAAATACCTCCATTACTTTCAATAAAGCCCAACAATATATCGAACAATTCCGTACTACTCATATTCAAGAAGTACTGGATAATGGGACTCAAGCAAAACAAGGGCTTCAATGTTCCACAGCAGGAGTCAGGACCTATACCCTCTTAGAGATCAATAATGTAACAGTTCAAACATCATCATTTTTTGCAAGATTGCAGATGCTGGATATGGGATCCACACCAAGAACCAACCGAGTAGACTTCTCCAATCTCTTTATGTTGCTCTCAGGACAACCTGTCCACTTTTTCGATGCAGCAAAAATCCAAGGAGATATTATCGTAAGAAATGCTACGGATAAAGAGCAATTTACAGATCTCTTCGGAGCGACCCATACCTTACTTACGACAGATGTTGTCATCGCTGATGAGAAAAAAGTACTTGCCCTGGCAGGAGTTATTGGAGGTGCAGAAAGTGGAATCACTGAATCAACAAAAAATATCATTGTAGAAATTGCTAATTTCGATCCTGTTGCCGTGAGAAAGACAGGAACAAGACTAGGCCTTAGAACTGACGCAGAACTCAGATATGAAAAAAATATCAATCCTCGATGGACAATGTATTGTCTCATCTTGTTCCTTGATGAACTCCAATATTACAAAAAAGATTTAGGAGATTTTGGAATCGGAGGAACAAAATATTATATAGATCCAAGTATCCAAGAGATCAAAAATAAGCAAATAGAAATCAACTTTGATCGTATCGAACAAGAAATTTTCGGAACTGCAACACAAGAATACACTAGCACTGCAAAAGACATCCTTATGAAATTAGGATTCATTATTCACGAAGATAAGAAAACCATTATCACTCCTCCTATTTGGAGATCTCCTGATGATATGAATACCGCTCAAGATATCACCGAAGAAGTTGCAAGAATTTATGGATATGACAATATCTCAGCGATTCCATTAAATTTCGAAGTCAGTCCAACACCGTATACGCCTATGATCCAACTTACGAGAACTTTGGAAGATATCCTGATTAGAAATTTCCATGCAGATCAGACAGAGACCTATCCTCGGGTAGGAGAAAAGACTCTTGAACTCTTTGGTTCGTCCAAAGAAAACTGTTACGGACTTCAAAATCCGGTCAACCCAGAGACACCGTATCTCAGAGACAGTATGACGTATGGACTTGTCAATCACATCATCAAAAATCATAAATTCTTCGACACGTGCAAAATTTTCGATCTAGGAAAAGTATGGAATAAAAACGAGCCTAAAAATAATACAAGTAAAAAATATGCATCAGAGTTTGTCCAAGAAGCATTTGAATTGGGAGTGATGCTGTATCAAAAAGACATTACCTCACGAGATAATGATCCTATTTTGGAAGCAAAGAACATTGTTCAAACCATTGCAAAGCAATTAGACATCACCCATGCAATAGAGTATAAAGCAACTGAATGAGCCGCCTACCATCCCAAGAAACAGGCAGAAATTCGATGTGGAAAAATTCTTTTGGGAAAGATAGGAACCCTTCATCCACTCGTGATGAAGAAAAATAAATTACCAGAAACTGCAGCAGTAGTTGCCCTTACGCTTCGCTTAGAGGCACTACTTGAAGCAAGTAATTTAGACAAAAGCAATATGCCCGTATATGAAACATTACAAGACCAAATCATCTATAGAGACCTCTGTTTTGTTGTCGATAGTCACAAAACATTTGAGCCAATTCTCCATGCCATCAAAGCAATCCCTGAAATTGAAGCAGTAGAAATTTTCGATGTCTATGCAGGGAAAAATCTTGGCGAAGGAAAAAAATCACTTTCTTTCAAGATAAAGATGAAAGGAGAATGAAATATGACCACCGAAGAGATCAATGCTATTATGGACAAAGCAATCAAAGCAGGAGAAAAAGCAGGAGGAACTTTGAGAGGATAAAAGAAGTCCAAAAAAAGTTAGTCTTCATATCATTTTATATAGTAAGAATCTTCTATGAAAAAGCACCTCATTGCTGCGACATTAATTCTATGACTTTTCGCTTTTACCTCAGCAGACAAAGTAGATGATGCAATATCTTGGATGTATGACAATAGTCTAACAATCCACGATAACAAGACAGATTTTAATGCTGATAGATGACTCAGAAGAGATGAAGCAGCTAAATTCTATGTCAATTTTTCTAAATTATTAGATAAAACTACTTATGTAAAAACAGCTAGTCAATGTGTATTTTCAGACATCAATGATTCTTGGTCAGATCTCAAAGATATCGTAGTAGAATCTTGCAGATTATGATTATTTCAAGGGAGCAAAGGGAAATTTACTCCAAAAAATCAACTTACCAATTCTCAAGCAATTGCCGTCTTAGTAAGATTACTTGTAGGAAACCAAAGCGAAGTATGACTAAGTCATCGAGCGAACAATTACTATATAAAAGCGAATGAACTTGGTCTATTACAAAGTGTGTCTATGAATACAAAAGATAGTGTATCAACAAGAGGTAATGTAGGAATTATCATCTATAATGGCAGAAATTTACCTACTTTTGAGAATAATGCTACTTCTGTAAATAAAATAGTATTTAGCACTTACACACATAATGAAATAAATAATCTTTGTAAATGGTATGCTAGTGATTCATGACTACCCAATTCAACTCGAGGTGCAGACGCCAAATTCATTAATTCAAAATTACAAGATGTTCGAGATAATTGACAGCAATTAGTAAGCACATATGTAAGTGAAGCAAATAGTAAATTAAATGAATCTTGATTAACTAATAGCAATAGATGTAGATATTCTAGACTAATAGATGCATTACAAAAACAACAATGATATATGAGGTCATATACAACAGCAAATTGAATTACTACCATTGGTATTGATTTTATCAGTTATCAAGATGATGTATCAAAGATAGCTTACGATTGAGCTCCGCGGTTGGATGGAATGAAGAACACGTCAACAAAGGTTAGATATTATCAATTATCATCTAGCCCACAATTACAGACAGTAGATAGTAATTGAACAAAAAAGTATATAAGTAATTTTACTTCATGGACCAATCAGTTCTGCAATAACGAAACGATTTATACTACGGATTGATGAGATACTAATCGAAATGAAAACAATATTTATTGTGTCAGAAGTGGTCTTCCAAGTAATAATTCTACCGTAACTACATTTAGTTTTGATTCTATAGGTCAATTACAAAAAATTGATCTTAATCGACGACATTTAAATAATGCAGGATAATTACACCTCCTTCTTGAGTTAGATGAAAATTTAAGTTAACCCCCAGTACGGAAGCCATCCCCCGAATCATCGGGATCGGATCTCATAACGGCCTCTACCTAAATATCCTGAGAAATATTAATTTTCAACGGAACGTCAGGACATTAAACTAGAGACGAACGTTAATCATATAATAACAGACCACAAAGGCTATCAAAGCAGGAGAAAAGGCAGGAGGGACTTTGAGAGGATAAAATAGAATTAGCAGAAATTATGGAATCATAGCAGGACTCGCAAATAATCTACCACATGTCAGATAGCAACAAATTGTGTAAAAACAATCAGTATCAAGGGATTTAATTCTTAATCAAATAGATAATGAATTCTTACTTAGAAAAAGCACTTGAAGCATTGATTAATTCAGGGGCTCAAAATGTACCAAATCCTTCAGTGGTAGAAGAAGCAAAAGATGGAACAGTCCGAAATGGAATTAAAGAAAATGGATCTTCTTGGAGTTTGACGAAAAACAATAGCACTAGCTTTACAGTTAATTGTTAGTCAGGGGTTCATCTTTAGACTACAACTTATATTAGCACATTTTGCCACACTAAACTAATGTTTTAATAGAAACAACAAGACATCAGAAAATTGAATCCACTGGAAAGAGAATGAGTTTTTCTTTATTAGACTCAACAAATAACCATGTCCCAACTCGCAATCGATATCGTTCTTCTTCCACCAAGTGATATTATGGATCAGGCTATTGCCATAAATAAACAATTTCCTAATGATCCCATACAGTTGAATAAAACAGATTGTCTACCTCATATCTCTTTATGTATGGGCGTGGCCCAAGAAGAGGATTTAGCAAAGATTGAAGAGATAATTAATGAGACAATAAGAGAATTTTCACCACTCTCACTTACTATAGAAAATATCAATAAGCAATATAGTTCTTTCTATATAAAACATAACGAACAGCTCCAAAGACTCCATGAAAAGATAATGGAGAATTTTGCGGCATATCTTTCTTATGATGCAGATACAACCATGTTTTACTCTCCCCCTACAGTAGTAGAGAAAACACTCTACTGGGTAACTACCTACAAAGAGACATCAAGTCGAGATAAGTATCATCCCCATATAACCCTATGAGTAACAAAACTAGAAAATAAAGAACTCTCCATCGATTTCACCGGCTCACAAATAGCACTTTG
>CAIVDB010000101.1 GCA_903904545.1 uncultured bacterium | reverse complement strand
TCAATGAGCAGAAGATTGATTTTGCTAAATATCTCAAGAAAGAAGGAATCAATAAAGATCAATTTCCTAGAGAATCGGGTTTGGGTAAATTTCTGAGAACCTTTAGATATTATGCATGAATACAAGAAACGGCGACGCAACATAATATCCCTGTAGATCACTTTTTTGCCCTCAAAATGATAGAAGGTGAAGGTGATCCTACCAATATCAATGTCTATGATGGATGAGCAGGAATATCTCAGATTCAACCTGATACCTTTAAACAATTTTCTAAAGATACTCTCAAGAAAACATATAAAGTATTTTCTGACGATCCTAAATATAGGGCTTGGGATTATGCTACCCTCAGAAAAAAATATAGTAGGGAAGATGCCAACGCTAAGATTGCCAAAAAACTTGTAGATATCAAAGAAAATACATTGAAGTCCGATTTTGGCAAACTTGCTGAATTAGATGATAGATTCAATCCGAAGATAGCCTTGGATTTTTCAGCTCAATATCTGCTTCATTGTAAATCGAGAATCAATACTAAATCACTTACTTCGGAACCATTGAAAACATATGCGACTAAGTATTCAGAATTTGATTTCGCTTGGCTCCTTGCACTCAATGGATATAATAAATGACCAGCAAATTATGCTACGAATGTCTATGATACCCAAAGAGATATTGAAGGGGAAAAATATCCTAATAAAACGTATACTGATCATCATCTCCATAACTTGACGACAAGGATTACTCAATATAGAACTTATTCTGCTTGGATGGCTAGCTGGATCAAACAGTGACTGAGTGGCGACGCTCTTATGAATAAATTTAGAGAGAAAGCGGGTGCCGCACCTGTCAAAACATCATCCCAAGCAGAAAAGAGGGCTGAATCATCTATCAAAGAGAGCTTACGTTATGTGTGATTGAGTAAAGATAAACAATGGAAAATTTATAAATATATCCTTACTCCAGCTTATGGATTTACTCTTTCTCAAATGATGGATATTTACCATCACTTTAAGGGTAAAATAATAGAATTTACTGATGGAAAGTGATTGTCACTCACTCCTATAAGTATCCCTCGTAACAAATGAGATGTCCTCTATGTGAGAGAAAAAATTGTGAAATAAGGTTTGTTTTTTGATAACAGCATAACGCATTAAGGACGGCAGATTCTGCCGTCCTTAATTGTAGAAAATCATAATTTTAGTCGCTTTCCTCAATTTCTGCCTTCAACTTTATGGCAAATTCTTTGATCTTTCCTTCAATAATAATGCCATCTAATGAGTCAATAACCTCTTGAGGTTCATCATCATTAATTCTTAGGATGAAATCTTCACTTTCTTTCGTTATGCCTGCAGGGAATTTTTCCCCTATTTTTTCAAGTTGATCGTCTATGTTATAAGACAGCTCGTAATAAACGGAAATTTTGAGAAGCATTGTCATCTCTTTTGCGGTTAATGTCAATTCTCCCTTAGAATTTTCTCCAATCTTTTGTTTGAACTCTTCCATGAATTTGAGGACTTCGTTTTCAAAGTCACATGAATCCTCTATTATTTCGTTGAGTGTACTCAGTACCTGGGTTATTTCATCCCCTTTTATGGTAAATATAAACTCATCTTGGAGATTACTTGGATTTAAAATGCTAATCTCATCTAATTTTTCGTCAATTTCTTGACTAAAATTGTAGTCCATGAACATACATAAAAGTAGCTCCATTTCTGCTTTTGTTACTTTTATTTCTTTTATTCCTAACTCTTTTGTTTTTTTCATTTTTAATGTATTATATTGTTATTATTTATTTTTCTGCCTGTTTGACATTGTGTATTTTATAGCTATTTACTTATATAAGTCAAGTTTAACTCTTTATCCCTACCACAAATTCTCCCTTGATGGGGAGTTTTTTTTCTTTTACCATATCTAAGGCCTCCTCTACTGTTCCCGTGAAATGCTGTTCGAACATTTTACTCACTTCTCTCGCGATAGAAAGCTGACCTTGGAATCCCATCTGCTGTAACTCCTGTAAAAGCTTTTCTATCCTATGCACAGATTCATAGACAAAGACAGGTATCTCTGATTGAAGAATCTCTTTAAGTTTGGTTTGTCTGCCCTTCTTGGTCGGTAAAAAACCTAGATAGGTAAACTCTGAGGTATCAAATCCTGCCGCTACAATGGCTGGGACTAAAGCATTGGCTCCAGGGAGGATCGTATAAGGAATCTGATATTCATTACAGAGTTTGATCATCGACTTGCCGGGATCTGAGAGTCCAGGGGTGCCTGCTTCGGAGACGAGACCGATATCACTCGCTTTGAGGATATCCACATAACGGGCAAGTTGGTTATCTGAAGTGAAGCTCGTGAGTGAGAAAAATTTTTTGTCCTTGTAAGGAATCTCGTACATACCGAAGAGCTTCATAGTAGTCCTCGTATCTTCACAGACGAAAAATTCAAGCGATTGGAAGAGCTTGATTGCGCGAAGCGTAATATCGTCTTTGTTGCCAATTGGGGTTGGAATAAAATAGAGCATTAATAGAAATAGTATATAAAATTATGTCCCGGGAAATCGTTTTCAATGATGGCCTGCCCCGCACGCGGGGTCATCCCGGTCTTATCCCCCGCAAATAGACCAAAGAGAGCAATAATAGCAACTAAGATTCCGGCCGCAAAGCTTAACCCCGCCGTTGCGGGGCGGGCTGCCGGAATGACAAAAGAGTGGCGGGGTGCAACCGGGATCTTATGAGCTGTTTGCCGGGACATTATTATTTAGCAATACTTATTACTCATTTTTTAATGGTAATCAATCATTCTTTCTCCATGGGTTTAATAATCTCTTTCACTTTCTTTCATGGAAATTCCTCTTCAATTGCTTTGATGTTTATTTCTCAATGTTTTACTAAGTATTTCATAATCCATCCTCTTACCTGTCTATCTGATCCTTCGAATTTAGATTGTTTAGAAAGGGATTTGATCTTTGTCTTTCTTGCGGTTAGCTCCATGGCTCCATAATCCATCAATGCATTGTGTCGATCACGAGATTTGCCTTTGGGAATGATTTTTGTAGCGAATGCTTCGAGTTCTTTAGCGCTGATAGTTTCTGGTAACTTAAATAGGAAGATAAGCACTCTTCTGATATTGGTATCGATCACTGGCACTTCTTGATTTCGAGCAAAAGCCATTATTGCTGCCGAGGTATACGGTCAGACTCATGGTAGCTTTTGTAACTCTAGGCGGATGTTATCCGCACCTACGTCCTTTGAATTTCTAATTTCTAATTTTCAATTTCTAAATAATGCTCAATTTTCAATTATTTCTTTTGCGCATTCTTGTAATCTCAATGCTCTAGAATTAAATCCCAATCCTGATCGGTGGCTCAAAACTTCTGTTTTGCTTGCTTTAGCGAGGGTTTCATAATCGGGAAAATCTTTGAGCCATCTATGGTAATAGGGAATGACTCTATCGACTTGCGTTTGTTGGAGCATGACTTCAGAAATGTGGATGGCATACGGGTCTTGTGTCTCGCGTCGAGGAAGTTTTCTTCCGTGTTGATCGTATCGACTTAAAATATTATTTTGGACTTTTGTAATCTGCATATATTTTGTATGTTTTTATAAAAAGTTATTTTTCTGCAATCGTTCTATTGATGCTTCCATATCTTCTGTCGCGCATTCTAATGCCCATAAAGCATCAGGCGCATAGGTGTTTAGTGCATCAAATACTTCGTTCATGGGAATCGTTCATTTACCTATTCATAGATGTTCATCTTTCTCGCCATGATTATCATGGATGTGAACATATCCAATTTTATCTTTCAATATCTTGATCCGTTCGACTACAGAGAGCTTAGAATGACAATGGGCATGACCAATATCTAGGCAAGCTTTTACATTTTTTTTATCTATTCAATCAATAACTAATGCTATTACCTCTGGATCAGAATCAAACTGATTCTCTATGTAATAATTCATAGTATCTGGTTTTCATTGAAGAAAATCATTCCAAAAATCAACACAACGACTTGATCGCCTTTGTGCAACACCTGCTCCAGGTACCCGTCCAATATGGAAGACCATATGTGAGGCGTTTATCTTATTTGCCACTTTATAAGAAAGTTCAAAGCGATTTTTAGCAACATCTCTTATCATTGGATCCCCACTTCAAGGGCATAAATCTCAGAAAATAGAATGAAAGGAGATTGTATTTATATCTTCGATAATCTTTGATTGGAATTCTATCTGTTTTTCATCTTCACAAAGAATGGGTTTATAAAATCATTGTACCTCTATTCAAAAATTAAATTTCTTAGCCTTTTGTGCTGTGCCTTCTACATTCTCATGATCACAGAGAATAATTGTTTCTTTCATGTAGTTATGTTTAGTAAATAAATGCTATTTTATAAAGAAAAGGCAAGTAGTGAAATAAGTACAATCCAAACTACAATAATCCCATAAAATCGAATAAGAAATTTCCCTTTTATTGTCTTATGTCTAAACAGAGAAACACCTATAAGTGCTCCTATCCAGCCTCCTAGTGCCGTTAATATCAAGAGATTCTTCTCGGAAATCCTTCGTAATTGCTTTTTGGCCTTGTACTTATCGACTCATCGTATGATGAGAGTGATGAGATTGA
>CAIVDB010000100.1 GCA_903904545.1 uncultured bacterium | reverse complement strand
TATCTTTCCCTCCTATTTTAGCTATTTCTTGTGGATTAGCTATTTTGTCTTTTCAGTCCTTGTATTGGATATTTTGATCTATCTCCATATGTATAGTATCTCTTATATGATAAATAAGACTCTTATTTTGTATATAATCTATTACAAAAATCAATTTCTCTTTTCTTCTACTACTTTACCTTGAAAATGACGTTCTCTTGTCTATACTTGTCTACAACTCGTCATCAAAGAAGTCTTTTTATTCTCTTTCTCTCTTCAATGGAAAAAACCTTAGGTTTTCTTTTTGGACTGTATTTCTTCGTGATCCAAGTAGTTATAATCGGCTTTATGTTTCAACTTTCTCAGTTGTATGTTTTAGCGATCATCAACTTTGTTGTGCTTGGTATATTGAGCCTCATTGCAAGACGTGTGGATCGTGAACCCAAGGAACATAAGTGACACAAAGAAGAAACAGAGAAAAAAACTCATCATCATGAAAACAAAGAAGCAGTAGCGCCTGCTCACGTCTATGAAGCCGCAGGGAAAAAGAAAAAAAACAATAGTAGCTTGATTCCTTTTGTTATTAGTTTAATCGCTGCTATCGTCTTGTATAGTATCTCTAGTGGTGCTGATTTAGGAGTAAGAATATTACTTATTTCTCTTGGAGCGAGTATTCTTTTCTGGATACTTACAATCATTTGGAGAGCACATAGAAAGGGATTTAACAGACTTTTCGGAACGTGGTTGTATCGTGTACTCGTACTGATTGGAATCTTAGTGGTTGGATATCAATATTTTGCTCGAAACATCGGAAAGGCTCAATCTATCTTAACATATCTAGGACAACAAATTAGTAGTATGCACCTCACAAAGACTCCTCAAACACTTTCATGAGATTTAGACGAGACTTTTTATCTCAAAGAAGAGGGAACAGTCTTGGATATGTGAGCAACAACTGGAGATTCTCCTACTGCACAACTCAATGAAATCATTAGTTGAACTACCGAAAATATCAATCCTGTTGTTACCTGAGCTGGAGAAGAGACGCTTTCTGCACCTGTCATCTCTCCAGAAACAACATTACCTTCTCGTGTATGAACTTCACTTCGTATGATAGATGTTCTCAAATATCTTCTCACTACGTACAATATTCCTCTTGTAAATACTAAAGATGTAAGATTTAGTACCGTAGCCACTACGAGCACTGATTATCCATATATGAGGACAGCGTATGCTCAGAAATTGATTTGATCATCAACAAGTTCAACAAAATATACCCTCTGTGATACCTATATCGTCATGAAAGGAATCTTGGAAAAATGGGATGTAAGCTATAGTAAAGCAACGGTTATGCAAAAATATCGAGACTATGCTCAGACCAATAATAAACTCAATGGATGTGAAAAAGGCAAAGTAGTAAAAACGGGGAACCTTTAAAAGGAAGTGCTAAATTTTAAGTGCTAAGTGCTAAGTTTTCTTCTCTTCAATTTTTAAAACTTCTCCCCTCTAAGCGCCAAGTTCTAAGTTTCAAAGAATCCTACATTATAAACTATACACTAAAAAAGGATGGTCTGCAATATGACTATTCTTTTTTCTTTCTAGATATCTCATTGCAATATTTAATTGAAAGAGTATCTATGGGATGATTTTTATATCTTTTTTTCCTTCCCATGAAAAAGATCCTTGCGGTTACATTTCTTGCTTTGAGTATTTTCATTGCATGATGTAAAGATGCTCCTCAACAAGGTGCTGCAATTCCACAGCCCATTGCTAATCCTGGAGGATTTACACTCATTACCGCCAAGACTTCGAGTTATCCCTATACTTGGAAAATGACTCAGCCACAGTTGAAGGAAATGAATAATCGAGATGCTTTGCAGCATGGATTTCATGATGTTTGGAAGACAAAATTTGTTGTGCCAGAAGAGATTAATCTCACTACCCTCAAGGATATTTGTAGTGGATGATTTACTCTCGTCAATAACGATACTAATAATTATAAAGAACTTAAAAAAATTCCTTTCAAATCCTTTGTTCCTAAAGCAAGCTTCGATGTCAGTGATACGTATAATGGACAATGACTCGGACTCGTCTTCTCCTCTGCACAGAAGAATTTCCTTGGACAGCATGGATGGATGATTTTCAAAGCGAATAGTGGCTTTATCCAAGAGATGATCCAAAAGAATCGTTATGAGTGAGATGGCTCTGAGATAGATTTTGGTGGTGATGAATGGGTAGACAATTACAATAGAATAGGATGATCTTCTGTCGAATACAAAAGATACCCCTACAATACTGTGTTTGTCAGTAGCGACCTCTTGCTGCATGTCTATCATAAGCTCTTTGATAATTCATTGAAATATTACGAAGAGGCGACAGCAAGGCCTATGTTGACTGAGCTCTCTCAGTCATTATTTGAAAAATTTCTCTCTCTTTCCCAAAAGACTAAGGACCCTGAGTTGAAAAAACATTATGACTTCTTGGCAGCATATTGGTCTATCCCGTATGCAATTCTCATCCCTAATGAAGAGATCATGAATAAGATTACCACTAATGCGGACACCGCGAGCAATCCTGAATGATCGCCTGACTTTAGTAATGAACAGCTGCAAAACCTTATCATAGAAAGACAAAAAATCATCTTAACAAAACTCCCTAGTTTATATCAAAAGCCTCTGACTGATACACTTACTGATATCTTGAAAGCAGACAAAAGCGATGGAAGAAACATTCTTTTAGAAACATTGTCTCCTGATTTACTCAAGAATTTTGGTGCAATGGATGCATTGAAATTTGATTTCACGCAATTTACTCCAAGATCCCATTATACCACTGATAGTTTCCTCAAGACCTATTTCATCGCAATGAAGCGGTTGATGAGGGAGAAATTATTTTTTGGAGATAAACAGGTAGCTACGGCATCCTTGCTTATGGTGAATAATATCCAAAGTAAGGACCTTACAAATTTCACTACGTTCTATAGATTTATCCAAAAATTGATTGGTGAGGATGACGACGTGAATATTAGTGATCTTCAAAAGTTTATTGCTGACCAGAAACGATCTTCTGATAGCGCTATCTTGAAATGAGTAAACGAAGATATCCAAACAAAACTTTCGACATTGAGACCTCAAAAAATTATGTCTGTCTCTTATACTACTCCTACAGAAAGCGCTATCACAGAACAAACTGCTAAGGATAAGACTGCTTGATTTATTTTCTTCGGAGAAAAATTTACACTAGATAGTTGGTTCTTTGATCAATACACTGCAGGATCTGCTGAGATAGAAGGTTCATATAAACCACGGGCACAAAGTGCACTCATAGTTGCTGATACTTTCTTAAATACCCCACTTACTACGAGACTTGCAAAACTTTGGTTGAGTACCCATGCAGAAAAATTTGGCATTACTCCTGAGCAACAGGCAGGATATGATACGGTCAAAGCAGATGTACAAAAAAATAGTATTCTGACTTCCTTTGACTTTGGAGCTACCTTATATCATACGTGGTTGCATATGATAGGATTGTTGTTTCTTCCTGGAGGAGCCAATGCTCCTTACTTCATGGAAGATGCTTTGTATCAGAATAAATTACTCACTACCTACTTAGGAAGCTATACTGAACTCAAACATGACACCCTTCTCTATGTCAAACAAGCCTATGCAGAGATGTGAGGTGGAGGTGGAGGTGACTGTACATTCTTTGTAGATCCTCCTGCATTACCTGTGCCCAAATGATATGTAGAACCCAATATAGATCTTATCGATCAATTACTCTCACTCACCAAAGAGACATCAAATTTCTTTACTGGAGATGCCTATACTAAGTTTATTGAGTATCTTGGACTCGTAAGAAAGATTGCCATTGCTCAAACAAAAAATGAAAAGATTAGTGACACTGATTTCGATACGCTCAGATTGTCTTACGACATATTAACTACAATTACTATTCCACAAAAGCTCTTTGGGCAACCCTTACAGAAAGAAAGAAGAGGTGCAATCATTGCAGATATTTTCACTTCTGGAAAATATGGACCCTTGTATGAAGCAGTAGGTAGACCTTACCTCATGGCGCTTATGGTCAATGATGTCAATGGAGCCAGAATGGTTCTTGGACCCGTCTTTAGTCAGTATGAATTCTATCCTGAACAAGTTCCTTTCCAAGCGAGCGCAGGAAGATTTACTGATGAAGATCGACAGAATAATTATGATGGGCTATCACCCAAAGATGAATCTGCGATTATGACACTTCCTTTCTCTGAGCTCATGACTGCTATTAGTAAATAAAGATATTTTATGTATAAGAAAAAATGACTATTTTCTTTGATTGGATCGGCATTCCTGGTCATAGGTATCCTCATATGGATATTTCATAACAGAACTCCCCAATCAGTAGTTCCTCAAAGTACAAAGAGCTATTTTGCTATTGTTCCTCATTTTACCTTACAAAAAAAAGCGATAGAAAATTTCTATCAATTTCTGCAAAGAGAATATTCCATTTCTCCCAAGGATCCTCTTCGTATTGTACTCATGAGTCCTGATCATTTCGATTCTCATACGAAGAATATCAGTACACTCTGCCAAGATACTCCTCGCTTATGTTACAAGGAGACCTGTGTTCCTGCTCAGACACTTCCTTTCTTTACTCAGAGCGAATGTCTAAAAAATACGAACATTCAAGAACATGGACTTGGAGAGCAATTTCCTTTTATTCAAAATTTCTTCCCTCAGGCAAAAGTGATTCCTATTGTCCTCACACCGAGAAAATTTGCTGATAATAAGGCATTGATTGCTTCGATTCAATCACATCCCTTCACCGGGACAACGCTCTTTCTTGCCTCTGTTGATTTTTCTCATTATACCGATGAAGACTTCGCAGCACTTCATGACAAAAAAACGTTCTATACCCTCAATAGCTCTGGATCCGTAGATCAATATGCCTCATTGGAAGTAGATTGTCCCAGTTGTCTCCATGTACTCAATACCTTAGCACAACAAGATCATCAATATCCCAAGCTTTTTCTTAGAGACAGTAGCAGCACCATTGCGGGGAGAAATCTGGGGATAGGGAACACTTCTAGGCAATTTATCTCTTACTCCCCGCAGCAAGAGACGGGTGAGCAAGGATTTACCTTAGCATTTTTTGGCGATACGATATTTGATAGACAGGTAGTTAGTATCCTTTCTACTCCGACAAAAATCAATAATTATTTCAAGACATTTTTCCAAAACGAAGATCCGAATCTTGCACTCTCTACCTTCCCCCATAGAAAACTCTTTGGGATAGACTTTGTAGGTTTGAATCTAGAAACCCCTACGGTCCCCGATCCAAATTTTTGTCAGACGACCCATAAGACCGTAAATTTCTGTTCTCAGAGTAGCATCCTCCCCTCTCTCAAGTCGATAGGATTTACTCTCGTCAATCTTGCAAACAATCACAGCATGGATGGATGAACACAAGCCCATCTGGAAACGGTGCAACAAATAAAAAATAATGGCTTAAATTATATTGGCTATGTAAGGAATGGAGCATATTTCGAGCATAATTACGTGTATAAGGCAAATATCCGTGGAATCAAAGTTGCTCGGCAGGGATTTGATTTTACAATTACACCAAGGGGACTTTTCTCTGGGTATTGTGCAGGTCTGAAAAAGAATACAGCTGATGGATATGTAAATGTAGTCTCGGCCCATCGGGGAACTGAATACCAGTCTACGCACAGTGCCTCCCAAGAGAGTCTAGGAAAACAGTTGATAGATTGTGGCGCGGATATGATTATCGGACATCATCCTCACGTGATCCAAGACATCCAACGATATCAAGGCAAACCCATCATCTATAGTCTGTGAAATTTCCTATTTGACATGAAAAGCCCTCCTGCCACGATGACCGGCGGCTACGTTTTGATTGATTATCATCAAGATGGAAAGATAGAGCTTTCTACTGGAACGATCAATGCAAGCGTCTTCAATTAAAAATATTTTATTGACTTTATCTATGGAATATATACAATATCTACCACAATAAATAAAATAACTAATATGACAAAATTTAAGGAAACTAAAGCGAAAATAATCATCAAGGGTTATGAGCTAAAAAAGAATCGGTTTTACAGGGCCTATTTGGTCACCATGGAAACCATACCCACAAAAAAGGGATCAATCTTGATAAGGAAAGATGAATGCATCTCTGGCAATTTTCGGGGGAAAAATCTTCTTAGGTTGAAAAATTTTGATGACATTGCTTTGGCCAAAGAGATTAAATTCTATAGAGTGAAGTGTATCAATGGAACTCATTCCTATAGAAAAATGGAGAAAAAAGCTAGAAAATAATGTTTACTACTCCATGTCGTAATAAACACTCCTCACGTATTGTGGGGGGTTGTTTTTTTAATAAGAAAATCACCAGAGCAAATATTTCAAAGTAAGAAAGACTCCACCATTCTAAATTCTGAATTCTGAGTTCTGAGTTCTGAGTTCTGAATTCTAAACTCTCTTCCCTCCCCTTCAGGTTGATTTAAGGTCGATGAGTATACTGCCCTACGTCCAGATGAAAGGACCTTTTAAATTCTAATACAAAAACACGATGAAAAAAAATGTACTTTTAATTGCAGGAGTAACTTGATTTAGCATCATAGCACTTTCTGCTACTGCATTTACCTTCGCAGGGAATGATGATGTCTCACAAAAAGGCAAAGGAATGCGCCAAGAAAGAAATTTTTCAGGGAATAAATTACACGAAGGAATCCAATGAATGATGGAACATGAATGAATGATGGGTAATAAATGAAATGGAATGGGAATGGGAATGGGATTAAAACTAGGTTCTGGCATGAAAGCAAACATGCAAGAGATCCATAATGCCATTAGCAAGAAAGATTATTCTGCCTATGTTACTGCATACAACAAAGGTAAGCTAAGCCAAGATGAATTTAATCAACTCGTTGTCCAAGAGACAAACAAGACTGCAATACAGACTGCCATTGCTGCCAATAACTATACAGCGTATGTAGCTGCAATCAAGGGAACAAGATTAGAGGGAAAGGTCACTCAGGCGCAATTTACTGAGATGGTAACCCGTCATACCCAGAGAACGGCTATGCAAACAGCAATCACCAATAATGATTACACTGCTTATCTCACTTCCATCAAAGGAACACCTATGGAAGGGAAAGTAACTCAAGCTCAGTTTACTCAGATGGTAAACAGACACAAACAAAACACACAAACAAAAACACAATAATTTTGGGCTTCTATTTGCTTGATACTTGTGTATACTAAGCCCCGTAAGGGGCTTTTATTATATAGTACTTTTGCTATGCAACTCACTACCTCCAAACGTATTAGTCTCAAATTTACGCTGTATACCATGGCCATTGTTTTCTTTTTCTGATTTTTGGTAAATATTACTTCCTTCCAACAGCGATATAGTGCAGAAAATACTAGACTAACAAATAAATGAATGATACAGAATTCTCCTGGGAAAATGCAGGGCCGTGGAAATCTTCCTGCAGGGATGAAACTTCCTGGGATAGAAGAGATACCCTATACTCCAGAGATATTTTCTCTTCTTCATGAAAATGTTTTTTTTCTCAATATCTTGGAAGTAGATGATCAATATCTGATGTTTAAAAAAGTCGGTGCAACTATAAGAGTATGCAATGTCACGGGTCTTGTCGAGGCTCAAGAGAAGATGATTGTTATGTTCCTTATCCTCCTTATCTTCTTCTCTGTGCTTACGTATTTTCTTTCTTTGGTCTTTGTCAGGAAATCACTCAAAGATATTCATCGCCTGGTAGCATATGTCCAAAAACTCAACATCAATACGCTCCATGAACCTGTTCCCCTTTCTGGACCCGAAGATGACGAGATCCGCATCATTGGACAGTCCCTCCAGGAAACGCTTACTACGATCAAAGAACAGACAGACAGCCTCAAAGATTTTGTTACCCATGCCTCTCACGAGCTCAAGACTCCCTTGATGTCACTGAGTGCGGTCATCGATGCAGGGCAAAAGACAGGGAACCATGAGAAGGCGTTTACTGAGGCGAAGACGAGTCTAAAATCTATCAACACGCTTTTCGAGACGCTTTTGTCTATCACAAAATGGGAATATCAAAAGATCAAAACTGCCCCACTAGATATTGTTCCTGTAATGCAGCATCTTCTAGGTGAGGTACAGAAAAATTATAAAAAAAAACTGATCACCTGTGAAGTTCAGCTTCCCAAAACGTATGTCTTGGAAACTAACGAGGATATGTTTCGCATCATCTTTCTCAATCTCGTAGAAAATGCATATAAATATACCCCTGTTCAGGGAACTATCAAAATTTCTCTTTCTTCCACAATGCTGAGTATCACTAATTCTTGACCAGGAATTAGTAAAGAACATGCAGTTCATATTCGAGATAAATTTTGGAAAGATCATAGTAAACAATCAAGTAAAGAAGGTTTTGGACTTGGACTCTATCTTGTTCAATTACTCGTCAATAAGCATCATCGAAGTATACATATGAAAAGTGTCCCTGATGAACTCACTACTTTTAGCATTAACTTCAAAGCGTAATGCATATTCTCATCGTAGAAGATACCCAGGCTATTGGAAGTGCTATGCAAGAATATCTCACTGCTTGTGGATACAAAGTAACCCGAGTAACTACGCTCCAAGAGACCTATAATATCCTTCATAAACACCAAGTTGACTGTGTTGTACTCGATTGGATGTTGCCTGATGGCGATGGAGTCCAAGCCTGTTGTGAAATCAAATCGTATAAAAATATTCCCGTCATCATGGAAACAGCAAAGGGACAAATAGAAGATAAGATTCAATGATTTGATTGTGGTGCTGATGACTATCTCACCAAACCATTTGATCTCAAGGAATTGGAACTTCGTATCAAAGCCGTCACCAAAAGAAGTGATGTTGGTGATCTTGTCTATCGAAAAAATATTTCTATTGATCTCGAGAAAAACCAAGCATTTAAAGATGGAACTCTAGTTTCTCTTACTAATAAAGAATTTCTCATCGTCGCCTTGCTCATTAGCAACAATGGAAAAACCATCTCAAGAACCGAACTTCTAGAAGAAATCTGGGGTGATGAGGGCATGCGAGGAAACGATAATAAGCTCGATGTCCATATTTCTACTATTAGAAAAAAATTGGATAAAGATT
The DNA here is from genome assembly GCA_903904545.1 of uncultured bacterium. The sequence continues at coordinate 14,735 of CAIVDB010000100.1, read as the reverse complement.
TCATCCAAACCATCAAAGGCATGGGATATAGGATTGGCATGTAGTAGGGGAAGAAAATTTTAAATTTTGAATTTTGAATTTTAAATTTTTTAGTGGGTTGGTATATTGATTTTTTCCTTCCTCTTTTCTCCAATTTTGTACGATTTTGTACAACTTTTGACTCTTCTATATTTTCTCTTTGGACAAGGATCTAATCTTTTTCATAATAAGAAAGCCCAGATATAAGGCAATCATTCCTATCACTACTGAAGAGATTACTGTAGTGACGGTATCAAATTTATTTTGGAAAGTATTGGCTGAGATACTACTGAAATATCCAAGATTGAGAAATATCGATTCGAATAAAAAACAAACGAATGTCGTTTGGATCAAAAATCTTCGGAATCCTACCTTGAGAAATCAAAATGCAAATTGCCCTGGGATAGACAATGGAGGAGCAATTTTTACGATAAATAGAGAAAGAAAAAAACGTTTCTCTATGTTTTTTTCAAGATATTTGAGGATGCGGTGCTGTTTCAATGCAGTGAGTTTTTCATAGATTCGATTACTTACATGTACTCCCATAGAAAATAATTTCTTAGAAATGATATTTCTTCCCTGAAATTCCGGGTTAATTCTTTTGATCCCCAATTGTCTCACTCCTCTTCCTATTCGATATCGAAGCAGATCTCCCACAACATCACCGGAGATAGACAGAAGATACACTATACCAAAGTCGAAAACTCCTTTAGCAGCCAGAAATGCTGAAATAAATCCAGCAATAGGTCATTCCAAAACCATAAGTACAAACATAATGAGATATTTATACTGAAGAAGAAGATCTGTTATACTCTGTATATCCATGTACCTACACAAAAATAAAATCTACTTTGGGGAACAAAACGAACGAAAAAATGCTTCCAGCTTTTTTATACTTTGAGCAAAAGTAAACTGAGTACTTTCTTGAAGACTTTTTTCCCTCATCACGCTAAGAAGCTGTGGATCATTAATGAGTTTCATTACCTTATCCGCCAGATCATGAGGATCTTTGGGATCGAACACATAGCCATTTTCTTGGACAAAAAATCTCGCTGCGCTATGTTCGCTGTCTGCAATTAGAATGGGACAAGCACAAGCCATTGCTTCCAAGACGACCATTCCCTCTGTCTCATACAATGAAGGGAGGACGAATATGGATGCCTCTTGAAATTCCTTGACCAAAGCAGGTGAAGCCGCAGGCAATTTTCCAGCGAAGTTTACAATATTTCAAATTCCATAGTTCTCTACCAACGCTGAAAGTTTTTTCTCCATCACGCCTCATCCTACAATCTCGCAGCGAAGTTGCTTGCTCAATTTTTCCTTGGAAAGAAGATGAATAGCATCCAAAAGCAAAGTCAGATTTTTTGCGGGGTCTAATCTTCCGACATAGGTAATCGTAAAGACCTCTTGGGAATCCTGCTGAGCAGGCTGGAAAATAGTTGTATCTACGCCATTACCTATAATCGCTTGTTTCATAGTAAATCCACAGTCATCGAATTTTTCTTTCAAAAACTCTGTAGGCGAAATCAGTCCATCATATTTGCTATACATATTGGCAACGATTTTCTTGATTAGCTTTTGGATGAAATTGGGCGCTCAGGGAGCAAACATTTCTGGTAAGGTATGAGAATGACTTATAATCGGAATATGGAGTTTTTTTGCAGCGCGCACAGATTGCCATGCCGTGATATTTGGTTGAATACTATAGATGATATCTATCTTTTCTTTTTGAAAAATTTTACACAAACACGCAACTGATGCATAGGCAAAACGCACACCATAGGCTCAGATACGTGGCGTGTGCGGAAATTCATAAATTTTTGCATAGGAAAATTCTTTTCTTTTTTCTTCCTCAGTGAACTTAGAAGTAATCCAGATGATTTCATGTCCAACGTCGAATAATCATTTGCCGAATCTCTTCCCAGAGATAAACGATCCCCCAAGGTTCTCGTCATCGATAGCATCACAAATCATTGCTATGCGCAGTTTCTTCTCCATCTCGTGAGATTGGAATAAAAGGTAGTATCTTCATACTATATATCTCTAAAGGAAAATCTATGTTTTTTATCAGAAAAAGATAATTTGCGATTGGACTAGAGATTCGTATAGTGAAGGAAATATTTTTTATCTTCTCGAGACTTATGAGAGAAAAGTATCTTTTTTTGTATTTTAAGACAGGATGATGACATATCTCAGCAGCTAAAGCGGTAGAAAGATATTTTTGAAACATATATCCTGATACAGAAATTATGTTTGTAGATGGATTGGAAGAATCGCCTCACGTGGTCAAAAGTATCGTGGAGTGAGGATATGCTAATGCACAATCGTATGCAAAATGGACCTATGAATTTCTCTATCTGTTGAACAAAACTTATCTCATTGCCAAACTCAATCAATTTCTTCTTTCTTATTTTACGAAGTCATATATCAAAAAAGTTATCCAAAAAGAAGCTCCTAGTAAAATAGTTATCTTTCACTTTTTTCTTGTCAAACCCGTCCTTGCGGCACTAAAAGAACTCGGAGTAGATATCCCTGTCATCACGGTCGTCACTGATCCATTTACAGCCACCAGAACTTGGTTTATGGAGAAATATATGCACTATATCGTCTATAGTGAACGCATCAAATTCTATGCCATGAGTTTATGAATAGCAGAAAAAAATATCGTCATTTGTCCTCCGATCATCCACGAAAAGTTTGCAATACCTATGACCGAAGAAAAAAAACGTGCAATAAAAACAGACTTACAGATTTCTTTGGACAAAAAAGTTATTCTCCTGCTCTGATCTGGAGATGGCTTTCCTAAGGCAAAAAGTACGCTAAGGCATATCAGCAAACAGCATCTAGATGCTCACATTATCATCGTCTGTGGAAGACATAAGAGATTGGCTGCTCAAGCGCAGCGCATCAAAGATAAAAATCCTCATCTGCAACTTCAGATTTATGGATTTGTGGACAATGTGGATGTCTTGATTAATATTTCAGATATTATTCTTACGAAGTGATGACCCGCAGCTATTTTCGAGATTCTTTTGTGTAAAAAGATCCCAGTTATCAATACCTATATGCGAGGACAAGAGGAATGAAATGTAGAATTCGTGGTAGACAATGCTCTGGGAGTCTATGAAACCAATACGAAGAAATTAGTGCAACAAATTACAAAAATGCTCGATACCGACCTTTCGAAATATCATGCGAACAGAGAAAAAGTTCAATTGGAAATTGGCACTCCAGAGATCGCTGAATACATAAAGAATTTAGATCTTAGAGCTTAGATCTTAGAGCTTAGATCTTGGATAAAAGACAAAGCCTCCTTCATTATGCATTATACATTATAAATTATACATTCAAAAAAATCCCCCCAATAGGAAGGATTTTTTTAATAAATAACTAATTACTTTGCTGGCTGCGCAGGAAGCGCTTGTCCACTTGCTGCTTGTTGAAGACAATTCTTTTGTCCTCCCATCATTTGTCCTCTAAAATTTTGATCTGCTTGCATTGGACATCCACCTCTTTCTCCTCCAAATCTTTCTCCTCCAAGTCTTCCTTCTTCAAATCTATCTCCTCTATGTCCCATAGAGAAAGCTCCAATAAGAAGTCCCAAGATAAAGATCCCTAATCCCATGGTAATTGGTTTTCGATACGTAGTAAGATAGCATGTTTTTGTGTCTTCCATAATTTTTTTGACTAAATAAAAAAGTATAACGAGAGAAGTATACGTATTTTTTTTGATTATGCTAGTTTCACTTAAGGTAGATTTAAGGTTGGACCCCCTTTTCGGGGAATGTTAAATGTTGGATGCTAAATGTTGAATGATGGATTTTTTTTGTATGAAAATACCTATTTTCGGGGAATGTTAAATGTTGGATGCTAAATGTTGAATGATGGAGTGTTTTGTATTTACTTGAACTTTTAGCTTCATGCTTCAAGCTTCAAGCTACTCTTACTCAAACATTCTCTTGAGGTCTTCGTCTTTGATCATATCGATAGTCCACATGGGGTCGAAAGTAACTTCTAGGGCTATTTTATATTCGGGAGCGACTTCCATCACTGCATTCCTTACCATCTCTTGGAGCATTTCTGCCATAGGGCAAGCCGCTGTTGTAAAGGTCATAAGTACATCGATTATTTTTTCTTCCTCCTGGATCTTGACATCGTAAATCAATCCTAGGGTAAAGATATCTACCATAGGAAATTCTGGATCATAAACTGTTTGGAGTTTCTCCTCTATTTTAGTTACTAATTCTGAAGTATAATTATTACTTATATTCATGCGTCTCTTTTTGGTCAGAGAATAAAGTAATCTGGAGGGCAATAAATCCTAGGAGCAGAGCCCCGCCAATGATTTTGTTTCGTGATCCTAATAATAAAAGCAAGACATTCATCATTACAAAGATACCAAACAACAAAGACAGCTTGTAACTATCTTTGATCAGACGTTCTTTTTCTATACGACGATACCATTTTTGTACTCGAAGGAAAAGAAAAAAGCTTGCTCATCGAGAAAAAATAAACATTCAGAGGAACCCTAAACCGATACCAACAGTTGGATCTTCATAGACGTTTATTGAGGTATAATCAATCAATAAAATTAGTGCTCATAAAACACATTTTCCCAATGCTGCACTATAATATAATTGCATATTTTTCTCTCAAATAATGAATAAAGTACTATTCTACATTAATCTCCTCTTCTCCGTTTGTTTCTCCATCACTTGATTCTCCTGGCGAAGGAAGATAAAATCAGTTATTTCCAAGTTCATACGCTTTGTAGTAAATTTTTTCCCAAATCCCTGCACCAAAAGGAATCAATGCATAGGCGAGAAGAGACGGGAGTAACATAAAGAGATATATTTTTTGTTCTGGACCTGAAGCTAATGATGACTTATACATCAGTCCATACATCAATAATGCAAAGGCAAATCATAAAACATTTCCTATCAATGCAGATCCCGCATAATTTGGATTCGCAGTAAACTCGATTTGACATGCAGAGATAAACACAGAGAACACCACGTGAAATCCTAGGAGAATAAATAGTGTCTCTATCTGTCCTGCAAAAATAATATAAATGGGAGCCAGAATAAAGAAGAGGATTCCATTAGTAAGAAAGAGTAATCATAAGGTCTTACTTACATCATAATATTTCTTACTATAAAAGAGACTATAGGCTCCTGCTACAGCAATATTTCCTATAAATGTACTGATAAAACCTATAAATAATAAGATAATAGGCAATAATGGATTTGCGCTTGCCAATTCCTGTGCTTGTTGTCCTAAAGCAGAAGTGAACATACTTCCGATGAAAGATATTACCACAAAAAGTAATGCAGAGATGATACTTCCTATCGCCAATCCCATAACCACTTTTGCCACTAATTGTCGTCCTGAAAGATTACTTGGCTCATTGAAGGTATTCGTTTCTGGTGAAGACATAACTTGATAAAAAGGAGATAAAAACAAATAAATTATTTACAGGTAATAGTTTTTACACTTTTGACAAACGCACTAATATCTTTTTTGTTTGTTGAATGAAATGAGATGAGGTAGAGCATATCATACGATGCGAAGAAATATTGTCCTACGAAGAAAGTCTGTTTCTCGTCAAGAGCATACTCAAAATTTGTATAATATCAAGTGAGCTCATTGGGCTTACATGGAACTTTTTGCATTTTTGATGAGATTAGTTTATATTGTTGGAGTGTTTCTTTGAGCTGTTGGGCGTTTACGGCTACTACTTCCTGTAAGGATACTCCGCTCATCATAGGCAATTTATTGATTACCAAGGAATTTGCCACTCCTGTTCCGTCTTGCTGGGCTTGGTAAATAGTGATATTTTCTCCTGAATTCGCTATAGGTTTTTGATGATATATTTTGTCTTCCAAAAACCACGTCATCTGATATGTATCAAAAACAATATCGGTAGAAGCCTGTTTTGCACATGCAGAAAGAAAAATAAGTGTAATCATACAGAGCATTCATATAGATTTTTTTTTCATAGCATAGGAAGAAAGATTAAATCAAAATATACATAATCGCTAGAAAAATTCACAATGAAAGTCCTATCATGAAGGATTTGATGTAGATACCCTTTCCTTGTGGATGATCATCTTCATATCCTAATCGAAGACGCGCTATGATATACCCAAACATCATCCCACAAAATATCAGATATCCAGGGATAAGTAGTTGTTTAACTATCATATAATTTTCTGTAGACATAAGAATGTCTCCTCTCAAAAAGAAGAGTCCTACAGCTATAGTTAAGAAAAAAAATATTCACTTCATTATCTCAAAAAATATACCCATTTGCCGTCGATAAATAAATAAAATATTATTTCTGTTGAATTTTTTGGATTACCTTCTCCATAAGATCAATATCATCCTCTGTAAGTTTACTCTTTTCTACTGGTTTCGCTGCTCTTTCTTCGATGAGTTGTTTCACTTCAGCAGAAAGTGTTTTTCCTGATTGTACTTGTTGAGATGCAGCAGGAATTTCTTCTCGTTGTCCTTTTGCCCCTGAAATACTTTCCCCTCCTGTGAGTACTCCTCATGATTGTTCTAGCGACGCTGTTCATGATTGTACCATAATTTCTTCTCCAGAAAGTGAAGATAGTTCTGTTATTGGCTGTTGTTTCCCACATCATATAAGGGCAATACTACAGGACAATATTCCTCACACAAGAAGTATTTTTTTCATAATAAATGAAAAGAGAATAAAAGATATGACGAATGTAGTTTTTTGTGAGAGAAAATCAAATAAAAGTTTGCCTAACAAAAGGATTGCAAGTAACTTTTGTTTTTGTATGCTGGACCCGTTCTTTACTTTTTGGATATAAGCATGTTTCTTGCTGTAGATAAGCCAAGTTGGATTACAAGTTTTGATGTAGTTGCTGCGTGCAAAAGGATTTTTCCCAAACAGAAAGTCTGACACAGTGGCACGCTGGATCCTATGGCGGACGGCCTCATGATCATCGCGGTCGGTTCAGATACGAAGAATTTAACAAAGCTCATTTGACTAGATAAATCCTATCTCGCCACTATAGATTTTTCTAAAGACTCAGATACCTGGGATATGGAGTATCGAGAAGAATTTGTGAGTTACGAATTGCGGATTGCGGATTGAATACTTCAGTGAATACAGAAAGAACAGAATAATATGCCTGCACCACTGCTTGAAGACATCACGCAGAAACTCGATGGGCTCATCCCCGAATCTGAGCTTCCCCTGCCCGCTTTTAGTGCAAAGAAATTGAATGGAAAAAGATTTTATACCTTTGCGAGGGAAGGCGAAATCAAAGAGGAAACAAGAATCATGAAAGTATTTGATTATACAATTATTTCTTACGAATTTCCTGTGTTGAAGATTCAGGTACATGTAGGATCAGGGACCTATATCAGATCAATTGCACATTGGCTAGGAAAACAGTTTTGACTGGGATGAATCTTGACACAACTCAGAAGAACTAGTATTGGTCCCTATAAGCTACCAGAACATTTCGATCATGAAGTCGTCTATTTCAAAAAAGAAAAAGAATATCCTATTGCATATAATGAAATGAGTTTATAATGTATAGTTTATAGTGTTGGAATCTTTTTTATTTTAAAATTTTTCCTCAACATTCCTCATTTTTTTCCTCCATCTTCCTCGACTTTGGTCAATTTTGTACAATCTTGGACAACTTTTAACGATTTCAATTCTTCATTACCTAGTTTCTTCTAGCAGATGAGATAATTTTTCTAGATACGTGCCATTGCGTATCTCTTTTTGCGTATAAGAAATATAAGAAAATACTTTCACTCCTGCGGCAAATGTCATCTCTTGAAACATCTCTCTTGCACTATCCTTTCGCATAGTACAAAAAAAACTTACCTTAGCAGGAAATTTAGTTCTATACCTATGAATATAGGTCCTGATAGCACACGACATACCAAAATCCCAGACAGGAGTGCCGATATAGATATGATCATATCTACTCGGATCGAAGGTAGGAAGCTGGATGGTAGTCAGTTTCTTGTATGCTGCGTCATGTCCTGACCTCAGATATCATCGGAATCATTTTCTCTGCTTCATATCTAGAATCTCTTCACTATCTGCTCATGTATATGTGATAATATTTTGTGCGAGTATTTTCGTAGTTCCTGTCCTTGAATAATAGACAACAAGTGTTTTTTCTTGCATAGGAATAAAAGGTTAAAGACTTCTTTGAGCATATTCCTCTATATGGGGAACAAACTGCTCTGGGTATTTTTTTATTCGAATAAGGAGTTCTTCTCTGGAGATCCATTTGAGTACTTCTATCTCTTCTTTTGGAAAGGTAAAATAAGATATGGGTTCATCTACTTCTGCTCTATATCGTTGAAGAAAAAAATTATGATCATTACTTTTTCTTTCGTGGAGTCGAGGTATAATTTCAATCGTTTCTAATCATAATTCTTCGTACATTTCTTTCTCTATATTTTCGTCATAAGACTCTCATTTTTCTACGGTCCCAGCAACGGCAGGTCATCGGGTTCCTGGGTCGTTGCTTTTGGTGAAGGCTCTTTGAGTAATAAGAATTTCTCCTTTGCTATTGGTAATCCATAGTGCTGTGACTCTATAAATATCCTCTTTCTGGATATTGCCTCTCTCTTTGTATCCTATGATTTCGTCTTGTTCATTAACGACAGGGATAAGTGCCATGGACCTAGGTAAGAGGGTAAAGATTACTTTCTCTTATACACTACGAAATCCATCTCTTCATGGACCTCTCTAGAAATTTCCTGAAAATCATTTTCGAAAACAGGGAAAAAAGTATCTCCTTCATAGTCCTTTTTGATCTCAGTAAGATAGATATAATTTGCGAGAGGAAGAAATTGTTTGTAAATGCTCGCTCCTCCGATAATAAAAATCTCTTGGACGCCTTCAGATTCTAGTTGTTGAATCATTTCATCGATAGATGTATAACATTCTATTCCTTCTATTTTTTGGAAACTCAAAATGATGTTTCTTCTATTGGGCAGGGGTTTTCCAATGGAAAGATAGGTAGTACTTCACATCACCACGACATGGCCTGTGGTAATTTCTTTGAAGTATTTCAGATCTTCGGAATAATGTCGTGGCAATTGATTTTTGTTTCCTATTGTCCTATTAGTTGCCATTCAAGAAATCATATTAATAATCATATTGAATACTTGTTACATAAGATAAAAATCAGAGAAATTTGTGTATCGGTATATTGGTATATTCGTGTATTGGGGAATTGGTTACTCCCTAATAACTAATAACCAGTAACCAATAACCATTTCATCTATTTCTTATAATTCTTGTCCGTTTAACTTTATTGTTTTACTCTCTTTTTTCAATTGTTTTCATTGATCTAATAGTACCATCTTTGTGTGATTTTATGTTTATTGACATTTTATAGTAAATGTTTATATTTCTGTTATGAATTTTAATTTTATCGTGATAGATGGAACAATCACCACACAAAGCGTCTAGTGTGGATTTTGATGGGAATATTATCCACTCATCGACTCCTGTTTTTCTCCTCAAGCCCACTCCCCAGTGATGGAAGGAAATTGAAGTAGATCAGAAACCCTTTGATCAGCTCGTCGAGGCAGGGAAGATAGATGGGAAGGATTACCGTTATGTAAACGACAACTTCCAAGACTCTGCCAGGCTTTTTCGTGAACCAGGAAATATGTTTCAGGAGTTTATGAGTGCATTAGTAAATAATCTGCTGTGACCCAGTGCTCCTCAGATGAAGGAAGCCACACTTTATGCAGATCCTTTCTCTATCAATACTGCTCGTGGAGCAAGTAGTGAAGAAATGAGAGCTATCCACAAAGTATTTATTTACGAAGCACTTACCCACGACGAGAGAAAAACTATGCTTCACCACATTCAGAGAAAATTTTGTCCAGGGATGACCAATGAAACAAGACTCATCGAAAAATATCTCCTTAGCAACCATCATTATGGATGCTCTCATCCTGAATTTGATCAAGCGTTTGGGACCAGTAGCTATGATTCCATCTCCTTCAAGAAGAGAATATCATTTCGAGATGCCACAACACATGCCTCCTATCTCTTTTCTCTTCAGGATGTCTGATTTACCAAAGATCCTCGCTTTAGCCATGGATTTAGCGATGACAACAAAAAAAATATCCTAGGTATGCAGGAGTATATCCAAAAGGAACTTATTCATCTTTTCCCTTCTACAACATTTTTTACCTATGATACATCGGATCATTCCCACATTCAAGAAACAAAGTTTTAACGGGTTGGGATTGTATTTGCTTGGCATATTTTTATACTTCTAGGTAAGAATATTTTATTTTATGTCACATTCTCGATGTCTACACTCACCAAAATTCTCGATAAATACCAAGATATCATCAAAGAAGAGGTTAATGTAAAACAGGTTACTCCATTTGCTCAAGATATTTCTATTAGCAAGATATTCAAACCCTTGTGAGGACAGCTCTCTGCGAAGTTTGGAAAAGATACGTGAAAGATCATCCAACTCGGGAAACAGGGTCAGATCAAAGAGTTAGACGAGGAACGCATCTGTATTTTTGATGATACAGGCAATGAATGGATTTTGGAAAAGAATGAATATGAAATCGCCTATGAAGGACTCGATAGTGATGATATGGCTATCGATGGGAACATCATTGCGAGGCTTGATCTTGAACTCACTCCAGAGCTCCAAAGAGAAGGAATCGCTCGTGAGATCTCTAGATTTCTCAATCAAATGAGAAAAGATGCTAATTTCAATATCGATGATAGAGTGGAATTGTGATTCCTAAGTGATGACGGTGACCTTATCGCTATTATGAAGGAATTTGAAGAATTCTTTATGCATGAAGCCTTGATCAAAAGTGTTACCGAACAAAAAACAAAGCTGGATGGAGACATTGTCGCATTGTTTGAAAATGACGGTAGGACTATCGAATTTGGAATGAAAAAATAGGAAGAGAATTAATAACTAATAACTAATAACTAAGAATTAAGAATTTAGGAACGTTTTGTATGAAAAATACCATCATTAATCATTACGCATTAAAAATTACTTTTCACTATTCACTATTAGTTTTTAACTATTAACTCCCTTCAATGCTCACTGCCTATGAATATGCCATAAAATATCTTTACCGTTATCCTAAGACGGAAAGAGATCTCAAAATCAAAATGTACCAGAGAGGATACAATAGTGAAGACGTAGAAAAAGCAATCCAGGGGCTCAAGAAGCAATGATTTGTCGATGATATGATGTTTGCAGAAAGCTATGTGAGAAGCGAGGTTGTTAAGAAAGGGAAACCAGCTCTTTTGTTGAGAAAAAAATTGGAGATGAAGGGCATTGATCGTAAAATCCTAGATGAGGTCTTTGCAAAATTTGCTGATGATATGCAAGAAGGGATAGAAGATAAAATCAAAAGAGAGATCCAAGGACAGAAAAAAAGAGGTGTAGAAGGCTTCGACATCATCCAGAAGCTTATGAAAAAATGATATAAATTGGATGATATCAAGAGAGTAATCAATAATAGATAGAAAATGAGTGTATAGTTTATAGTTGAGAGTTTACCCCGCCTGGCGCGGGACAGGTAGTGTTGGATTTTTTATACATAAGGACTCCCCCCTCACTATTTACTATTCACTATTCACTTTTAGTTTTTAGTTATCTTCCATGCAGGATATCAAACAGCGAGAACTCAAGATACAAGAAAAGAGAAAGACAACACTTTTTCGTGATTTTGTAAAAGAGATTTGCAGTTGGATGCCAACGAACATTTATAAGCAAGATGTTTGACTGTCTAGGTTCCCCATTCTTGAAAGAGCCAATACCCTGCTTAGTCCTGAAGACTTCAATGTACATGGAGTAAATACTATGTATACAGACGATATCAATCTCGATAAATGATTTTTTGATACCTTGTGAAATCTCTACAAACGTCATCCTAAGTCATCTCTCAACAGAGTCAGAGAGAGTGAAAACTCTAAATATGCAGACTCCTTGTTTGGGGTAAAAAATGCGTATCTCAGTTTTGCTATCGGTGATGATGCAGAGAATGTATTGTATTCTTTTACGAGCTATGCTCAGGTTCGTAATATTCTCAATTCTGTCTTTGTAGTTGGGAACTGTGAAAACATATTCTTTTGTACGGACGTCACGGAGTCATTCTCTATTTTCTATTCAAGATTTATCATCCATAGTAATGCCATTCGATTTTCTACGAATATGACATGATGTAGCGAGTGTATCGATTGTAATGGGCTACAAAACATGTCGTATTGCATAGGCAACGTGCAATTTTCAAAAGAAGACTACTTGGAAGAAAAAGAAAAAATACTTAAGCAAAAAGAGTTCTTTATGCAGAAATATTATTCCTCCACCTCTGTCCTATGAGAAGATATAGGGAGCACTAATGTATCCTGAGAAAGGATTATTTTTTCTGAAAATATAGAATCATGAAAACTCATTTCTCGTGTCAAAGATGGAAGAAACTTATTCTTGATTGCGGGAGTAAATAGCTGTACAAACTTTTATGACTGTTTTGAAGTTGGGTTTGATAGTCACGACATGTATGCAGTGAGCCAAGCAGGAACCTATTCTCAGCAAATATATTGCTCTAATACCATAGATGGTTGATCGAATGTGTATTATTCCTTTTCTCTAGAACAATGTTCTTATTGTCTTGGATGCATTGGATTACAAAATAAGTCATTTTGCATCTTCAATAGACAATATACCAAAGAAGAGTGGTTTGAATTGGCTAATAAGATTTTTGCACAGATGGAAGCTGACTGAACTTTGTGAACGTTCTTCCCCTGATGGATGAATCCCTTCTACTTCAACGATACGGCTGCGTATCTCATAGATGATAGTTTCACCAAAGAAGAAGTCACGAAACAATGATATGTATGGAGAGAGGAAGAGATCAAGGTAGATGTGCCTCCAGGAGCAGAAGTAATCGCAAAGGAAGAACTAGAGAAGTTTCAATGATTCGATAAAGATGGTCAACGAAAGATTAATCCAGAAATTCTCAAAAAAGTAATCAAGGATGAAAAATGAAATTATTATAGAATTGTACCGATGGAATTGGAATTCTTGCAAAAACATGGATTACCATTACCAGAATTGCATCGATTAGAGAGGATAAAACTAGGATTTAAATTTACATAATATTAGCAGGATGAGTTTTAATGCATAGTGTAAAGTGAATAGTGTCAGATTTTTATACACAAAGAACTCCTTCACTTCCTGTCCCGCAATACCGCTAAAGACGGCACAGGCGGCGAGGTTCACTGTTAGTTTTTAACTTTTAGCTACTTTCTATGTTAGCTTTTACCTCACCACCAAGAGATTTTAATAGTACGATGAATGCTGTATGAATTTTTTGTATCCATGACAATAAAATATTACATCTTCATAGAAGAGATCATAAAGAAGAATGAGACAAGCGAGCTGGTCCTTGATGAAAAGTCGATCTTGGTGAGGAACCGAAACAAGCAATGATAAGGGAGCTTGAAGAAGAGACGGGGATTAAAGTCGATGATATACAGTTCATTAAATTATTTTATCTGAGATATCCAAGTAGGGATTATTTGTATTTTAAATATAAAGTTGTTTTTGATGATAGACCAACTATAATTATCAATAAAGAGGAACATAAATGATTTGATCGGTTTACTCCCCAAGAGGCATTAGAACGCCCACTTCTTTTGGGTGAGGATGAAGTTATTAGAGATATCTATGGGATTGAATAACTTTTGAACATTCTAAACTTTTTAACTTTTGAACCTAGACCCATGTGAAGACGACATAGTATTGCAGCCAGAAAAGCAAGCGGAGACGCTGCTAAATCTAGAACCTATAGTATCATCGGCAAGAAAATCCAGATAGCTGCCAAACTCTGAGCCGACCGAAAAATGAATCCAGCTTTGGAGATGATGCTAGATAAGGCAAGATATTATGGACTCCCTAGAGAGGTGATCGATAGAGCTATTTTGAAAGGATCTGGACAACTCGAAGGAGAAAATCTGGAGGAATTGATGTATGAAGGTTATGGTCCTGCAGGGACTGCTCTCTTGATCAAGACGGTTACGAGCAATACCAATAGGACGGCTTCTAGCATCAAGACTATGCTTGGAAAGCACTGATGATCATTAGGATTGCCCAATTCTGTCGCTCGACAATTTAAGGAAACAGGCATTATTTTACTTGATGGCGTAAGTTTTGTTGAGCAAAAATGAGGGAAAACCATCGAAAAAGTACTCCCTTTCGATCATGATAAATTAGAAGAAGACTTAATGAATTTACCTATCAATGACTTTAGTGAGGAAGATGGAAAATTCGTTGTACAAACTGATGTAATCCATTTTACTGAAGTCAAAAAGTGATTAGAAGCGCTTGGCTATCATATTTCGGAAGCTGACTTACAATATATTGCTGACAATGGAATCACCCTCAATGACGAAGATATGGAAAAATTTTCTAAACTCCTAGATACCATAGAAAGTGATGAGGATGTAGATATGGTTTGGCATAATGTTGAATCTAACTAAAAGTGAAAAACTAATAGTTAAAAGTTTTAGTTTTTAGTTTTTAGTTTTTAGTTTTTAGTTTTTAGTTATTTACACAAGCCTCCATCTTGGAGCATTCTAAATATTTCGAATAATTTGATGGTTCTTTTGTAGGGTGAAAGTCCGCTGTATGTTTTTTGTATTTCAT
>CAIVDB010000099.1 GCA_903904545.1 uncultured bacterium | reverse complement strand
TGCTCTTGGAGATAATAAAACAAAAGTACCTGGATTACTGTACCTATGTAGATAATTCTGGGTTAGATGCTATTATAGAAGCAGAAAAGGAAGAGAAAGATGCTATCATCGCATTCTTTTCTGAAGATAAAAAAAATCCCATAGACCAAAAGCACATTGAAAATATTAGAAAAATATTGATTTTGAATCGCGATTCACGAGGAATAGCAAAAGAAACTGCAAAAACATTAGAAAATGCTGGACATGCGATACTGTCTTCCCTTGAGAAAAGAAAACAAGATGCCGAAAAAGATATCGCCTTGTTCAATGAATTAATCGGTCCTTCTTTATAAAAATAAATTCAACAATTAAAAAAACCGTATGTGTATATATTGCTCCATGTACGGTTTTTCTATAAATTTTCTATCTTCCTTCCTCAAATTTTTTAAACAACTCTACAAACAGTTGAGGTACGAGCTGCATTCTTTCAGGAGTTTCTACCAATGCTATTCTCATCTGAGTCAAACCAGGATTAGCAATTCCTTCCACTGTGCGGTAAAACCCCGCCATAGGAGAAACCAGTAAGGTATATTTTTTCCCATTAAGTTCTACTCCTCACTTCTCTGCACAGTAGAGAGAAAAGTCTTTGGCGTTGAATCCAGGCTTTGCAATATTTCTTACGTCAATGATAGAATACAATGCTGCATCAGGACGAGAAACAATCACTCCTGGGAGAATTCTTTTTATCTCAGTAGATACCGATTGTAACATTGTACCATAATAAGATCTCTGTTTATTATATCGAGCATGAAGTTCTTCAAAGGATTCGTGGGCAAGCGCACCGAAGACATATTGTCCTATCGTGCTAGAACATAAACACGTGGTATTTTCTGCAACACATTGTTCATGAAACTCTTTATTATCAGTAATAAGTGCTCAAATTCTCAATCCACAAGCATTCCATACTTTGGAAGCTGTCTCTATACTTATTCTTCTCCCTTGGATGCCAGGGACGATTTCATCATTGAGACTTCGGACACTGAGCGGAGCTCCTTGTGTATAATACAATTCTCTATATGCTTCATCACTAATGAGCCGCATGTTGTGGCGGACACAGAGACGCGCCATCATGAGAAGATCATCTCTAGACATAAGTTGTCCCGTAGGATTATCGTAAGGGATGATAATCAATGCACTAGGATGGTATTCTTGTACAAGTTGATCGATCTCACGTTCTGTAGGAAGTGAAAACTTCCCATCTTCCTGAAGTGTTCTACAAAGAGAGATAGTTTTTCTAGAAGTTCTTTGTGCTAGGCTGAGGTAATTGGTATAGGCAGGATCTATAAGAAGGATTGGCTTGTCATTTGCATCAGCCACTCAAAGAAGTACGAGTTCCATAGCCTGTGTCCCTCCATCGGTGATCTGAGAATATAATGACATAGTAGGGCATCCACTAGAAGCAATGATATGCAAAAATGCCTTATTAGTCTCTTCTAAACCTACCGTTTGGGTATATTGGACAATACCTTGGGCGAGAGGCGTATTTGATCAAGAAATTTCGAAAAGTCTTTTTTGGAGTGCAGGATGCATAGGGAGAGAAACATTCCCCACAGAGACATTGATTGCATCGACTTCATCAGTTCTTTTTGTAAATTGCATTTGCGCAATCCTAATCGCGGAAGGCTGTTTAGCAGAAAAATATGTAGAAAGATGTGGCATAGAAAAAAGAATTAAAAATTATAGATTCTTAGTCTAAGTAAAAGCATATCTACATTTATAGGAAAATATTGCAATGACATTTGGCAAAAATCCTTGTGAGAAAAGGTAAGGAGATTATCTATAGGGATAACTAGAGGCAATATATTATCTGATATCATGTACAATGATCCCATCATTATCGGTTATTTTTGTGAGATCATCTATAGAAGCAAATCTCTTAGTTTTTTTCTTAATTCT
>CAIVDB010000098.1 GCA_903904545.1 uncultured bacterium | reverse complement strand
AGAAGGATTCGAACCCTCCACCTACCGCTTACAAGGCGGTTGCTCTACCAAATGAGCTAAGCTGGCATACAAAACAAGACGGGCTTGTTTTATAAAGTAAATATTAATCTTTCTTTGCAGTAAATAAACGAGCAACTCTAGATTTCTTTCTTGCTGCTGTCTTTTTCTTTATAACTCCAACTTTTGCACATTTATCTACATACTTATAGATAAGCGTAAGCTCTTCTTGTGTTGTTGGTTCTCCTTTGATAGTTGCTTTGATGAATTTCTTGATTGCCATTTTCATCCTAAGCTTAAATTCTGTATTTCTTTTATTAAGAACTACTGATCTTCTCATGGCTTTTTTCGCAGATTTGATGATTGGCATGGTACGGTATACAAGGAATTAAAAGAATGTATGTAATGTACTTTGTGTCTACATGCTCCGAGGGAGGGACTCGAACCCACGACCCAGTGATTAACAGTCACTTGCTCTACCAACTGAGCTACCTCGGAATGATTGGCGGTAAAAGGATTGGCATTGTATACGTATTCGCTCGTGATTTTCAATACAAAATGTACTTTTTCGTATCAATTTATATAATTTACCGGGGACAGGGCTCGAACCTGCACACCTTTCGGCACTTGGTTCTAAGCCAAGCGTGTCTACCATTCCACCACCCCGGCATGGGTGTATTCTATTTATTGATGATTATTTAATGACCTGCACACCTCTCGGCATCCCGATCTATCGGGACGTGTCTACCATTCCACCACCCCGGCATGGGTGATTTTGTATCGGGTGTTTTGTATTGTATCTTGGGACGCTAGGACTCGAACCTAGATAAACGGAGTCAGAGTCCGTTGTCCTACCATTAGACGACATCCCATGCTTAGATGAGCATAACGTATGAACAATGGAGAATTAACGATTTTTTTGGTTGCGGAGGATGGAGTCGAACCACCTACCTGTCCGGTGAACCGGACCGAGATACCGTGGCAAAAAGATGACAAGATATCAGGAGAATACATTGGATAATAATTTTTTGGTTGCGGAGGATGGAGTCGAACCACCTACCTTCGGGTTATGAGCCCGACGAGATACCGTTTCTCTACCCCGCAATGACAATTCAGAATGTAGAATTCAGAATGTAGAATTAGGAGTAATTTATTGTATCTAAATTCAAATATAGTCTTGGGGAACTAGGATTCGAACCTAGACTGACGGAGTCAAAGTCCGCTGTCCTACCATTAGACGATTCCCCAGTAGAGCAAAGGTTTTATAAATTTTACAATACAAAATATTCCTGACTCAACAGGAAACTTATCGAGGCTCAATATATCTATTTACTTTTGTATTGCAAGTCCTTTTTTCGTGAGAATCGCCTTTTGCTGACTGGCTGATAAAATTTGATTATTCCCTTCTCAAAAAGTAAGCACAAAAGGAAGTCTGTCGAGTAAGTTTACTCTGCATTAAGAATTTATTGCATTGCAGGGACAAAAATATAGAACCAAAGGGTAATGAGAAATTTATCTTTCTTACCTTATCTATTATATGAAAAAAAGAATACTTACCGGACTCCAAGCGACGAGTGATCAGTTGCATATAGGGAATTATTTCGGGTCTATCAAGTCTATGTTAGACTTGGCACAAGAATTTCCTGATGCTGATATATTCCTCTTTACTGCAATTATGCATACCTTTACAGGGATCCATGATGCTTTTGAACTCAGAAGAAATGTGATGAATTCACTCAAATTATTTATCGCCTGTGGTGTAGATCCCAAGAGATTTATGATCTATAACCCCGCAGATATCTCCGCTCATGCCCAACTCAATCGGGTATTCGAATGCCTTACTATTATGGGGACCATGGAGAGGATGCATTCCTACAAAGAAGCATTAGACAAAGGAAAAAAATGAGAGATTAGTGTGGGAACATTTTGTTATCCTATCTTGATGGCAGCAGATATTTTACTCTATGATGCCGATATTGTCCCTACTGGGAAGGATCAAAAACAGCATGTAGAATATGCCAGAGATATGGCACAAAAGTTCAATCGTGAATATGAAGATGTCTTCAAAATCCCCGAGCCCTATATTAGAAGTACTGTGGCTATCGTCCCGGGTATCGATGGACGCAAGATGTCCAAATCCTACAATAACTATATTGGACTCTTAGATGATGAAAAAACCGTACTCAAAAAAATAAAGCAGATCCCAACCAGTACACAGACGGTCGAGGAAGCCAAAAATCCGGACGAGTGTAACGTGTACAAAATCTGTAAATTATTTTTAAACCAAGAAGAAGACCTCGAGCTCAGAAGAAGATATGAGGCAGGAGGATTGAGTTTCAAAGAAGCAAAAGACTAT
The DNA here is from genome assembly GCA_903904545.1 of uncultured bacterium. The sequence goes on along the minus strand of CAIVDB010000098.1, from coordinate 4,817 downwards.
CTGTATGAGAGAGTGATTGCTTTCCTTGCTCCTATCCAAGCTAAATATTCCAAGATATCAGACGAAGAAATTAGAGCAATACTAGCAAAAAATGCCGTCATTGTAAACGAAATCGCTCAGAAGAAAATACAACAGGTCTACAAGACTATTGGATTTACATTGTAGAACAGCTTATTTTATTCTCTTAAATTTGTATATGAAAAAAATGTATATCATTATCCCAGCGATCACTATCCTCGTAGCAGCATTGGGAAATATTTTTACGTCTATGGGTCTAGATCGATATGATACGCTCATGCTCCATCCAGCAACACCTGCAGGGAGTTTGATCGGGACAATCCGAACACTTATTTTTGTCTACACAACCATAGCGGCACTCTATGCCTTCAAGACACTTCCCAAAGGGAAACTTTACAACAGAATCCTGATCCTTTTTATCATCAATGCTGTGCTCAATATAGCACGAAGTGCACTCTTCTTTACAGCGCATTTGACACGAGTAGCATTTGGAGAGATGATCCTTTTGGAGATTACAAATATCCTTCTCTTTATCTCTCTGTATCGTAAAGCTGAGTTGGCATCACGGTTACTTTTGCCCTATATCGTTCGAGTACTGCTCGCGAGTTTCTTTGCATATCAGACAGCGATCTTAAATTAATCTTTTACTTTTTCAAAAATAAACAATGACAAACATTTTGGTGACAGGATCTATTGCATATGATTATGTGATGAAAATCGATGACGAATTCAAAAACATTATTTTGCCAGATCAATTAGATAGACTCAATATTGGTCTCGTCGCAACCGATATGCAGAAATCTCTTGGAGGAACAGCAGCAAATATCGCATACAGTTTATGATTGCTAGGATATAAGGATCGTACACATATGTTGGGTACCGTAGGAAAAGATTTCGAGATAGATGAAAGATTGAGTGATTATATAGATTTCTCTCATATAGCAAAGATAGAAGAAGACTTTACTGCATGCGCGTATGTGATTACAGACGCTCACCAAAACCAGATTATCCCATTTTATTCAGGAGCAATGAGTAAAGCATATATGCAATCTTTAGATTTCTTTGTCGATGTAGATTATTGTATTGTTTCACCAAATGCAAAACAAGCTATGTTAAAATTTCTTCAAGAAGCTCATCAGAAATATATCAAAACATTTTTCGATCCAGGGCAGGCAATGGGACTCTTTAGTAGAGAAGAACTTTTGCAAGCATGTTCACTCGCAGATTATTTGATCTGTAATGGCTATGAATTTGAGCTTTTGATGAGTAAATCAGAATTAACAAAAGAACAATTATTAAAATCTTTCGAATATACCATTGTCACAAAAGGAAAGGAAGGCGCTTATCTCTATGAAGGAATCCAAGAAATACATACTCCAGGATTCCCCATCGGTGATGCGGTAGATCCTACGGGATGCGGAGATGGCTTTAGAGCAGGGCTTCTCTATGGTTTGGTTAATGAAAAGACCTGGGAAGAATCTGCAAAGATAGGAAATGCCGTGGCAAGTTTTGTTGTAAAATCACAGGGAACTATGAATCATTATTTTACTCTGGATCAAATAGAAGAAATGGTTGCGTAGGAGAATCGGTTTAAGCTCTAAGTTGCCGGCCTGTCGAGATTTCATGCAGGGAGCTAACAATCTTATAATATATTTGACGATGCTAAGCTCTCCAATCTTTATTATTATCAGAAAGCAATGGATATAGTTCTCATCATTCTTTGATTTCTCTGTATGCTTATCGCCTTCATGGGAGTAGTATTGCCAGTGCTTCCTGGTCCAGCAATTGGATTTCTCGGTTTGCTCTTATTGCAATTTACTTCACATCATCCCTTTTCACTCTGGTTCTTCCTGATCTGGGGTGGGGTAATGGTGCTCCTTACTGTTTTAGATTATGTGATTCCTATTTGGGGAACTAAAAAATTTGGAGGAACAAAAGCAGGAGTTCGCGGAAGTGTGATAGGACTCGTCGTTGCAGTTGTGATCTTGCCAATTCTAGGCATAGTGATTGGTCCTTTTGGTATCATTGGATTGATTGCAGGGCCATTTCTGGGTGCATATATAGGAGAAAGAATATCGGGACATCATCACGAACATGCTTTGAAGTCTGCACGAGGTTCCTTCATTGGTTTTCTTGCAGGGACAGGTATCAAACTTGTGGTGTGTATCATTATGTTGATATATTTTTGTATCACGGTATATCAGATGACGCTCCAATAATATTTATTAGTAAAGAAAAAAATGGAAGAATCGAAAGATGAAAAATTTCAAACAAAAGATACAGAATATTTACAAGACCAAGAGATGAGTTTGTTACATCTAAAAAATGAAGTAGAAGCCAATGAGACACAGAAAGAAATCATCTTCAAAACAGCAATTAGAGCAACGTTTATGTCGCTAAAATCACTAAAAGACATCCCTTATGGAGGCAAAAAAATAGAATATCCCAAAGGGATAAAATTCCAGCCAGGAGACCTTCCAGAGCTTTTTGATATTCAACCAAAGAAAATCACGGAACCGCAAAAATCTATTCGTTTTGTTCTGGGAAAGAGATCTTTCGATGTGGAACCCATCATGGGAAAGGTACAAGATATTTTTCTGACAGAAGAGGCTTTAGTGATAGAAACGACATTCAAAAATATTACGTATAATAAGGTAAATAAATTACCTGATCTCTGTCGAAGATTACGAAAGACGTGGGGAGGAAAATGAGAGAAGAAATGATTTCGCTGATCTACAGTCACTGAACTATAAATTTATTTATACAAAAAGAGATGAAGAAAAAATTCATATTAGGATGACTTCTTGCTTGTACATGGATAGTAAGTATGCAGGCTAATGCCTATATCTTATGATTTAAATCTCGAGATAATACTATCGGCAATATCCAAAGTATAGAAGAAAATTATCCAATCCAATTACCTATGGTCTCATTTATCTTCGATCCACGAGGGGAACATGTGACGCAAACATTACAAGCGCTTCCTTCTACATTAGGGACAGAAAGAATCTATCATATCTCCATTTCACCCAATAATTTTTCAGCCAAAGAAGTTGCTGCAGGGAAATTTGATCTCCAATACAAAAAATTTTTCACTCTGGTCAAGAGCGGTGATTTGAAAGTAATTTTTAGAACGATGCATGAAATGAATGGGGGTCGATATCCACGAAGTAGTGATCCTAAAGCATTTAAACAAGCCTGGCTTCATGTGCGAAATCTTTCTAGACAATTGGGACTCAGTCAAAAAAATATTCTCTTCGATATGTCGCTCAATGCACGAGATTTACCAGCAAAAAATGCTAAGCCTGCTCAGACGGCGACATTTATTCAATGCCAGCCAAGTGTAAAAGCAAAACTCAAGTGTCCAACTTTTGAAGATTATTATCCAGGAGATAAATATGTCGATCTTCTGGGCGTCACTTTTTACAATCGGGGAAAATGAAATAGTAATCGCCGACGATGAACGCCCAGAGATATTATCAATGCAAAGTGATGGGCAACCTTAGACAGAATGAAGAAATTTAAGAAACCACTCTTCATCGATGAGGTAGGGACAACGGCGGTTGATTATCCAGGAGCCTATTCCTACAACAAATCCCTCGAAGTCTATGCAAACAATAAGGACCTCAAAAACCAACGATTACGCCAGCTTCGTGACTTTCTTCTCCAAGAACCGGATATCGTGGGACTCAATTATTTCAATGTTGATCTGACTAGTGGACTCAGATTTTGGACGTTGGGAGAATTGGATCGATCCGTTATCGATTTCCAATCCAATAAATTTTATGAAGGCATTATGGATGTGTATAAATCAGCAGAGAAAATAGAAAAAAATACCAGCAATTTACTCAGCGTCTTCAATCTCCAATATCTCAGCATCTGATGAACGCAATTGCTTGTCCCATCGGAATATAGGAAGCCATTGCAAGATACTTACAAAATATTTTCTGGCACACAACTCACACTTCAGAAAATCAAAGAACTCCAAGAATCCAAATATATCACCAAGACCTACAAAAGATTTTCCGCTACAGACGAAAGCGAAATTATTCGTTTACTTACCAAGATTTCTAATCGTCAAATGGAGAAAATAAATAAGAAAAAATAATATGGGTATACTAAGAAATAACTCAATGAAAAAAGTGGTCAAAATAACCACTTTTTTAAATAAAAATAATTTCTCTAATTTTTTAAGAACAATTCTTTGATTTTTTGGTACAGCGCAACTCTTTTTTCCATCTTTGTGTCGGAGATTAATTTCATCCACATATCAAAGCTCTTTGAGCTGGATTCCATAGCATTGATTTTTTCAATCTCTTTGGGAGTTCCCCTCCAAGATCTTTCCAGTAAATCAAATTCCTGCTCATCGTCGATAGCACCACATTCTTCGTACCAGTCATCTCGTTTTTCCAGAAACTTTAAATGAGCTTGATATTTTTTTTCATCATCACCATAGCAGTTTTCTGCCCTCATTTGTTGTAGGGACACTTGCCACATGTGATGACTCTGCTCATTTGTATAACAAGTATCCCACATAGAGATAACAGCAAACCATTTAAGTTTCTCATCAAGAGCATCTCTATAGATGGTTTCATATCCATAGAAATCCAGATTGAAGATTTTTCTGAACTCTGCAGGAGTTATTTTGTTTTGTACTCTGTTATTTACAACAGCGAAAACCAAATTGATTACCAAATCATCATTGATTTCCTTAAAATTCTCTGCACTTGGATCATTAATATATCCATGTACAAGTTTTGTTAAATCCACTAAATTTCTCATAATGTTTTATTTTTATT
>CAIVDB010000097.1 GCA_903904545.1 uncultured bacterium | reverse complement strand
GTCTTGTTTTATACTAAAGTTTAAGATACCATAGTGCATCTATCCTATAATCGATCTAATTTTATGTGCATAAGGGATTGCTTCAAATGTCTTTCCATATACTTTTAAGGGTAATAAGAAATGTAACCTACATCCTATACCAGCATCTGCACGTTTAAGAAGAGATAATGTGGTTTCTACACGATGCTGTGTCCAATCATAATGGAGAAGCTCTGGAATATGTTTTTTGAGCACTGAATAACATTTTGTGTCATCTTTTTGGTCACAAGGAAAAAAATATTTTTCTTGTAAAGGATGCTTCTTACAAAAATCCACTATTGCCTGAATATTTGTCTCCGTGAGTTCCTGTTGATTGATATTGATAAGAATATAGGAGTTTTTTTTCTCTGTTATTTTTTCTTGGGCAGAAGGTTTTTGTCCTCTTCTTATGATAGACAAAGCAAAATCTTCATGAAGTACAGCCTTGTTAGTATATTTTTGGGCAAGTACCATGGAGTCATGATCCCTCATAATCAGAGATTCGGCTCTTGGGAGTAATAAACGATAGAGAAAATGTGTTTTTGTTTTCCTAGCGGGAGCAATCCCTCCAAGCAAAGTAAACGTTCTCTTTCTAATATTTCTAGCGAACAGAAGTAGGATATTCCAACCATCGTGAGGTGACTTTCTTTCGTCAGTCAATACCTCTCCTCCTCCAAAAAATTTATACATTTTTCTATATGGCGTTTTTCCTAGTGCTACTTTGAGATATTGTATCCATTTATGCTTTTTGGGAGCGTTTTCTACAAAACGCACTTTACCAATATAAAATTGTGCGTTATCTAAACAAAAATCGGCATTTTGTATCATCCAGTGATGCATCCAATTTTCATCTTCTACCTCTACGTAAAGTTTATCTATAGGAGAGCTTTCTATGATATGTTTTATTACTCCAAAAAATAATAGTTCGTCACCAAAGTTCTTATATCCATAGTATCCTCTCAAATATGCGTCCATGCTCCTGTGCAGCGAAGTAAAAACTCTTCTTTGTTTTGTATTTACCTCGCTACAGATATCAAGAGCAAATGGGTTTTTAGTTAACAACTAATAACTAACCCACGCAGTTCTGCGGGGCAGGCAGTGAATAACGTTGGAGTTTGTCTACAAAAAAGCCTACGCTGTTAACTATTAACTATTTTCAACTTCCTTAGGTACTTCCTTCAATTTCTTGATAAATCCAGCAAGTAATTTGGTCACATCCATAGAAGCATCTATCAATCTATGATGCTGACTTATCTCCAAAAGTCCTGCGTCTAGGCTGAGGTGAATCAAAGATCTGCATGGTCCACAAGCTCGTTTTGCTATATAGAGGCTTTCAATCAATTCCTTCTTTCCTGTCTTTTCATAGCCTTCAGCGATAGTATTCATGATCAGAAGACCCTTTTTGATAAGCTCTTTGGGAAGGGTGTCGTTTTGTTTGTCTTTAAAAATCTCATACATTTCTAGGGTAAGTGTCTTGGCCTTTTGCCAAACGATAATGTTTTCTATAGTTTCAAATTTCATGGGAATACAAATAATAAAATAAAAATAATTATTTATCTTCTAGCGAAGACTGTCCAATCTGAGCAGAAATCTTTGCTCGATAGACAAGAGAATAGGTTTGCAATAAGAGAATTTGTTTGTCTATATCGGCGACTTCTATTTCTTCATGTGAGTTATATATCTTCATTTTCCCCTGACTAATCTCTTTTTTTGCTGAATGAAATAAGGAGAAATAAGTTTGTAGCTCTGGCGAATAATAGAGTTCTTTCCAGGATTCTTTGAGATAGTTGTCTATTATGGTAATAAATTTTTTATATAATTTGTTTTCTTGTTTTGTCTTAGTGGCTACTTTACCACTTGGAATCGCTCTGCATCAGATTTCTAAATCTTTATACATCATGCAAAAACTATTCCCTTGCTTGGTAAATTTGAGATAGTTTAGGAGTTCTTTTTCTTGCTCAGAGAGCTCTGTTGCCTGTACTCCCTCTGAAGTGTATCGTTTTCCCTCCTTGGGTTTTTCGTAGCACAAACGGTCTACTACAACATCTTGATAGACTATATCTATACAACTTGCAGTATTGGGAAGTGTAAAATTCCCTGTAAGAAGGACTTCCTGATCCAAGAAGACTGAGGGGAGCTTTTTCTTTTTCCCTTTGATATTTAGAAACAATCCAGAGATTTCTTGTTGTCCTGTATCTAGTGCATGAACCAACAAACGAATCCCCTCTTGAGTATCTTTGCCCTTAGGGTTGGGCAAGAGGGCGAGGAGTGTTCATTGAATAGCTAGTTTTTGTATTTCTCATGTGAGCTCCTTTTGTCCTGTGAGGAGTGTGTTTTCTGGACAAAGATCTGGATTCCATAGTCATCTTTTTTCTGCTTGTGCTTCTTGCTGTGCCTCGAGAAAAACATCTCTTTGTTGGTAGGGTGTTTTGAAGGTATATTCCTTAGCAAATCCTTGGGCTAATATTTTCTCGTTTATCAATGCATCGTCAGTGTAGACATAGACCAAGAGTCTTTTGTAAGAATCTGTCTTTGCCTGAGTAGGATCAAAGACGAGATGAAGTTCTTTGCCTTGGACTAATGATTGTAAATATATTCTGGACTCATCTGCAAAACACCCTTTCTTTTTGGTCCTAAGGAGACTCATCTCTGGAGCGTCTATTCACAAAAGTCTCGCGCTCTGTTCGTTGCCCTGATGACGTACCTTGATCGTATCGCCATCAATGACTGCCAGCAAAGTTATCCCTGTCATTAGATCTCCTGTCTTTATTTTGACCTGAGGAACTTTGAGAGGAATCACTGGTAAATAGGAATATTGTGTAATGAGAGATTCTTTGTACCACAACTGCACGATAATCGCTAGTCCTGTTTTACTAGAATTAGGAAATCCAAATGTCGCCTGTAAGGTCTGTGGAATATCTGCGAGGAGTGTACCTGTAAGATATTTCTTATTTGTCCCTATCTTTAAGAACCGGTCTTTTTTCCCTAGAAATATCTCCTGAGTAGTATTCCCTGAATGAAGAAGGAGTTGAATTTTTTCCTGGTTCGTATCGGCTCATGGAGGATCGTAATCTATCGAAAGAATATCTACCTTGGGAAGTTCTTGTTGTCAAGAAGTGCTTAACATCTGTATTCCTGTGCCTCTATTTGTAAGAACATCCTGTCATGGAAGAATTGGACAAGATCAGGCGATAGCATTCCCCACAGTAATGTATTCAATTTTAGGCGAGGTGGAGACTGCGAAGTAGTCTAAAAATTTCTTCTCAAACCCTGGCGAAAAGTCGCCTGTCTCATCAAAAATCCTCGTACAAGATTGTGTCTTTCCTCAATAATATAAGGACTTACCTGTATTTTCTCACACACTCCAGACAATGTCCATAAGTTGTCTATTTTGTCCACTCATGACGTAAAGAGCAAGCCGACCTGAGGTATTTTTGAGTGATAACTTTGGGTTATCAAGAGCGTCTATTCCTCTATTATACCAGTTTTCACCTGAAGATATAAGCCGTATGGTGTTTTTCTCTCATCGATCCAATTCATCTGCAATTGTTCGTCAAATTTCCTCTTCAAGAAGAGATCCAGAAAGGATGACTTTTGTCAAATCTATGTCATCGTCTAGTTCTATTTCTATGAAAGAATCGTATGTGTCATTGCCAAAAAATAGCTCTGAAATAGATACACTCCTCTCACTAGACAATGTTTGACAATCAAGAGGGAGTTCTGGAAACGATCAGGTCACTGCTAGGGGAGGGAGATCTACCTTTTCCAAATTTTCCCCTGTGGAATAGACTTTCCCTGGATTTACCACAAATCCTACGCGGTTGTTGTAACGTCTCTCTAGCGTCGTTTTGGTGGTAATCCAGGTATTGCCCTCCCCCACTTTCTCAAATGACATATTGTAGTCGCTATACTTCTGCATATACCATTCATCTACAATAAACTCATCTTGTCCTCATGATCCATCATAGGCCTGAATATGAAGCCCTTTGTTCACATCGTGTTGCCAAGCAATTCCGGACAAAGCAATGACTGAACTATTTTGTATCTGACTCCCCTGTTGAGCATAGATTTTGCTTTGTCCAGAAAGAAGTCTTACAAGTAATTGGATATTTCCTAATGAAAATCCACTTACTACAATACTCCCTGAGAAGCTAGATCACCCAATGTTTGTCAACTCAATCCACAAATCAGGATCTGTATATACTTCTGTGATACGCCAAGAAGAATTCATTTGACCTGTTGTTTCTACTGTTTCTGGTTGATAAGGAAGATAGCTTCCTGGATTTGCAAAGTACCCACTTGATACATTTCTGCTTCTCAGAAGGCTCGTTCCTGTGATGCTTCAATCATTAGGACTTCTTTCTAATGAAGTATTTTTGTCGTTGTAACGAAGAACGGTTCCTGTATCTACAGAGAAAGAATCGATGATCTGATTTTGATACCGAAGATCTATCGTGATTGCTTTGGTATCAGCAAACCCCATAGATACCAAGTATTTCATCGATGAAAGATCCTGGATATATACATAGGTTCTGCTCGTTCTTCCAAGAGTAACAACTTCTTGTCCTCACCAATATCCTGTAATCGAAGCATGGATACCAATTCCTGAAAGGAGAATAGCCCCCGAAAATATTTCTTCTGAACCATTTACAATCTCTATCCATTCATCATTTCCATCGAAAAACACTTCCGAAATCTTGAGCAGAGGTGGGTTTCATGGCACAATTATTTCTGTAGATTCTGTCTGTAACAAGGGGAGTATGACTCATGATAATTCTGTTTGCATCTGGAAGACACCACTTTCTCAAGTATTAATTTCTTGTGTCTCACTCTGTCCACTTGTCCATAATAATTGAGGTAAGATCTGCTCATATCAATTTTCTTGAGGCAATTCTAGCTCTGCTACCACAGCTCCGACAACAAGAAAACCTATAAACATTCCTAACCAATACGAAGGAATCTTCTGCATCCACATACACAGGGAGATAAAAAAGGATCTGCGCAGATCGTGGGGAATTGTAAAAAAGAAAAAATAGAAAAAAATAGACAATCGTAGGACGGAGTCTATTGAATGAATAATGTGTAGTTTATAATGAATAATGGCGGAGTCTTTTGTTTTTAACGTTTGCGACTCTGCAGGCGGATGTCCCTATCTCCCTACCATCCATTGAATTTAGGGGCCGGGTATTCGCTATCCGCTAGTAGACGACCGAGCATTTTTAGCGAGTTTTACATCTATCTTTTGACGATTAGGCTTGTTTTTTTGATTTTCTTGCTCTTATTTGAACAGAGATTTTATAATTTACTTTTAAGATCTTTTATTTTTTCATTATTTTCTGCTTTATCTATTCTTTTTGTAAGCTTTTCTTCCAATAATCTCATCGCATACAAAACTTTTATATCTCATT
>CAIVDB010000096.1 GCA_903904545.1 uncultured bacterium | reverse complement strand
TTGAAAAAACTCGATGAAGATGGAATCGTAAGAATTGGAGCAAGAGTAAAAGTAGGAGATATCATCTTAGGAAAGATTACTCCAAAATCTGAAGGAGAACTTACTCCAGAAGAAAAACTGATTCAAGCTATCTTCGGAGATAAATCAAAAAATGTGAAAGATACTTCATTATACGTGCCTTCAGGAAGTGAAGGAAAGGTAATCGAGGTGGTAATTCTCGATGCAAAGAAATGAGATAATCTTATGGCAGGAGTAAGAAAGAAGATCAAAGTCTATGTAGCTACTACCAGAAAGATAGAAATTGGAGATAAATTAGCTGGAAAGCATGGAAATAAGGGTATCATTTCTATTGTTGTTCCAGAAGAAGATATGCCATTTACGGAAGATGGACATCCAGTAGATGTTGTCCTCAATCCATTAGGAGTAGTTTCTCGTATGAATCTATGACAACTTTTCGAATCACAATTAGGATTTATTGCTAAACATATGGGAGTAACTTTTGCTGTCCCAACCTTCTCCAAATTTGGATCAGATGATCTTGCACAGATTACAAAGATGTGTGGATTGGATGATTTGAAGGTAGATGTATTCAATGGAGAGACAGGTGAAGCATACGGTCAGAAAGTAACCGTTGGATATATGCATATTTTGAAGCTTGTCCATATGGTAGAAGATAAAATCCATGCAAGATCTGTTGGTCCTTACTCATTGATTACTCAACAACCATTAGGAGGAAAATCAAGACAAGGAGGTCAGAGATTCGGAGAAATGGAGGTATGGTCACTAGAAGCATATTCTGCAGTATATACACTTCAAGAAATGTTGACGGTCAAATCTGATGATGTTATTGGAAGAAATAAATTATATGAGGCAATTATCAAAGGTCAAAAGCCAAAGATATGAGGATTGCCAGAATCATTCAACTTAGTGACGTATCTTTTCAAAGGATTGTGTCAAAATGTTGAACCTCTGAGCTATGAAGAACTTGAACAAGAACATGAGGAAAGAGTAAAGAAGATTGTAAATCTTGGTCTGTCTGGAGTCATGAGCGGAAGTATTACAGGAGGGGAGGCTACAGGAGAATGAGGAGAAGATGATGTTGCACAAGAAAAAGACGAAATCATAGATAATGTCCTCAAAGAAATGGAAGACTTCGGAGATCTAGAATAATAGTTAATAACTAATAACTAACAGTTAATAGTGATGGGAAATTTCTCATACAAAAACCATCACTATTAACTATCCATTATCCACATTTCACTAACTCTTTATATCTTACCAAGTAAAACCAGCATGAACAAAACAAAATTCGAATGATTGGTCGTAAAACTTGCCTCAGTAGAAGATATTGATAAATGGTCTCATGGAGTAGTAGATAATCCAGATACTGTAAATTATAGGACAGGGAAGCCAAAACAAGGAGGACTATTTTGTGAGTCTATTTTTGGTCCCGTCAAAAATTATGAATGTAGTTGTGGAAAATATAAGGGAGTAAGATATAAGGGAATCGTTTGTGAAAGATGTGGAGTAGAGGTGACAACATCTAGAGTAAGAAGATCAAGAATGGGGCACATCGAATTGGCAGTCCCAATACTTCATATCTGGTATAAATCATCACCATCAGGCGGAGTAAACCAATTATTAGGACTTTCTGCCAATGAAATTGATAAAATATTGAGCTTTGTAAAATATATTCTCGTACAAAAGACAGACGTAGACTTCAAAAAGAAGATTAAAGAAAAAGTACAAGAAGATTTTACAGCAAAACTCAAGGAAGTAGATGAACTTTACAAGAAGGAACTAGAGAATACAAAAGGAAATCCAAAGCAACAAAAAGAGGCTGAGAAATTATTTGAAGAAAATAAATCATCATTAGAAAAAGAATTCAACAGAATCAAATCTATTGTACTAGACCTAGAAGTAGGATCTACCATTTTTGAAAATGATTATAGAAATATTTTTTCCAAATATACACAAATTGTAGTATTCCAATCCGGTCCAGAGGCTATCCTCAAAATGCTTCAAGCAATCAATGTGGAAGATGAAATCAAGAAAAGAATCAAGGAATTTCCAACAATCAAATCAGAAGAACAAAAGAAGAAGGCTATCGCGCTTATCAAATTATTGATCAATCTCCACGTATCTGGAGTCAAACCAGAAAATATGGTCATCAAGAAGTTGCCAGTCATCCCACCAGATTTGAGACCAGTAGTACAATTAGAAGGAGGAAAATTTGCATCTTCAGATGTAAACCTTTTCTACAGACGTGTACTTATGAGAAATATTAGACTTAAGAAAATGATACAGGTAGGTATGCCTGACGTTGTAAAGAAAAACGAAATCAGACTCTTACAAGAAGCTGTCAATAATTTGCTCGTAGGAGAAAAAGCTGGAGCAAGTGGAGCAGGAGCTGGTATCAAAGTATTCAAATCCCTTTCAGATATGCTTTCTGGAAAGGAAGGTATCTTTAGAAAAAATCTTTTGGGAAAGAGAGTTGATTACTCAGGAAGGTCTATCATTACCGTTGGTCCAGATTTGAAATTAGATGAATGTGGATTGCCAATATATATAGCAGTTAAGATGTTTACTCCATTTATCATAGGGAAACTTATCGAAAAGAAGATTGTATACACGCCTAAACAAGCAGAAAAACTTATCAAGGAAGAATCTCCTTTGGCATTGAAATTTCTAGAAGAAGTGATCAAAGATAAACGAGTATTGCTCAATCGTGCACCAACATTGCATAGATTGTCTATCGAAGCATTCAAAATAAGACTGATGCCAGGAAAGACAATTAGAATCCACCCTCTTGTGTGCCCTTCATTCAACGCCGATTTCGATGGAGATCAGATGGCAGTGCATTTGCCTATCTCAGATGAAGCTCAACATGAAGCACAGTATTTGATTGCCGCAGACAAAAATATTTTGAAACCAGGTTCTGGAGATCCTACCATTACTCATTCACAGGATATGGTATTGGGAGCTTATTATCTTACAGATTATTATGATCTTAGATATCCAGAAAATAGAACAGAAGAAGAATGGAATGAAAAAAATCCACATGTGGGAATGTTTTCTTCTATGGACAAGGTATTGGACGCTTTCAATAATGGAAATCTTCATATCAAAGATAAAATTACATTAGTATACAATAGCGAATCTCTTTTGACGACTACAGGAAGAGTTATCCTCAATTCTATATTGCCAGAAAGAATAAGATTTATCAACAAAAAATTAAAATCCAAGGATCTTAAGAAAATTCTTAGTCAGATTTTTGATGAATATGATATGCAGACAACAGTTCATGTTGCGGATGATATCAAAGATTTCGGATTTAAATATGCTACATTAGCAGGGACATCTATCAATATCCTAGATATGCAAGTACCAAAAGAAAAGGAAGAAGAATTAAGAATCGGCGATATCAAATCAAATGAAATTTATAAATTTTATTATAAGGGATTCTTCTCAGATGATGAGAAACATAGACTAGTAGTTAAACTTTGGTCAGAGGTAAAGAAGAAGATCGAAGAAAGTCTAAAGTGAATTACATGACCTGGACAAGATCTCTACACAATGGTAGATTCTGGAGCGAGAGGTTCACAAACACATATGACGCAGATCTCTGGTATGAAAGGACTTGTTGTAAATCCACAAGGAGAGATTATTGAACTTCCTATCAAAAATTCATATGTAGAAGGATTGAAACCTATTGAGTACTTTATCTCTGCTCATGCAGGAAGAAAAGGAAAGGCAGATACTGCGTTGAGAACTGCAGAATCAGGATACTTGACCAGAAAATTATGTGATGCATCTCAAGAAGTTATCATTAGAGAACACGATTGTGGAACAGAAAAATATGTAATGTTCTCTAAACAGGAAGCTGAATTGCAAGGAGAAAATTTCTTCAACTTGATCAAAGGAAGATTCTTGGCAGAAGATGTCACAGACAATAAAAATAATATTATATTGAGTAAATGAGAATTATTGAATAAGGAAAATATGCAACTTATAGAAGATATGGCTATCTCAGAAATTAAAGTCAGAACCGCATTGGTTTGTGATTGTGTCAGTGGAGTATGTCAGAAATGTTACGGAACAGATCTTTCTACAAGAAAGATGGTAGAAGTCGGTGTCCCTGTAGGAATCATTGCTGCACAGTCTATAGGAGAACCCTCTACGCAGTTGACTCTAGATACCTTCCATGAAGGAGGAGTTGCTAAATGATGAGAACAAACAACAGGTATAGATAGAGTTAAACAACTGTTTGAAGTCAGAGCACCTAAGATGCCTGCAATTATTTCTCCTTTTGATGGAATATTATCCTTCTACGAAACAGGAAAGATGAGATATATCAAAGTGGTTTCTGAATTTCAGAAGAAGATATATATGATCAAAGATGGCTATACAGGAGAAGTAAAAAAATGACAAGTATTGGCAAAATGAGCAGTATATGCAGGGAAAGGAAAAAGTAAACTTAAGGTCAAAGAGGAAGGAAAAATCTTGGAAACACATAAAGATCGTATTGTTCTTGGAGTACAAGAAGTATTTACTAAACCGTTGCTTGCATTGACTCCACTCAAGAACAAAGAAGGCGATGTATTCAAGGGAGAAATCCTTACCAATGGAGCATTGGATGTCAAAGAATACAAAGAGATTGTTGGTGATTTGGAGACACAGAGATATATTATTAGAGAAGTAAAAAAAGTATACTCTGCACAAGGACAAGATTTAAATGACAAACATATCGAAGTAGTTATCAAACAGCTCTTCTCCAAGGTGTTTATCGAGGACTCAGGGGAGTCTAGTCTTATCCCAGGTACCTATGCTAAATATGAAGAATTTATGAATATCAATAAAGATTTAGAAGCAAAAGGAAAGAAACCTGCAAAGGCAAAAAGATTGGCACTCGGATTGACAAATATTGCTAAGGAAACCGACTCTTGGTTATCTGCAGCTTCATTCCAGGAAACTATCAGAGTGATGGTGTCAGCTTCGCTCAAAGGATCAATTGATGAGCTTTCAGATCTTAAATCAAATGTTATTATTGGAAGACTCTTGCCAGTAGGAGAAATTTATAGAAAAGACCATGGTGTAGAATAGACTTGAAAAACGTAAGGAAATCACTATATACCCTAATCACTAACTCTAGAGTCTTCCAAAAAGGCTCTAGTAATGATAAAAAAAAGTTTTAATTTATACATAAGAAAATGGCGCACAAAAAGGCCGGTGGATCGGCAAAAAATCTAAGGGACTCACAAGCAAAGTATCGTGGAGTCAAACTATTCGGAGGGCAAACTGTTGTTGCAGGGAATATCATCCTCAAACAATGTGGTTCTAAATATGAATGTGGAAAAAACACCTATTTGGGGAATGATTTTTCTCTTCATGCACAAGTAAATGGGATTGTTCATTTCAAAACTAAAAAGTTTGAAAGATTTGATGGAAGAAGATATATCAAAACTGTTGTAGAAGTGCTTCCTGAAGCCGTATAATCATCCTATCATGTTGGCGTTTTATTGCTTAATTACTCATTATGACTATTGGACCAAAAAAGAAAATTTCTCAATCACAGGGTCGTACAAGACACTCTACACGAGAAAGATTAAATATGAAAAGAATGACAAATTCCTACCAAATAGGAAAGTGTTCTAATTGTGGTGCAAAAAAACTTACTCACAGAGTATGTCCAGTTTGTGGATACTACAAAGGAAAACAAGTTATTACTATCAAATCTAAATCTAAAGAAACAGTAGTAAGTGCATAGATGTTAGATTTTAGATGTTAGATGTTAGATACACAAATTTATAATTTAACATTTATAATTTATAATAAATCTTCCCAATATCCCGAAGTTGTTCTTTAGTTCCTTAGATTGAAGTCCCCATGAATATAAAGCAAAGAATCAATGCGAGAAAAGTAGTACTTTCTTACTTCTATCAGCATTGTTTTTTTTGTTCTCTTATAAAAAAAGACAAGGAACTGACTGATGTGCTCTTCGTGGACTATGTATTCAAAACAGATAATGAAAAATTTACTGTTGCGAAAGAGGAACTCATTACCAAATTACAAGAGCATGATTATCTCACTTCTGCTGAGGAATGTAAGGACTTTGTAGGAAAATTCTTCGATGATCGAACAGATGAGGATGTAGACTATGACTATATCATCCGTATAGCACTTGCATTACCTACGTATGAACAAGAACTTATTGATCAAGTAAATACTTATACCGTGAGCTTCAAATATGAAGAGATGGATACCATAGATCAATCAATCTTTCTCTTGGGATATATTGAAAATAAAGTACTCCAGACACCAAAGGAAGTCCTACTCAATGAGATGATAGAACTTGCAAAGAGATACTCGGATGAATGAGCGCCTAAGTTGATCAATGGAATTATGCATAAAATATTGCTAGCGGAAAGTGAAAAGATTGAAGCATAAAGTTCTTAGTTATAAATAAGAAAAATCGATCCCATTGAGACCGATTTTTTTTGTACATAGAAATGGATATTACTTACTATTGTTACGTATGATATAAGACTTGATGCTATCGAGGGTACTAAAATATTTTACTTGCATCAACTTATAGGACATATATCATCTATCTGTTTTGTAGATACTATATTCTTTCCCATTAGGCGCAAGGTAGGTGAGTGGGGAAAACGTCTTATCGACAACATGATTCCATACCTTCTGAGGAGGGTTGTTGCTATCGAGATAGGAACGAAGCGCAGTGATACTAGAGAAATATCTTACTTTGCTTAGTTCTGGAGAAGTATATCCATTGCTTGTAGTAGTATTAATCGTATAAATCTTCCCATTTGGTGCAACATGTCTGCTTGGATCTGTATTAGCAAAGATAGAGGTGGTTGTTGTATACGTATTGATGTGGCAATCTCCAGGGTTCTTGCTATCGATAAATCTTATGAGCGCATCACGAGTAGCGAAGTAGATACTATTCTTGAGACTAGGTGATGTATACGCTAGTTTACCTGTAGAGTAAGAAACTATATAGCTCTTACAATTGGGTGCAGTATGCGCCTGGGTATCTATCGTTCATTGATCAAGTCCTTGACTTACAAGATCTGAAAGATATTTGAGATTACAATCATTAGTGATATCTATTTTGTCTTGGAGCATGCTTTTCATCGTAGCGAGAAACTCGGCATATTTGGTTTGATCTCATTGATATTGGATGATAAGATTGTCAAAGATAAGCTGGATTGCCTTCTTGTCTGCACTCGAGAGAGAACAAGAATCAGAAGCGTTATCGCGTGTTGTAATCCTATATTTAGTGATTCTATTTGCTATACTCAGTGTACTAGAAACAGATTTCCCCTCATCAGCACTAGATGTTAATCTTATAGAAAGAACATCTCCGTTTTGTACAAAAACTCATGATCATTTTTTTCTTTGATTTTTGAGGAGTTCTCCATTGTTTATGCTTGCTCGAACAAGAGATCAACTTCTAAGCCCAGCAATAGTAAGCGCAGATGATTCGTAATCAGTATCTGTATCTGCATCTATTTCTTCATCAAAAGAGAAAGATTCATCATCGTTAAGCACAAAAGAGCCTCAAGTACCCCAATTGCTTGTATTTCAGAGCAAATCAGTAGCTCTTATTGCTCGATAATAGGTCCCTGTGATAGCGTCAAATTCTTCTCTAGGAGGAGAAAATAAACGAATGCCAGAAGAGATTTGTCCAGTATATACAATATCTAAGAAACTAGGATCTTGGGCAATAGTATAGGTATATCAAGAAATACCAGCACCAGAATCTATACTTCCAGAAATTTCAAGGATCAAGAAGAAAGAAGATTCTTGATTGCGTGGGGCAATGACTGTAGGCACACTAGGAGCGCTACGATCAATGGCTATAGGATAAGCAGAGACCAAAGGAAGTTGGTATCCACTAAATGCTATATATGCACAGAAATATTTTCCGTTATATTGTTCCGTTTGCAGAGTAATTGCTCATGTGTAGGGAACTGTGCCAGTAGAGGAACAGTCTGCAGGAGTAGAGACATACTTATAACCAAGTTGGGTATAAAACCCACCTATAGCCTGTACGCTAATAGTATCACTCAATGCAGATCAGGAATTTACAGGATCTGTAAAGATGATGCTTGGTAGGGTAAGATCAATATTGAAGGGAACAGAAGACAAAAGATATCTTCCACTGCCACTGGTATCTTCTCCATACGCACAGAGATATTTCCCATTATAGACAAAGGCATTACTCGCAGTAAAAGAACCTGTATAGTCTTGGAATGTAGCTCCTCCAGAATTACATTGACTACCCGTGCTTACAAGAGCATATTTTTTATGTAAAAGATATGAATTCCCTATAGAGATGGGATCATAACTTACGGGAATAGAAGATACGCCATCTTCGAATACAAGATTGGAAATGTGAAGAGGATAGTCACTGACCTTAGTAGTAATATTGTTTCCAATATCCTTTGCATATGCACAAAGATAATAGTTATTAGGCCCAGTAAGGACGATACCTGTTGTATATGGCAAAAATCCAGATAGAGTCATCGTACCTGTACACTCATGAGGCGCACTTACAAATCCATATCCACTAAAGACATTAGCTCAAGTAAACAGAATGCTTACAGAATCTGACCGATATCAACTCGCAGAAACAGCATCAATGAAAGAAACTTCAGGAGGAATAATGTCAGGAAGTGTCTGTACTATAAAATTACCACTTCATGTTCATATGCTCAAGCTACCAGTTGTGATCTCTTGATAGTTAGGACTACTTTTGACGATAATTTTTACGCGACTACCACTAAATACAAGCCCTGTCGCTCCAGAGGAAATAAATTGATTCCCTGTAGAATATACTTCCAGTCGTCCAGAAGACAATGAAGCGAAATTTGCAATAACTCAAGTCTCTATACCTTGAATAAGTGAAGAGGCGCTCGATACAAAAGTGTTGATGGAAGCACCTGTAATAGCAGAGAAAAAGAACGATCAGCTTGTTGGAGTTTCCCGAGGCCCTCTAGAAGTTACTGTAAATGAGGTAGTAGTACTTCCTAATGTTACTATACCACTAACTACTTGAGAAAATCAGGAACTACTCAGAAGATATACTTGTAGGGTATCTCAGTTTTGCATATATCCTGTAGCTCAAGTGAGAGATGTTCCATTGATGATCAAATGTCCAGTACTTCACTGTATTTGGAGTGAGACAGGTACGGTAGTATTGATGATTCCGGCAGTATATATATTTGTTGTATATCAAGTTGATAGTGCGAAATTATTTACAGACGCAAAGGAAAAATTTTCTGGAGTACTATCTCGAATAGGGAATACTTCAGCAATATATTTACCAGAATCATATTGATTACTTGTTTGACTAATAATGGATCAGGAAGTATAGTAGAATGGTCTGCTTTGTTTGTAGATGTTGGCTCAGAAAAGATATCCGATATCCCAGACTAATCAGCTAAACACTGAAAAATTAGCTCCTGTGGCATCGCAGTTGGCAGTATCCAAGAGACGTATACTCGTTCAAGAAAGTGTTGGATTGGTAACATAAGAGCATCCCATAAGTCATGCACCAAGGGTAAGAGATCATCCAGAGAAGAAAGAAAAAGCAGAGCCTGCTTTGAGGCTGGTATCGTTTCCATCGGTTCCCTCGAAATCACCAGAAAGATTGTCAAACAGTGAAAGTTGTCCCAAAAATTTGTTGTTGGTAGCATTGAAAAGTGATTTTATTCCAACAGCATTATTATAGATCTTTATATCATTCAGAATATTCCCAGAAGAATTTTTGAGTAAAAGTCAGTATTCGCTATTATTATATAGCATAGCTCTGTTGATGATATTACTTGATGTAGTAAGATCAGCAAAAACTCCCACATGATTATTATATGCCTGAAAATTATTCATAGCATTATTATGCGAACCATTAGCAAACCAGATTCCATATCCAGAATTATTATAGGATTGGGCATTGTTGATAACATTATAATTGGAAGCGAGATACAAATACATTCCAGCCTCTTTGTTATTATAGGTTTGCGAATTGATAATGCTATTGTGATGTGCACCTACGCCTAGGAATATCCCATATTGTTGCATATTATATGCTTGTACGTGATTGATAGTGGTATTGTTGGTGTAATTATCAAATTGTATTCACATACTCGCAGGAGCAATAGCATTCCCTCCTCAGTAGAAATATCCATCAAGGCGAAGATTGTCTATGATCAAATGATGTTTATTTTCAGCATAAAGAAGCGATTGGGTTGAACTAGTATCTTTTTCTATTTTACTTGTGTCATTCCCGATGAGTGCAATACAATTTCCTCAGAAGACAAATCCATGAGTAGCACTAAAAGTAAAGGTTCCTCAGGTCAAAAAATAAAGAGTATGATCTTGGAGAATATAGGTATTTCCATTCCAGGCATTGGGATCTAATTCAATAACTTGAAATGATGCTGGAGAACAAGGATTACTCTCCCAATTTTGTGTGTATAATGATCATGAACCAAAGTATTGATTGATGATAGACATCTGAGCAGTAGTAAAGGGAGGATCTAACTCTGTAACATATTTATTGGTATCATATTCTTGTCACAATATTCCATAGTTGCTGAGTGCACCAGAGAACTGAGTAATAGGAGCTATTTGGTGAGGAATAAATAATCCAAAGAGATATCTAGTCGTAGGAAGTGATGTCCAAGAAAGAGGCCCTCTAAGAGCGTTTCGATTTGTTCCATTGAGTAAAGAGATGCCATTAGTATCTTGAGGGTTAGTGACTCTATCATAATTCATAGCAAGGGCAGCACCGGTATCTATGATTCACAGAGTCCATCATAGTGAGGAATTTGTAGTGTTATTGATGCTAGCTCCTGAAGCGGCGAAGATATCGCTAGTATTACTATAAAACACATGATTCCCATAAAGAGACAGAGCTCAAGAATATAATAATTCCCATCACGTACCATTGTTGTAGGTTTGGGTAGTATTGATATGTGCGAAAGTATCATAGAGACGGAATCAAACCGTGTTGTTATAGAAGATGGTATTGTTGATGGTAGATCAAGAACTCGCTACTATCATTCCTCATCCATTATTTGCAGGAAGATGTGATCCAGAAAAAGCTCCTCCATTATTGAAAAATTGAGAATTATTTATACTTACCTGGCCTTTCGTATTTGGTACTCGTTGTGCTCACGAAGCAACAAATCCACCAAGCAAGAGTCAGAGGGTATTATTATAAAATTTTGTATTATTGATGATGAGTGATTGCCCAGTAAGCGGGAAGAAAGAAATCCCCACATGATTATTATAGAAACTAGCACTATCCAAAAGGATACGAGTACTATTTGTGATGAGAGGTCATTGTCCTGTGTATTGAATGAACTCCATAGCATGGAAGGTAATATTTTGACTTCAGCTAACAACTATTCATGAGTTAGCAAGAGATTGTCCATCCAAAAGAATCGCATCAATAATGATTTTGGACGTTGCAGTAAGGGTAAGATAATTAGTCGGAGAAGTTTTGATGCGAACGTTTCCCCTCCCCAGTAATGCACTACATCCCGTGAGAGAAAGCGGTGTCGTGAGGGTATACGTTCATGAGTTGATGAGGTAGATGGTATTTGCTTGTAGACTTCCTCCTACGAAAGAAGAAGGCAGAACCTGAACATTGTTTGGCATACAACTCGTCGTCCAGAGTCTGGTGTACGGTGTAGATCCAGGAGTTCCGTCACCAAAGGTAGCATACAAAATATTTCCTGTGTTTGCTTGTTGATTCCAAAAATCTTGATTCAAAAAATTCCCCCACATCCAATTGGCGCCAACAAGGGAAATCTTTACCATAAGAAGTAAAATACTTCCTACAAGGAGAATAGCAAAAATACCCAAAATATTGCGTAGATGAGGCTTTTTTGTAGATATATTCTTTGTGGAGAATAAGCTCATATCGTATAGAAATAGATTGAATAAATCCAAAGAAGAAGACGTTTCTTTAAGCTCCTCAAAAAGGATATTTGGAGCTATTCTAAGTATATTCTCATTGTCAAAAAAATGCAAAAATACCCCAAAGAAAGGGAATATTAGATTGACAAATAGATATAAATATATTTAGTGATGTAAAGTGGATATTCCTTTGGTTTGGTGTGGTAAAAATTCATAAAAAATATATAATTCGAGAGAAAAATAAGCTCTTTTATCTGATAAAAATCACGTATGCAATTTCGATTTCATACCAAAGCCTTGCTCTATAACCCAGAAGGGAAAATTCTTGTCCAACAAAGATCGGACACCGGTAATCGAGATTTGCCATGAGGACAAACAGAGCTTCCAGAAAAGATAGAAGAAGCAATCCTTCGTGAAATTCAAGAAGAAACAGGAATAAATTCTGTTGGAAATCTCAAAATACTCCATATAGAAAGCCAGTTTACACCAGAGCAAGACAGATATTTTGTCTTATGTATATTTAAATGAGAGCTAAAAGAGGATCCCCTCATAAGTGCTGAGCATCAAGCATATAAACTCGACCGCCAAAAGAATCAGTCTGTCTGTCGGTAGGTAGGTAAAACGCATTTCTTTTGGATGCGAGAGTTATAGTATACTACCCAAATAATACTACCAGAAGATAAACTAATTATTTGAGGTAGTAACTATATATTCTTCAATCAAAAATACTAAAACATATTTTTGAAGGAGAATATATACTTACCGTCTGCGGAAACATAAAGTATGAACGAGGTGAAATAATTTATGATTTCCAAAGCGGTACAGTACAAGCGAGTAACCAAAAAGGAGCTATTCTCTATAGGATTAACAGACTATCTCCAAAAAGGTGTAGAAAAGATCACAGAGATTATTTAGTTTTTACTTATATTTTTTCCACTATGTCTATAAAAATTATTACCACGGGAGGGACTATCGATGATCTAGATTATGAATGTACTGAGGATGAACCAAAAAATCATACATCATGTATTCCTAATCTTGTTCAACAGCTAAAATATAGTGGAGAATACACTATTGAAGCACTTTTCCATAAAGATAGTCGCCACATCACTCTAGAAGATAGAGAGCTCATTTTCCACAGATGTGAATTATCTAGAGAAGATAAAATTATTATAACTCATGGTACTATTACTATGGTAAATACAGCAAAATATCTTGGTCAGAAAAATATTTCCAAAACTATCATCCTTGTAGGGTCTCTGCTCCCTGCAAATAGAAAAAACTCAGACGCAATTGCTAATCTGAGTACAGCTCTCCACGCTGTCCAGAAATTGCCATATGGTGTATATATAAGTATGCAAGGAGAAATATTCTCCTGGGAAAATGTAAAGAAGAACAGAGAGAAATGAATTTTTGAAACAGAGGAGTAGATATAAAAAAACCACCCCAAGAGGGTGGAATATAAATAAAAATAGATGAAGACTTATTGTTATTAACATTGAGCAGTACAACTTGTACTAATCTGCTCTATAACATTGCATACATCTTCACATCGCCAAGCGGCATCTCAATATTGACAACTATATCAAGTAGGGGTGCCTTTTTGGCATGTTCATGCATTCTGCCCACAAACTCATGTTCAAATTTCTATTGTGATAGATGTTGGTGTATGATCAAGAAAAGCATCCCATTCAGCATTACTAAGAGTAGGTACAAAAATATCTAAAACTCAATTATTGATTATCTTCCTGCAAGTTCATTGTTCATAACGGCTTATTCAACCAGATCCATTCCCAGTAATCCTAAATCAAGTATCATAGGTGTTGATAGCATATACTCATATATAACTTATACATACAACAATCGTTAAAATCAAAAGAAAATATTTAAATTGAAAATGCCCTTTATGTAGTAGTAATCTTTTCATCTTAACTATAAATATATAAAACTACTTCATTTGTGCTTTTATCTGAATCATTTCAGCCTCTAGACTAGAGATTCTTTGTTCTTGATCTAGATATTTATAATACAATGCTTTGACTGCTTCGATAAGTGGCGCAACTAGATTTCCATATTCTACTGATTTATATCCCTCTGCATTTGTAGCTACAGCTTGAGGAAAAACTTGTTCTACTTCTTGAGCAATGACTCAGATATCAGCTCTTCCACTATCTTTCCAGTTAAAGGTATATCCATTGAGTTCCAATATCTTTTGTAAAGGATCGGTAATAAGTGTAATATTATCCTTATATCTACGATCAGATGAGTACAAAAATGCTTGAGCAGTAACAGCACTAGTAAAGGTTCAAGAACCGTAGACTCTCATACTTCAGCCAACATTAAGACGAGTATCAGATGAAATTCAAGTTCCAATACCAACCTTTCATACTGCGGAGCCATTGTCGAAACCAAGAAAAATATTTCAATTATCTGAGTCAGCATAACTATCACCAGGTACGATTACTATATCTCATCAATCGAGACAATCAGGGTTTTCTAAAGAGCATGATTCATAGGCTGAACCGTAATTATTATTTGATCAAACGATCTTCATTTTGTATCAGGGAGTCCCTCCATTAACTGGAGTTATTGTAATATTATTACTTCAAATAGTAAGTTGAGCATTTTTGAAAGAATCTGAATAAAGAGAACCATGAACTCTAAGTTTATTCGAATCGGCGAATCATCATATCCCTATATTTCCGTTAGATCAGAAAGCTATCTGATCAGCAGTAGTGCCAATCCATCCCGGTTGAGAAAGTTTGATATTTCCATTTACTTCTAATCTTTGAGAAGGAGTTCAAGTGCCGATACCAACATTCCCTGTTACTGATAAATTTTGATTAATACTTACATCCCTATTTCAAGCAATTTTCATCGCCTCATTAGAGGCTATAGTAAAGGATATTGGTTGGATCTCGTCGGTATCAAAGATAATGCCATCGGCTTGTGTATGATTAATAGAGAAGAGAAATCCAGCTCCATTCCAAAGAGATAAAGAGGCAGTACTCGCAACTCAATTTACACTCAAACGAGCACTTTCATTACTGCCGACAGAATTGCTTACGAAAAGATCATATCAACGGAGGCCTCATTGTGCATATATATCTTTGGCAACTAGATTCCCATTGAGATATCCAGATCCTTGTACATTAAATGTATAGAGAGAAGAAGTGCCTGTTCCTAAACCAAGTTTCCCATTTAGAGAAGTATTTCCTGTGACAGAAAGATTTTGGAGAATCCCTACATTTCCACTAAAGAAAGCATTCCCATGAGTCCCATCTAAGATAATACCAGTAGATCCTTGACTACTTCCATCAGAAGTGAGGATGATTTTTCCAATATATTGGATAGTATTTCCTAGATTTGTTGTAATATTAAATCCCTGAGTCGCTAAGACAACAAAGGAAGCTCACAAAAAAAACATTGTCATATATTTGAATATCACGTTACGAGAATGGTTCCTAGTATGAAGTGATTTATTTATAAACATGAGTCGCAAATAAAGAATAAAGATTCTTTACTATAAGTATATTCACAGACGAGAATAACTCAAAAAAACAAGAAGAAGTCCTTATGTTCTACTTTACTTATATATAGAATATTATGAAATAACTATAAAAATGAAAAAGCCA
>CAIVDB010000095.1 GCA_903904545.1 uncultured bacterium | reverse complement strand
AGAAAATATACAAGAAAACCAATTTAAAGATTATTGTAAGATAGAAAGAATATGATGATGTATGACTATAACCGTCCTCAATCATGATATTAATTTTGAAGCCACAGATGAAGAGCAATCAGATCGATTACTTAAATCAGAAAAAGCTGTAGAAGAAAAAGAAAAAAGAGAATTACTAGAAAAAGATTTTGTCAAAGCAAAGGAAATAGCAAAATCTATAGGATTACCCCTATAACATCTCCCCTCTTTGCTCCGTCAGGCACGGGCACTTTGATATAATTTTCAGTCCATCACTCCCCTTTCCCTTCGACTAAAACGCGATGGGATTTTTCTTTATTCTCAGTAATAAATTTATTTCTGACTTCATCAGCAATTACTTGTACACGAGCTACACGTTCTTTTTTTATAGTTCAAGAAATTTGATCAGCAAAAGTCGATGCCGGTATCGTCTGCCCCTGCGTGTGTGCAGAGAAAGGAAATGCGTGCAGTTTGGTTATCTTGTACTTCAACACCCCATTCATTGTCTCTTGAAAATCTTCCTCAGTCTCACCTGGGAAACCAACGATAATATCTGCCCCCAAAGAAACAGGAACAGAACTTTTTATATTTGAAAATTGCTTGAGTACACGATCGAGATCTGCTGCTGAGTAATTTCTCTTCATCGCTTGCAACACAGGATCAGCAAAACTCTGGATAGAGAGATGAAAGTGAGGAAGTATCCTAGGATCTTGAATCACATCAAAAAATGCATCATTGAGATATTCTGGTCCAAGACTAGAAATTCTAATTCTTTCTATCTGTGTTTTTCCCAAAATTTCTTTGAGCAGAAAAGGGAACTGTGTTTCCTCTGTCTTCAAGGTAGAGCTACATCATCGCGCAGCGAGATTGATTCACGTCAAGACGATCTCTTTTCCCCCAACAACAACAAACTCGTTGATTTCAGCAAGGATCTCTGATACAGGTCTGTTACTATGTTTTCCCCTTTTGTGAATAGTTAGACAAAAGGTACAGAAATTATCACATCCACTTTGTATCACAATATATTTCTTGGTAGAAATTTTCAATTCTCAATTTCCAATTTTCAATTCTCAATTCATTACCGGTTCTTCTCCAAGGAGATGAATAGCATCACGATATTGAATCAACTCTGGATAGGCAATATAAAATTCTTCATCACTAAGTACCTCGCCCTTTTTGAGTACTCCACATCAGGTAATATAAACGTGGTATCCTTGAATCAATTTTTGTTTCACAGACTTAAATCGCTTCTGCTTAGCCCTATCCGTCACTTCACAAGTTGCAACAAGGTAGTTCATCTCTTCCTCTTTTCAGGTCATAGAAAAATAACTCAATCGCTTATTGAGATAATATTTATTTACCTTACATCAAAAGATATCGTAGAGCATGAGGGAAGTTTTAAGTTCTAAGTTTTAAGTGTTAAGTTTTTATACAAAGAACTCTTACACTCAACATTTAGCATTAAGCATTCAACATTATTTTAAACCATGGCATTTCTTATATTTCTTCCCTGATCCACAAGGACAAAGATCGTTTGGTCTTGGCTTATGTGCTGCAGAATCATCGAACATTACAGGAGTGCCAACGGGTTTATTGTCTTCTACTTCAAAGATTTCTATCCCTTCATCACTTTGGTAGGCAACCTTTGGCTGATCAAAGATTTGGTCCAAAGCAGCAGTACGTTGTTGTTGCTGTTGTTGAACAATGGGCATATCTTGGATATTTTCACTTACTGCTTGGAGTTTATTCAAAAGAACCTCTTCTGTATTTTCCTGCATCATGATAGGAGATGACTGTTGCTCTAGAGCTGCAAAATCTATTCCAGCAATATAGGAAGTGACATCAAATTTGAGTCTCCATAGAAGATTTTGGAATTTACTAAATGCTTCTGATTTGTAGACCACCAAAGGATCAAGTTGGGCATAGCCCATAAGACCTACCTTATCTCTAAGTTCTTCCATTTCATCCAAATGCTTGATCCATAAGGTATCGATATGGTATAAGTAAACATCTTTGAAAATGCGATAAAGTTTCTCCTCATCCAAACGAGCAAAAGCATCAGTCAAATGTTCAGTAATATGTAATGACAATCTAGATTGGATACGATCATAGCCCAGATCAACAAATTCCTGAAGTTGTGCAGGAGACAAACGTAAAGCAAATTCTTTATCTACAAGTTGCATGAAATCAGCAAGTGGCTGTTCTAATGTCTTAGCTTCCAAGACTTGTTTATCTAAAATTTCTCAGATATCACGCAAGAGATCTTCTTTCATATTTGTAACGAAGGTAGTTCTCAATTGAAGATCATGCTCACTAAACAAGATTTCATCTCTCTTTTTGTAGACAGATTGTCTTTGTTTATTGATTACGCTATCATAATCGAACAGATGTTTTCTGGTACCAAAATTCCATCCTTCTATCTGCTTCTGTGACCTCACAATAGCACTAGTAAATTGCTTTTGAGTAAGTTCCATAGTTTCCATATCTTGTTTACCCAAAAGCAAAGCAGCCATAGACTGAATTCTTTCACCTCCCATTTTACGCATAATGAGATCATCAAGCGCCACGAAGAATACAGATACTCCAGGATCTCCTTGTCTCCCTGCACGTCCTCTAAGCTGATTATCTATTCTTCTGGATTCATGTTTTTCTGTACCAAGAATAAAGAGTCCATAATGAAAATCTTTCACGATAATCTCAGACGCTTTTTCTTCGGTAGGCAATACGGTCAAAGTTGCAAAGGGCTTAGTATTGTCTGATCTTTTACCATAAAGTTTTACTTTATATTGCATGCTATCAAAAAGAACTCCTGCAGAGAACTGTTGCAAGATTTCATCTGATACCCCTCGTTGACGTTTGATTCCTTGAAGCGTAAAATCATATTCCAACTGAGAATAAACATTCACCTCGACACCTACACGAAGCATTGCAGCTCCTGATTTGATAGGAGTTGTAACTGTTTTCTTGATCCATTGTGCATAATTGTCTGCAAGTTTGGTATGGAGTTCTGGATCTAATTTGATATCTGTTCCTCTTCCTGCCATATTGGTTGCAACAACGACACTCTTATATTTTCCTGCTTGAGCTACGATATGTGCTTCCTGTTCATGAAATTTTGCATTGAGCACATAATGAGGAATAGCATCTTTTTCCAATACTCTAGAAACATGTTCTGAAGTAGCAATAGAAGATGTTCCAATCAAAATAGGTTGTCCCATAGCATAGGCAAATTGGATATACTCTTTCACAAATTTCCATTTAGCTTGTTGATTGAAATATACCTTATCAAGTTTGTCTACTCTAATGGTCGGTTTATTGGTAGGCACGTCCAAAACAGACAATTCATAAATCTTCTCAAACTCCTCTCCCTCGGTCAATGCCGTACCCGTCATTCCAGCCAGCTTTTTATACTGTTTAAAGAAATTCTGATACGTAATCGTAGCGAGAGTCTTAGATTCTCTCTGGATTTGGACTCCTTCTTTGGCTTCTATCGCCTGATGTAAACCTTCAGAAAATCTTCTTCCTTGCATCGTACGACCGGTATGTTCATCGACAATAAGCACTTCTCCATCCTTGACAATATATTCCGTATCTCTCAAATAAACGGCATGCGCTCTCAATGCATTCTCTATATGATGAATCTCTTCATATCCTAAGTCTCTATATAAGTTTTCTACTTGCAAAATATTTTCCAATTTAGCAATACCTCTAGAACTCAATGCAGCCGTCTTGGTCTTTTCATCAATATAATAATCTCCATCTTCCTCCTCCGTATGGATTCTAGCTTCATCATTGATGAGTTCATGTAAGAGTCCTTTGGAAACCTTTTTCTTACTAGAACATGGTGTCAATGTTCTAGATATCTTTGCATAGTATGCATATTTTTCTGTTGCTTCTTCATTTGCTTCTGAGATAATGAGAGGAGTTCTCGCCTCATCGATCAAGATACTATCGATTTCATCCACGATAGCATAATTGAGAGGTCTTCGCAAGAGGCCTCTTTCTCCCATGGCCTTGACGAGATTATCTCTCAAGTAATCGAATCCAAGTTCTGAATTTTCCACATAGGTAATATCTTTGCTATATTCTCCTCTTCTATTCTGTAAGGGGACCGTCTTTGTTACACACCCACAACTCAGTCCAAGTCGTGTATAGACATGACCCATCCACTGAGCATCACGAGAAGCAAGATAATCATTGACCGTCACTACATGGACACCTTTCCCTGCCAAGGCATTGAGATAGACGGGCATCACAGCAACTAATGTCTTTCATTCTCCCGTCTTCATTTCAGTAATCGTTCCTCTATGAAGAATAATCCCTCCAAGTAATTGAACATCATACGGCACCATATTCCAAATAATTTTTTCTCCTTTGACGTCTAACTCTTGCCCAAGCATTCTTTTGCAGGCTTGTTTTACTACAGCAAAAGCCTCAGGCAGAAGGTCATCCAGGGTTGCTCCCTGAGTTAGTCTTTGCTTGAATTCTCATGTTTTAGCCTTAATCTCGTCATCAGACAATGTCTCATATTGATCAAAAAAGACATTTATCTGTGCCACAAGGGGAAGTAATGCGTGTATTTGTTTTTGATTATAATCGCCAGTTATAAACTTGAATATTCCATCAAACATATCATTTTTTCATCTAAGTAAAAGAACTTGCTCCACGCAAGGTCAGAAAACTATATAGAAATAGACTTCAAAAACAAGAAAAAGAAACAGTCAGTCTACTCAAGGAAATCAGATTTATATCTTTGGGGAGAGGCTTTTTTTCTGAGAGAACGAACAAATGGTTTAGCAGATCTTGGTTTATTGGAAATTGGTTTATTGGGGATTGGGGTAACAGGTGCTGGTTTAATAGCTATGGGTTTATTTTGGCTACTCGAAATCGGATGAGTTCCTATAGGTTTCACAGAGCTTGGAGCAACAGGAACTTTAGGATGAGGATAGTGCTTATGGATATGCTTTTTAATCACTGGCGCTGCTTGAGGTGCTTGCACAGATGGCTGAACGGATACTGAGGGAACACTTAAATTCTTAGCAATTTGTACGGCCTGCTGAACAGGGTGTTGAATAGACTTTTTAACAGTCTGAACAGGACGAACAAATGGTTTTTTTATCTCTTGGAGTTTCTGAGTTGAATTCTTGATGTTTTGTATGGGTTGAAGCAGAGATTTCTTAGTAACTTGCTGAGCTTGGATTGGTTTTTTTACTAAAGGAGAGGTTTTTTTGACTGGTGCCCTATTGCCTTGTGCTAGTTGTTGAATCGGGTTTTTAACTACAAATGAAGCGGGAATCTCTTTTTTTTGCACTTGAGGTTTTTTCAAAAGTTGTTTGATTTTATCACCCAAGTATTTGAGAGGAGAACGCGTAGGAAGAAGATCAATGGCTGCGTCAGCATCTAAAGTCGCTGCAGTAGGATCAGTAACCACAAACTTAAGCTGTGCCTCTTGATCACTAAGAGCATCTATTTTTTCCTTAGCTACATGTTTGAGGAAAAGAGAAAACTGTTTGCTATTGGGAACAATGAGCCTCAATAATTTTTCATGCATATACAGATAATCTACAAGACATGCGAAATCACCATCTCCACTGACAATCACAGCACTATCATAATTTTTGTATTCGATCATCGTCTGTAAAACAAGTTCAGCATCTACATTTCCTTTAGTGGCTTTATTTTTGATGATATGAACAGGTTTAAAAATAAGAATATATCCAGATTCTTGAAGAAAATCATACATATGTTGATATTCTGGCATAAATCACAAAAAAAGATATGCTTTAGTAATGGCATAAGTATCAGTCAAATAGTGTCTAAACTTTTTCCAATCTATCTTCCATCACTGGTTCTGGATGGAAATATTTACATTTTGTGCATCGATAAATGCGTAATTTTTTTTCATAGAAAAAGAAAAATAAAATAACCATACTAGAAGTATACAGATATCATTGCTAGCGTCAAGAGAGAGCTATAAAAAACACAAGAGAAGAAAACCTCCACCAATAAAGATCCGTAAACGCTATCAGAAACTACAGCAATAAGAAAGAGTAACTAAGCAAAGACGAATACCGAACAAATAAGTATACTCAAAATAAAATATAAATGTATAAAGACAAATCAATAAAGAAGACGCCGAAAATCCCCAAAGGACTAGTCCACGAAGGTGGGTTTTAACGTCGCTTTCATAGTCTCCTTCAAAAATATTTTCTATTTTTGATTGAAGACTATGTAGATAACAACGCAAAAATTCCTCATATTATTTCGGAATTATTTGGTTGTTAATCTATATCTATAGGAAACATTCAAATTCCTATACGATAAAGAAAAGAGGCGACAAAAAGCCACCTCTTTTAATTATGAATAAATCGAATCCCACAATGGGAGGAAAGAAGATATATATTTGCAAGGAAAAATCAATTGATTTATATTTAAACAGACTCTCGGGAAATCTCTACACTTTTTCCTCTCTGCAAAAGCCTATGTATCAACTCTATCCCTTTTACGCTATACGAATAAACCTAAATTCAAAATAAAGCACTTACTTCTTTGAAAGTTTACTAGAATTAAAGGCATAAAAATACAATGCAAAGAACAAAGGAATATACAGGACCAAAGATCATGTTGATATGAAAAATTGTGATGACCAAATAGACATAACAGTATCATCCGGCAATGATAATACATACATACACAATATATTCCAAACAATATTTATTGGAAGAAATATCTTCCAGAATAATTTACTGAAAATATTTTTCTCCCATATAAAAGCAAATAGGCCCAAAACAGCTATTAATAGAAAAACCAAATCTATGCTTCCCCAGAACTTAGATACCCCAACCCATAGTCTAGGATATACAATCGAAGCTCCCATCAAGATAATAGCCAAGAATACATCTATTAAAATGATTCCGAAATAGACTTTCCATAAAACTTTTTTATATTTTTTTTTAAGTATGAGTTCATAAATTACTATAGTGAGTCATACAACGGAGGATATATACATCATAATAGGAATAAACAATAAGTAACAAGAAATAATAAGAAAACTAAAGTAGAGTTTCGAGTATTCTCTAATAATTCGCCCATCTACAAAACAAGAAACATTTCAATCATACCACCCAGTACAATTCATCAAACCAAGAATTGGGAAGACAAATGCGACAAGGAACATTATAAGGATCAGAACAATAATTTTCTTTCTCATATTCTTTAGTTTAGCAATAAATATATATTACAAGAAAGCATTTACATTCTCTCGTTTTATCTCTACACTTTTTCCTCTCTGTAAAAGCCAAAGGACTCTTTTCTCCGCCTTCAAAAAATCTACATGAGACGTATGATATACCGTGACGGTATAACTTGAAGCTTGAAGATTAAAGCTTGAAGCTAGGTTTTCCCAGCAGTTCTCTAGCTTTTCTATTTTATGAAATCTAATTTTCTTGAAATTAAAATACTTACTAATCGTTTGTTGATAATGAAAATAGGCATAATTGAGAGGGATAACAGTATCCACGAGAGCGTCCTTGAAATATCTGAGATCAAATTTAATCACTTTGTTGACCATCATATTTGCATAGGAAAGCTTCATCGCAAAGTATTTCCAAAGGGCTACTTCCTTACATCGATAGACAAAAGGAAACTGGAATTTTCTGATAGCTTTCTGGGCATCACTAAGGGCATATCACTTTACAAACGCGGTGAATAGATCCTGTCCAACTTCAATATCTGTATGATCACCGATCAAACCAATCTTCCCAACCAAAGAATGAGCAAAACATTCCTGAGTAAGATATCTACTAAAAAGAGGTAATATCTTATCAAAGTACTTATTTTTCTTATCAGCAAGCAAGGATAATTCATATACAGGAGGAACAATAACATAATCAACATTTTTTTTAATCAAAAAGTCTACACCTCTTTGCACATGAACAAGTGATTGAGAAAAAGAAAGATCTCCATAAGAACCATGAGCTGTATCATAATAAAGATGATACGTATGATCGTAACGAGAGAGGAAAGAAAATAGCGTAAGCATATCAGTCCCCGAAGCAATTATTCAGATGTTCATGCAAGGTGTTGTTTGAGATAAACATAGGTATCCATAAGGGGGATGAGCTCAGGAATAGTCCTTGCCTGAGCAATAGCATCGATAGTCTGTAATTGACGAGAGATCAAAAGCCTATATTCAGTGAGTTGAGGAGTAATAGATCACGAATAGGTAGCCAAAGCTACGTGTGTATTTTGGAGTCTTGCTTTATAAATAAGTGTACGATGAAGAAAATATTCTACTGTCTTAGTAAGAAGATTCTTTTCAAAAGCCTTCATACTAGTAATAATATT
>CAIVDB010000094.1 GCA_903904545.1 uncultured bacterium | reverse complement strand
GTGAAATATTACATATTATAGGAAAAAACTTCGAAGAAAACGATAAAATCGAATGAAGTTTTAAATATTGAGATGTATCATTTAATATATCTATAGAATCAATTGATGAATATATTAAAGAATTAAAAACACCCCACCAGTAATCCGCCATACCTCCAATTTTTACCCCATTCCCCTCCTCCCCTATGAAACCTGAAATTAGAAAAGAACAAGCCCAAGATTATAGGATAGTTGAGACGCTTACCAGAGATGCTTTTTGGGATTTGTATAAGCCTGGATGTGATGAACATCTCGTTCTCCATAAGATGAGAGATGTCTCTGCCTTTGTCTCAGAATTAGACTTTGTGGCGACGATAGATGATGTCGTGGTAGGGAATATTGTATATTCCAAAGCAAAGGTGGTTGATGAGCAGGGCAAAGAACATGAAGTCCTCTGTATGGGTCCTCTTGGTGTACTCCCTGCCTATCAAAAACAAGGGATTGGAAGCGCATTGATAGCACATTCTACCCATATTGCGAAAGAAATGGGATATAAGGGAGTGGTTATCTTTGGCAATCCTGTATATTATCATCGTTTTGGCTACAAAGATGCCTCAGCATATCATATCACCACATCTGATGGACAAAATTTCGATGCCTTCATGGCATTGGAACTTAGTGAAGGTAGTTTAGAAGGGATAACAGGAAAGTTTTATGCTGATCCCGTCTTCGAGAGCACTAGCGAAGAAGTAGAAGCTTTCGAAAAAGAATTTCCTTATAGAGAAAAACATATTACTGATACCCAACTGCACATCTAGAAAATAATGTTGAATGATTAATTCGTAATGATTAATGATGGATTTTTAAATAAGGAAAAAAAGCTCACAATGAGTCTCTTTTCTTTTTCATATTGCTCAATATTCTGCAGATTTTTACTATTGACTTTTCATATTATATATTTATATACTTATGTATAAATACATAAAAACATGAAAATAAAAATAATATTTTTGGTAGCTCTACTTATGACTACCCATCTCTTCGCCAATGGCGATGTGGCAAATTACATTGATTTTGTAAATAACAATTTCGAAAAATTCCTTCTCTTGTATTTCTGGATCTTTTGCGCCATCACCGTTCTCTGTTGCTTTTTTGCAGAAAAGATGAAACAAATAATTTGGATGAGATATATCTTTGCCGGGCTATTTGTTATATTTACTGGAATTGGAATAGGGACTAATTCTTTGGATGTCATTATATCCATCTTAGCACCAATACTAGGTGCTGGATTTATTATCACATTTCTTTTTACCAAAAGAGTGAGAAAAAAAGAACTAATAAAAGAAGGGGTGAATGTTTTGCCATCAACAGTCTTCAAAAATGGAGATATGCTGTTGAAAGATATCAATGGAGAAATGGTATTAGTAAACAAAACCTTTCGAAAAAAGAACATTTAAAATGTTTTATAAGAGCCCGTATGCGGCTCTTATTTTCAAAATAAAAAAAAGCGCTCACAATGGGGCTCTTTTTTTTATATTTCTATTTTAGATATTCAGTCCCCGATT
>CAIVDB010000093.1 GCA_903904545.1 uncultured bacterium | reverse complement strand
ATGATTAAGAGTTTTTTATTTGAAATTTTGATAGTGTCTCAGTAATCTGGTCTGTAACACCCTTTATATATCTTACAATTTTCTCCAAATTACTTTTCTCTTCCCCAAACATCTCATCAAATCTCTTATTTGTCTTCTCAAAATCTATTAATCTGTTGGTATAAATATAAACACCCTTATCCATCGCATCTAATAAAAGGTAAATAAGATGAAAAATATAATACAGAAAATAACAAAGAAGTCAAGGGAAGAAATTCATTGTCAAAAATGATTTGTCCTAGATATTGAGTTTATTCATTGGCCTTTATAATTCATTTTCCATGAATATATCTCACTGCATAAAATAAGAGCATTCATTCTATACCGATATACAAGAGGACCAAAAAGAAAATAAGTTCCCCCGGGAGTGAGGTGTTGATCATCAGGATAATATTGACAACAAGTGCTGCTACAGTGGCTATGATTCGATAGAGATATTCTTTGGGAGAGAAGACTTTTGCAAGCATAGGTACGGTATGTGCATAAAAGAGAAGACTCGCACTTACGACGTTTCGTAAAATTGCCCGACTTACTACGGCTCACACATCCCCATTGAAATATGAGAAGAGACTTACATAGAGAGCAAAATTGATGACTAAGAAGATGACGAGATTTTGAATGATGCTATTATACCCAAGTTTTTTGAGCAAGAAGACATTATGGACAAAGAGTGCAATCACTACTCGATAGAAGATATGATTGATATTTCCAAAAAGTGCAATATGGCCCAAATAATGATACATCAGAGCAAAGATAAGGAAGATATTCATGAGTTCCAAAGCCCTTGTTGCATAGCTAGGCATTTGAGAAAGCAACGTAAACAAAAGTTTCGTAATCGGAGAATGGAGATATGGCTTTTGCTTAGTAATCCTTTCTCCAGCCAAGATACGTCTGACAGAAACATGCGCTTGTGCTTGCTGTTTGGGTAGTACATCGTTGTAAAAACGTATTCCTAGATAGGCTCAGGTCAAAAGTGTCCCAAAAAGAGAAAGTGCAATATAGGTGTTTGGTATCCGATATAAGAAAAAAATACCAAAACTTCAGAGTAAAAACACGGTCAATAAAGGTAAAAATTCATCGAGAACAGGAGTTTTGATGTGTACGATACCAACAAAAAATCCACAAACGCCAAGATGGAAAACCCAAAGGAGACTAAAGGTCTGGAGAAATCAACTTCGTCCTTCAAATACGGTCATACTAACAAGCAAAAATACGGCCACAGCATAATATCATCGTTTGAAAACATCCTTTCCATCAATATAATCAACAAGGTAAGAGAGTATCCGTAATCAAAGATTGAGGACAAGTAAGATAAGACACAGAGAAATCAATCCAACACCAAAAAAATTTCCAATTCCTAAAATTCCACACAAAATTATTCCCCAGGAAATCAGTAAACTATATTCTTGTAGTATCGAAGTAGATCTATTTTTTAGTCATTCATGAGTTCCGTAATACGCAAACAGGATTCCCAAGAAAAGCAAAGGGAGAAAACCTATATACCACATTCCTATGGCATAAAAGTACAATACAAACCCCAAAATTCACATACAAAGAAGGAATAATGTCATAGTATGAAAAAAAGTAAAATCTATAAAGCAAAATTAGTAGTAATGATATAGCGAGCAAGGAAATATCACAAAAATGTAATGATATAGATCACAAGAAGATTGAGAATGCTTTTGGTCCTAAAATAGGTCAATATAAACATGATACATCCTAGGGTTCCAAAATTTATCATCCGATAATACATCCCTGATAAACTAGCAACAAACTCAAAAAGAGGATTCGCAACTAGGGAAATTGATGATAAACATAAAGTAAATAAAACGCCTACTCAGATGATATCATAGAGACGAAACAAAAGAGATATAGGACGAGAAACCATGTCCTGAGTATCTTTCTTGAGTAAATTAAAAAATACCATGATTTTACCTAGAAAAACATAAGCATTTCTTTCTACGGAAAGAGAAACTCATATCTTTCTGGATTGTTTAGCAAAATCTAAAGCATCCAATTCTTTATAAATATCTATGTCACTCACGATGGATCCAGTAATAGGGAAAACAGCGTTTGAAAGGATTCAAGCATAATATCTTTCATTCAGGACCTCCACAAGAGAGAATAATTTATTCCCTGCTTCCTTGATCTTTTCATAATTATTTCCCATTTTGAGTTTTTTAAGATTTTCTCCCAAATCACGCAATTGCTTCAATTCACCAAAAGAAAGACTTCTATCTGTCCTTTGTGTGATGATGGGGATTCTAGAAATAAGCCAATCAATTGCTTCTTTGGAGACATTGAGTTTTGGATCTGTATAGATTTGTTTCTCGATATTTTTCTTTTCTTGGATTTGTGTCGTCTGTTCTTTGTGCTCAGTAGCGACTTCTTGACTACTCGACGAAAGAAGCTTTTGGATGATCTCAGGTTCGATAGGATCTTGATAGCTATTGATATCTACAACATTGAGTCATAAGCGGAATAGATTAGAACAAAAGACCTTAATGTTGGTCAAAGGAGTGCGAATTTCTATAATTTGGTCTTCCCAAGCAATTTTTGCATAAATTTTCCCAAAAGTATCAAGATTTTCTTTGTACGGTCAAAAAGAAAGAATGATTAATTGAATTTTTGCTAAAATATTCTTGATCAATGCTTCATCATCACTCAAAAAAACAAGTTCAACGGGTAGACTTTTGGTTTTTTCATCATCTCCTCCTTGTATGGCGATATCCTGCTCATTATCGTGTATTTTATCCTGTTTTATACCATTTACATAAAAAGTCATCCACAAAAATAGAGGTAAAAAGCCATAAATAGACCTAAGTTTATGCTTTTATATTGAAATTTCAAAAAAAATCAATATATAGACACTCCTTTTTTTCTTAAAAAAATAAATCGAAAAAGATTGGTAGTAAGAAGTTTTACTCACAAAAATAGAAATCATGAAAAAATTACTCTTTTGGGTGGTAATCATTCTTGTTGTTGCATTTTCTTTTGCACTAATGAAAAATCCAACAAGCAAGGCAGCAACCGCAATCAAATCATTTCTAGGTATCACAACACAGCAAGTAAGTACAGGAATCATGTTTTCTGGCTATACAGATTCTGGAGTTGTTGTGTCTCAAGATCCTTTGGAAGATCCAAAAAATCCCTCACAGACAGACAAAACGCCATTGATAGACAAAGAAAATCCGCCTACAATGTGTACGATGGAGTATGCTCCGGTGTGTGCAGAGGTCCAAGTCCAATGTATCAAAGCTCCTTGTCCACCTATCAAACAGACCTTCGGAAATAAATGTATGATGAACGCAAATAAACTCGCAAAGTTTCTCTACAATGGGGAATGTTCTGATCCAAAGCCAGCCACAGTAGACCTTTCTACCTGTAGTAGCTATTTCGATGGCTGTAATACCTGTACGGTCAAAGATGGTAAACTTGCTTGATGTACCAAGAAATATTGTCAGACAAACGAAACTCCCAAATGTCTTGTTCCTACGGTTGGGATAGCTAACCCTGCCTCAGTAAACTGTGTGAAGCTAGGAGGGAAACTGACTATCAAAGAGGGAACCGGAGGACAGTACGGAGAATGTGCTCTTCCTTCAGGAAAGATCTGTGAAGAACGAGCCTTATATAGAGGTGAATGCTCTAACTAGAATGCATAACCTGCCTGCCGGTAGGTAGGTGTATAATGTGTAATGCATAATGTAGGAGTGTTTTATATTTTCTTTTATTTTCTCTTTCTCTCATGAAAAGAATTATTCGGATCCTAGGTAGTGTTATCATCTTAGTTGCTGCTTTCTTCATCATTAAGACAAAAACAACTCGATTTGGCTGAAGTCCTTCTGCAGAAAAATGGTTAGCATCACAGACTGGCGATATTTTTATCATCGAGAATCTTCCTTATATTCAAGAACTTACAGAAAAATCCAGTGATAAGTTGTCACAATATATAAAGGACCATATTGGTTCTATCGGTCTTGTGGCTCAAACTAATGAAGCTTGTCCTAAGACAAATGATATATTCTACACATGAGGTAGTTTTGTTTGTTTCAAAAATATGCCGATCATATATAATGTAGGATTCTGAAATTTGTGAACTTGAGATATTGATCATCCAACATTATTTATTGATAACTTTAATAAAATCCTTTCCTCTATTTGATATGTATCTTTATCATCACTTATATCTGGGAATACTGTATTAATGTACTCTATTGATGCAAATTTCAATGCGAATCCCAAAACATTCCAAATACTCAATAATCAATATGCAAAAGATGACAAAAAAGTATTCCTTTATGATTCAGTTCAAAGTAGGATATATCCTATGATGTGAGTAGATGCTATGTCATTTGAGGTTTTAACCTCTGGCTCATACTTTACAGCTAAAGATAAAAACTACGTATATCGTCTAGATATTCAAAATACTTGAATCGATGTAAATTCTTTCCAGGCAATCAATCATCAATATTCTAGAGACAAAAACTATGTATATTATCTAAATGAAGCTGTTACTTGAATTGATGTGAATTCTTTTCAACCTTTGAGTGGGGAATATTCCAAAGACAAAAACCATGTGTATTATCATTTAAGTATATTGTCTTGAGTAGCTCCAGCAACATTTACTGTGCTGATGAGTGGCGAGCAACT
>CAIVDB010000092.1 GCA_903904545.1 uncultured bacterium | reverse complement strand
TCTATTCATACGACTCTGCCGATTGTATGATTTTTTTCATCATTTCAACAGTTTCTATAGGATACTCCCCTACTGCGGTTTCTCATGAAAGCATGACATAATCAGCACCTTCTACTACTGCATAAAAGACATCACTCACTTCTGCTCTTGTTGGTCTAGAGTTTTTTATCATAGATTCCAACATTTCAGTTGCAACAATCACTTTTTTGTTATTGTTTTTGGTTGTCGCAATAATCTGTAGTTGATATTTTGGAATATCTCGAATATCTAATTCTGTCCCCAGATCACCTCTTGCTACCATTATAAGATCACTTACCTGTGCTATGGCTTCACAGTTTTCTAGCCCTTCTTGATTTTCTATCTTAGCAACAATGTGCATATGTTCTCATCCATGGTCTTGTAGGAATTTCCTCAATTGAATCATATCTTCTGAAGATCTTACAAAGCTTAATGCAACATAAGAAAATTTCTGTTCAATAGCAAACAAAACATCTCTTTTGTCTTTTTCCGTGAAACTAGGAAGCTGAACGTGCACCCCAGGCAGATTTATATGTCTTCTCGACCCTACACAAAAATCATTTTGTGCCTGTACAAGAAGATAGGTAGCGGTAATCTCTTTGACCTGTACACGGAATAATCCTGCATCTATTTTTATAATACTTCCTATGTGAACATCTTGTCCCAAGAGCTCATAATCACAATTTAATGATTTTTCTTCCTGAAGATGCGCTACGGTAAATAATTTAAAAACATCTCCCTGATGGTAGAGAATGGGCGATGAAAGTGGCCCTGTTCTAATACCAGGTCCTTCTACATCTATCAATAAAGGGATTTTGACATTTTTCTCCTTCTCAAGCTCACGAACCACTTCCACGATAGACAATGCTGATTTTGGATTCTCGTGTGCAAAATTACATCTAAAAATTGCTACTCCTGTGGTGTACAGTTGCCATATCATTTCTTTACTTAC
Source organism: uncultured bacterium (assembly GCA_903904545.1). The sequence continues at coordinate 13,317 of CAIVDB010000092.1, read as the reverse complement.
ACTTGCCGGTCATAGGGTGGCGATAATTCAACTCATACAATGATATAAGATGTAAATAGAGTAACCGTCCAGCGCCTGCCTGCGGTAGGCAGGTTTAAACGTTTAAGCGCTTTCTCGTCTAGTTGATAGTATACATTTTTTTGCCCTTGAGTGAATCTAATGCCATTTTAATCTTGCTTTCATCATCTGCATACATGACATAGATAATATCTGTTTTTTTGACAGTGTCACCAATTTTCTTACGCAAATAGAGCCCTGCCTCTTCATCTACAGGAGACCCCAGGGTTCTTGCCAAGGCATTGATGAGTTTCAAATCAATTTCTCTAATTTTGCCATCTTTTTCTGCTTTAACCTCTTTTTTATATTTCCCAATCACAAGATCTTCTGAATGAATATTTGGTTTTCATCATTGCATTTTGATAATCTTCTGCATCATCTTCCATGCCCTACCAGATTTAAGTTCTTGGTATGCTAGTTGATAAGCATCTTTCCCTTTTGCAAGACCCACTAATTCGATTACTTTACTTGCAAGATGAATAGCCTTATTTTGGAGATCCACTGGTCTGAGCTCATGTTGTTGTAATACTCTCAATACTTCTCTTACCTGAAGAACTGGTCAAACCCCCGCTCCGATAGGCTCTTTTGCATCCGTAATCTCTACGTGCATTTTCATTCAGAGTCTTTTCCCTACGTATTCAAATCTCTTCTTGAGCCATTTTGCTGTCTTTTTATCAGGGACTTTAGCTGTTGGTCCTACAGGAATATCTATCAATGAATGATTGATTCCCATAGCATATTTCTTCGCCATAATACTAATCACGGTTCTTGAATAGGATTGCATACTCAAAGGATATGCTACTTTGATCAATTTCTCATCAGCTGGAGCAAGATCAAGTCCTCCTCCTCGCACCAAACAACAATTATTTTTCTTGACTAATGCTTCAATCTGCTTTTTGGAAAAAGAGATATCCATCAAGACATTTACACACTCCCCTGTCGCTGCTGGTGGTGTGATAGATTTGGAAAATGTTTTAGGCATTTTGATACCTAATGATGCTAAGAGTGGAATCATGATCATTGTAGTTTCATTGCCAGGAACACCTCCCATACAATGTTTATCCGCGACTACACCATCGAAATGGAGCATCTCTCCCGTCTCTGCCATAGCTTTTGTCATTCGGTAGAGTTCTTCATCCTTTGCTTTTTTGAAAAATCCTATTGCAGAAAAATAGGTAATCAAAGTATCCGTAAAACGGTTCTCTGAAATATCTTTCATGATCGCATGAATTTCTGGTTGAGTGAGTTTTCCTCACTTGATACCTTTTTTGAGTGCATCTAATGCTTGAGCACTGGTAGTGGTAAATTTGATACCTACTTTTTCTCCTGCTTTGATCTTGTATTTTGCACGAACATCTTTGTAGATCCCTACTTCATGACGGTCTACATATTTGTGAGTCAATGCTACATCGAGGACAATCTCTTGTCCTTTGTAGAGCATTGCTACTTTTTCCATAGCACTAATTCCGTGTTCTCGTGCCTGCTCTTCATTGATGAGAATACAAAGATCTTCTCCTTCTTGGATGTCTAATGATTTGGTTCTTGCATAAAAGATTTCTGACATAATGATGATGTATAATAAAGTAAAAGAATTGTATAGTTATTTCTTAGAAGGTATCTGGAGCCTTTTGAGGATCCAAATCCAATGATTGGTATACTGCTTTGATACATGCATCATCGATCCCTCACTGAAGGAGGAGATATTCTCTTCTTGTAAGTTTGGGGCTCATTATTTTTTCCCAAAGTTTTTTTTGTCCATGAATCTTTATTTCCTGGTTTTCTAGGTACCTTTCGAGCAGTGGATAGAGACAAGTAGCTAATTTCTCTACTACATTTTTTCTATTTTCCTCTGAGGACCAATCTATATCCTTGAGAGAAGATATTTTTTTGAGTGCGCTCTTGATATATGGTGAAATTATATTAAAATTTTTTTGTATTTGTATAGCCTGATCATCATCGTACACTGAACTCTGTAAGATAGACAATACGTTTTTCTCTAATAGTTCTTTCCGTTTTTTCTTGTCGCTATACATACTTTTTTCAAAATCTTCAAATACATTGAAAATCTCTTTTTCTTGCTTGATTCCTCTTTCAGAAAGATCTGCGCCATAATCAATGAACCTACCTGTTTTATTTTCACTAAGAAATTTCAACTCTTTGAACATAGGCATTCTCATACTAAATAAAATACACTCTCAATTATAGGCATAAAATGCTATTTTGCAAATTTTAACCTAGAAATTTCCCTACGAATTTCTAGGTTAAAATTTATACCTACCGGTATAGCATCAACATCATGAAAACTCTCAGAAGACTTTTGAGTTTTCATTGTGTCTCAGTTATAAACAAATTTTCGAAGGGAAATTCACAAGCAAATTTCCGAAGAGAAATTTATAAACAAATTTTCTGGGAGATTTCAGAGGATACGGAGAAATTTAAAAAAACATCGGATGATAAGTCCGATGTCTGGTAATTTTGTGTATTTGGAGCTATATCTATTCTCCACTGAGCTCATCTATTTTTTTATCATCTGCATAGAGGATAATTACCCCTATCAACAAGCCTATAATATGGCTTCGCACGAAATACTTGGGAAGCAAATACATATCTGCAAGTCACCATATTCCTCTCCAGACTAAAACAATTGCAATCACGATCAAAAGACTATTGAAAAAACTTTTCTTTCTTCTTCGCATCTTGAAGTGATGACGGACATGATGGAGATGATGAAATGGCTTCATGGAATACAATTATAGATTATAAATGATAAATTATAAATTAGGTTTTTGCATATTGGTGTATTGGGCAGTCAACAATTTTGCTCAACTTTGTACGATTTTGTTCAATGTTTGACTCTTTTTCCCTCTAATTCGATTCTCTTCTCGCTGCATGTCTTACTTCTTTATTGTCTTTCTTTTCGAAAAATTCTATTGCTTGAGCGAGTTCTTCATGATTTTTAGCATATTCATGGATATCTATCCCTTGTTGGTATGCCTCACAGGATTGGACTAAAGCAGTAGCTCCCTTCTTGGTACCTCCTGGATGTGCATGACATCCTGCTCCCATTGTGGTAATGAAGTCCACGTCTTGCATCACATCGATAAATGGTTTTAAGAGGGTTGGATTGAGTCCTCCCGAGATAATTGGGCAACATTTGTGCATTCCTCTTCGAGAATCATCTTCCAAAGTTACATGCTGATGATGATCTTCTTGTACGGTTTTGATCCAATCTTCATCATGCTCGGGGATAGTTCCTCGTGACTGTTGGAAGATATGTCCTGGTTCATCTAGACCAAAAATATTATGTGCTGCAGTGACATCTTCTTCTGGTGTTCCTGCCATCTTTCCTACGCCAGCCGTTCCGGTATGGATACCTGAAGCACCTGCCAATCTTGCAAATTTAGACAAGACTAAGACCGTATATCCAATAGGATTCTCAGGTCTAGTAAATGCTCCATGTCCTGCTCTATGGAAATGGATAAAGACATCTGGATATTTTCTTCTGAGGGTCTGGACAGCCATCCATCCTGCAGTTGTTCCATCGATAAGGAAGGCGTAAGAGCCGGGTTCCATTCATGAATTGACTACCATTTCACATCTTGCGAGCATGGTGTCGTAATCGGATGCCGACACGTTGAAGGAATGGACTTTTTTGTGTCCCGTTTCTTTGACTGCCTTTTCCATTGCTTCTTTGATATGAGCGACCATCTTATCATAAGGACAGAAATCTTGGTTTGCTTGAGGCTCATCATTTTTGACAAAATCACCTCCTCCTACTCGGAAGTCATAGGCTACTTCTGCATATTCTGCTGAAGTCAATCCCATCTTAGGCTTCACAATAGTTCCAAGAATTGGTCTCTCATAAACATTGAGATATTTTCTCATATCATCTAGGGTATAACTAGGTCCATCATATTGTTCGATCATTGCTGGTGGAAACCAGACATCGAGTAATTTCAATGCATTAATTTCCTTCATTCCAAAAACATTTCCTGCAATGTAGGTCAAAATGTTTTGAACATTCCCGCCACGATCAAAAAGTCTCCATGGATATGCAATCCAAACAAGATTCTTCTCCTGATCTATTTTGTAAACTAAGGCATTGAGCAGTCTCGAATAACTTGTTTCTGTTTGTACGAGGAAGTTGGTCCCGGTACTAGATTCTGCCGATACTTCACAGGCGGCTTGCAGGATATTGAGTTTTCCTCAAGGAATAAGATGGAAACAAGTAAGCATATAGTCACCATTTCTAGGATCTTTGAGATCCATATTGATATAGGCCTCTTGGTGAGGATTGAGTGTTGCAATAAGTTCTTGTAGATTCATTTTTGATTATAAGTAAATAAAGTAAAAATAGTTATTTTTAGATTTAATTTTTTGTTGGTTCCCCCATATTGTTTACCATAGCAGAAAATACAGCTTTGGAAAGGTCCGTAAGTTGAAGTCAATCTGTCTTATTAATTTCATTCTTTAAATTTTCAATCTCCTTAGGACTAACTCATTTTTGTGCTTCTATAACCTTACTCTGTATCTGCTTTCGAAGAGAATAGAGGTCTTCCGAATGAGCTACCTGATCGAAGATAAAATCATCCTTAACGATACTCATAAGATTGCTATTAAAATCCAGTCTAGGATAGAGATCATCATCTATAAAGTCTGATACTAATCCGTCTATTCTCATTTTTTCTTTTAATGACAAGGTAGTAAAAAATACAAGAAAAACTAATTCAGCGAATTCTCTTTTTTCCTTTTCGCTACCAACCATAGCATCTAGACAAAGATTTTCTAGCTCAGCCAGTTTTCCTCCCTGAGGAATATATTTTTCCTTTTCGATGGACATCTTGCGAACAAGTTCTATAAATTCTTTTTTATCTTCTATAGACATCAATGCCAATTTCTCGTTTAACTTCTGGTATGAAGATTTAGTTAATCACATTTTTTCTGTGATTGTTGTAAGTACATTTTGCATGATAAGATTATTATAGGGTAAAAGGTTGGTGATTATAATTCTAAAGAATATTGTTCTGCTGGTTCTTGAATCTGAATTTTAGCTTTTGTCATATAATTACACATTTCTTGAAGTTTCGTCTCAGCATCTGCACTTAGAGGAATTGGTTTTTTTGGATCATCTAATCCTTTTTGAGCTTTTATTTTTCCTTCTATTACTTTGATCGTTATAAACTCTTTCTGTCCTGTTGCATTTTCCCCTTGAAAATAAAGTTCTTTCTTTAAGATATTAACTCCCTTATACTGGATAAAATGATTTGGTTTATCTTCAACTTCTGTTCCCACATATAATGAACCAAATTTCTTATAAAATTCGTCAGCGAGAGCGAATTTTTCATCTACATCTTCATAGTTTACTTCTTCCAGAGAAAAAACAATTTCGTAGAGCCTTGTCTGGATAGAAGGAACATCTTCTGGAGAAGCCTTTTGATGAACAATGAACCTATTCTTGCTTATTGGTTTCTTATTCTTCGCCTCTGCCTTTTGTCTCTGGACAATATCATTGAGTACTTTGAGGTATTCTTTATATACGGCAGGAGATTCTTCTTTGATTTGTTCACCTGTTTTTCCATTCTCGAATTCACTAAATGCTGCAAGTAAATTGCTAGAGATCTTTACATTCGACTTTCTCACTTCTTCCTCTCTCAATTGAATATTAGATTTTACATCTTGGTCGGTCTTTTTTCTGATTTTCATTGTCTAAAAAAATGAAATAAAATACATAGTCTATTTTACTCAAATTTCGATATATTGCAAATTTTTAGGGGGATTTCAGAGGATAGGAGGGAATTGTGAATTGGGAATCAGGAATTGGGAATCGGGAATTGGGAGTTAGCTTAAAGTTTAAAGCATAAAGCTCGAAGAAATTCGTGTATTGTCGATGGAAAAAGAAAAAACCGCATAAGCGGTTTTCCCTTGGTATATATGCTATGTTCCCCCCTGAAATTATGCTGCAGGAAGGATATCTTCAGATGTGACAAAAAGAGAAGGAATCCTCTGACTGTCTCGAAATATACATGCATTATCCCCTTCCCATGCTGCTCCCCATATAGCATCATCTCCATTGATTCTCGACAAGCTCGCGGCGCCTATATACCCGACATTGACCCATTTCTTATCACTCGGATGCCAACACCCGACCTTTTCCAATCCGAAAAGTTTAACAAAATTAAATACTCTCTCTTTTGTATCTTCTCCTGGAAAAAAGCCTATAAATTGGTTAACTGCCAATTCGCCATCAAGGAGGTTCTTTCCTTGATTTTTACATTCTCTTTCTGCCGCTCTCCCCGTTAAATACGTTACTCACTTTGTTCCTGTATGCCCATTTTTATCTATATGGCTTCCATCGAAAATACCCACTCCATTGTGGTCTGCTTTGAGTATGGAGAATTTCTTTTTCATCGGGATTATCTCTATTTTCCCATCTACATCCTTCTTCCCAATATTCGCCTTCATTAGTTTTTGTTGGTCTGGAGTGAGCGTATCTCGTATTTCTTGATATTCTCTCCATCCTGGGAAAGGGCAAACAAGAGTTTCTTCTTGTACGTCTTTCTTCTCTCATTGTGTCTGAGTCATAACTTTCTCTATATTCTCTCCTGTTTTCTTCACTGTTTTCTTCACTGTTTTTTTTGATGCTAATGGTTTGCTATTACCATAAGGGTAACCATCGTATCATCCATCTAGTGGTGTCATGAAAATTTATAAGTAGATAAAATGATTTATCTTACATAAGATAAGTATTTTACCACATAAGTCAAGTCTATTTATAAGACAAATTTAGGTGAGCAGAAAAAGGTTCCATGGATGCAATGGATTGGGAATCATATATAACTGATCTACTGTTTAGCTATCTTTCGTCTACTGTTTAACCACTGTTTCTCCCTTCCTACGAATAACTAATATTTCCTCTCATTGTAGATTCTGTCGTATCATCATTTTCTTTGACTCTTTCTCTCGGTCATGAAGAAGTCTGTGGTCTCTCTGAGAAGGAGGATGGTCTTGGTGCTTGACTACTTGCAGTGCCGTCTTTCATGGTTAAGGAGACTTTTTCTCTCTCGAGATCTACATCTAAGACTTTAACCTTAACTCTTTGTCCTACAGAGACGACTTCGATAGGATTGGTGACGTAATGGTTAGCCATCTGTGATTTATGAACTAATCCATCATTATGCAGTCCTATGTCCACGAAAGCTCAGAAATCTGTTACGTTTCTTACTACTCCTTCGAGTTCCATTCCTATTTTGATATCTTTTACGTCTACAACATCAGATTTGAAACAAGGCGCTTCTAATTCCTCTCTCGGATCTAATCCTGGTCTCTGAAGCTCGAGAATCACATCTTTCAAGGTTTCTTCTCCGATAGCATACGTAGTGGAGAGTTCTTGTATGGATTTATTGGTTACGCCGACAAGTTGTTCCTTAGTTAGAGGTAAACTCAGCAATTTTTTCTTGATCCCACACTCTTTTTCGAGCAATTCATAGACGTTTTTGTGGATCTCTGGATGGATACCTGTGGCATCTAGTGCTTCTTTTCCATTTTTGATTCTCAAGAATCCTATCGCTTGTTCATAGGCCTTTGGTCCGAGTCCCTTCACTTTCTTGATCTGCGCCTTGGATTCGAAAGAGCCATTCTCATTTCTATAAGTCACGACATTTTTTGCTATTGCGGGAGTAAGTCCTGCAATATATTGTAATAAAGTATAACTTGCGGTATTTACATCGACTCCTACGGAGTTCACCACATCTTCTACCTTTTCATCTAATTTTTCTTTCAAAAATTTCTGATCTACAACATGCTGATACTGCCCTACTCCGATAGCCTTAGGATCAATTTTTGTAAGTTCGGCAAGTGGATCTTGGATTCTATGTGCAATGGAAATAGCACCTCTGATCGTTACATCCAAGTCTGGATATTCTTCCTGAGCAAGTTCAGACGCTGAATACACAGACGCCCCTGCTTCAGAAGTAATCATGTATTTTACGTCTAATTTATATTTCTTGATAAAGTCACTGACGATCTTTTCCGATTCCCTCGATGCGGTCCCGTTTCCGATAGAAATAACATCGATTTTGTAATCAGACACTAACTTCAATAAGGTCGATCGCGCCTCATCTACTTTATTTTGCGGTTCGGTTGGGTAAATGACGGTCTTGGCCAAAAATTTCCCGGTCTTATCTACGACAGCCAATTTGCAGCCCGTACGAAATGCAGGATCAAATCCGAGCACGGTCATTCCCTGCACGGGAGGAGTCAGTAATAAATGTTTCATATTTTCTCAGAAAACCTTGATAGCAGCTTCGTCTGCTCGTCTTTTTTTGTCGGAACGGATCTCTCTTTCTAGTGATGGTAAGAGTAATCTCTTGAGCCCATCATCGATAGATTCTTGTAAATACACTACACAGGAATTTGCATGGGGAGGGATGAAAAATTTTTGTGCAGAAAGAAGTATTCTATCTCCAGACATTTGCATATGGACTTGGATCTGTTTCTCCTTCTCAGCTCTAAACATAGCTAAGTAAGCATAGGAAGGTATCTCTGAGAGCTTTTTGCTGTAGGACTTGTAGATTTTGTAGGTACCTGTCTCTTCGAAGGTCTTGGTAGGTTTGGTCTCGAGAACAGCGTTATTTTCTTCATGAGATTTGATCTCATCTCTCAGATCGGCATGATCCGATACGGACTCAGCGACGATATCTTTCGCTCCTTGGATAGCCTCTTCTTTGGATGTAACACTGGTCTTCACATCTCCGGTATCTCTAATAAACTTCTCTGCTTCAGCCTCAAAGTCTTCTTTGGAAAGTAATGCTTTGGCTAAAATTTCTGCCAATGGGTCTAATCCTTTCGCCTTAGCGATGGTAGCTTTGGTATTTTTCTTTTCTTTGAATGGTCTATATAAGTCCTCTACTCTGGCAAGGGTTTCTGCTTCCATGATTTGCTTTTTGAGTTCGTCCGTCATCAATCCCTTTTCATCGATTAGACGAATCACATCGAGCTTTCTCTGCTCCAAATTTTTGGTATAGGTATACATGTCATTGAAATCTCTCAATTGTTCATCAGTCGCCCCTTGGGTCATTTCTTTACGGTATCTTGCGATAAATGGAACGGTATTCCCTTCATCGAGGAGGCTAACAATGGTTTCAATGACAGATACTTTCATCCCTGTCTTCTGGGCAATAGTTTGGATAAGACTCGACATAATAATTTTCATGAAATATAAAAAAAATCCGCCTTACTCTAGTCAAGCGGACTGAAATTGCAAATGAAATCGGTTTATCGGATATTGGACACACGTAGAGCCAATTCATGAATTGGCTATTGATAGACAGTTCGTGAACTGTCTCTACGAATAACGATCCTCATAGGCATTTCCCACTAAGTTTCTAAGATCTAAGCTCTCCTATCTAAGTTCTAAGAAATCATCCATGGATAATAAGATTTTACATATTTTTTGATTTCGTTAGGCTTAATAATTCAATATTCCGTGATAATCCCGGTGATAAATTTTGCAGGAACCCTATCGAAGGCAAAATTGAGAATTTCTAACCCTTTGGGTGCTTCCGCTCGAAGTTCTTTTCCGTCTCTTTTTTCTATCTGTACGCTATCGTTACCATCTACTTTCATGAGACTCCCCACGATATATACAGGTATACCAGAATGCCATGCAGCCAAAGCGATAGCAAAACTTCCTACTTTATTGAAGACATCACCATTTAATTTGATGCAATCACTCCCAATGATTACCATATCAATATCTACATGGGAATCATAGATATTATCTACGAAAAATGGTGCAGTGTCATCGGTAATCATCGTATCTGGCACGCCAGCGGCGACCAAATCATGAGAAGTTCTTCTTCCTTGATACAAAGGTCTTGTTTCGGTGTTATATACATGAATTTTTTTTCCTTGGTCCCGCGCAGTAGTTAATGTCTTGACTACTGATCCCGAGTGACAATGGGTCATAATATTCATTTTATTTTTGATAAGTTTTGCTCAGATGGCTGGTCTAATCTTCTCCTCTCATTGAATATCCAACAAGAAAACTCTCAATGATTTTATAACATCTCATTTTATCTTTTGAGTAATTAAGTTTTCTTGTAATTTTAAATTTTTAATTTTAAATTTTAAATTTACAAATTCGTTCAATGCTGCTTTCAAACCATTGAAGAGCATAGGTTCTGTAGGTCTGGCGTCAGTCAGCATTTTGCTTGCTTCACGAACGAAAGTATCTAAGTCCTTGAGGGTCTTAAATTTCTGCGTCTTGAGCTCTTGCATAAGAGTTTCCAAGGCTACTTTCGCGATATTGGTCGCTCATTGGATAGTAATAGAACGGATATCATCGGCTACCTTTTTAATAAGATCGAGGGACATACGATTGAAATATAGGGTAAAATAATTTTGGATGTTTAATGTTTAATGCTGAGTGTTGGATTTTTTCTATCTTCTAGCTTTATGCTTCTGGCTTCATGCTTCTTTAAGTATATCCAGAAATGATAAAAAAGCAAAAAAAATGAAATAAAAAAAAAGACGCCAATAGACGCCCTTTTCCCCCCGTAGGGGGAGTGTTAAGTTAGAAGTTTTGAGTTTTAAGTTAATTAGTCATTCTCACTATTCACTTTTAGTTTTTAGTTATTAGTTGTTAGTTAAATCTTCGTACAAGCAATTTTCCCATCATTATCGATTCCCTTGATCTTTACTTTGATGACTTCTCCCAATTTGAAATGATTTGTAAGTGGGATATCGTATCTTTGTCCAAGATTGGAGATATGGCAGAGTCCCATTTTCTTTTTTGGAAGCTCTACGAAAAGTCCGTAATCTTCTATTCTCTTGATCTTTACTGTAAACTCTTGTCCTACTTCGAGGTCAGAAGCAATTTCGATGATAATATCTACTACTGCATCGATTACTGATTGATCCTTATGACCGACATAACATGTTCCATCATCTTCGAAATCAATCTTTACTCCTGGATGAGCATCGATGATACCATTGATCACATCACCACCCTTTCCAATCACCTCTCTTACCTTGTCTGCTTTGATATGGATAATCTTGATCTTTGGAGCATATTCTCTGAGGGCCTCGTTTGGTTTAGCTATTGTTTGAAGCATAAAGTCCATGATCTCTACATATCCTTCACATGCTCTATCGATCGTTTCATGGATGATATCCATAGTCAATCCCTTCAATTTTGTATCTAGCTGGATAGCTGTGATACCGTCTCTGGTTCCTGCAACTTTGAAATCCATATCTCCGGTAAAATCTTCTGTTCCCATCAAATCATTGAGGACCAAATGTTTTGTGATAACATCGCTATCATCATCATGTTCTGTCATGAGCCCCATTGCGATTCCTGCAACTGGTTTCTTGAGTTGGACTCCAGCATCCATCAAGGCAAGCGTAGATCCACAAACAGATCCCATAGAAGTCGATCCTCCTGATCCTAAACATTCAGACACTACTCTGATAGTATAGGGGAACTCTTCCATAGTAGGAAGCAATCTTTCCAACGCCTTCTCAGCCAATCTTCCATGACCAATTTCTCTTCTTCCTGTTCCTCTCATAGCCTTAGCTTCATGGACAGAATACGGAGGGAAATTGTAATGATGAATATATCTTTGGTGTACATTATAATTTTCTGTATCATCTAAGATCAAATATTCTTTGGGTCCTCATAGAGTAACGGTACTCAATACCTGAGTATCTCCTCTTCGGAAGAGCCCTGCTCCATGTACTCTCGGAAGTACATCAACTTCGCAGTACAGTGATCTAATATCTTTTTGTCCTCTATCATCGATTCTTTTTCCTGTCTCCAAAGTGCGAGAACGGATAAATTTCTTGATAATAGTAAAGACGGCCATCTTGATTTTTGCTTCAGTGAATTCTGATTTTTCCTTGTCTGCAATATGTTCTTGGCAGAGTTCCAATGATTCTTTTTCATATAAGGAATATAATTCGTTGAATGGCACTTTGCTATTGCCTGCCATTGCTTCGAGTTTATCCTTAGTGATGATATTGCTGATGAAAGAGATCAAATCTTCTGAAGGTTTATTGTACATGATTTCCTTCTTGGTAATTGTGAGGCTCTTGAGGAATTCTAGTTGGAAATCACATGATTGGTCGATCGCTTTTTGTCCAATTTCAAATGCCGTCTTCATCAAATCAGCGGGCACTTCTGCTCCATCTGCTTCGATCATATTGATCGTACCTTTCTTTCCTGCAACGACAAGATTGAACATGCTTCTCGTAATTTCTTCACTGGTAGGATTGATGATAAATTTTTCATCAATATATCCGATTTGTGCAGCTCCTATAGGTCCATCAAAAGGGATCCCAGCAGCCATGATAGAAAGTGAAGATCCAATCATCATTGCTACTCCACTATCATAAGTTTGGTCCATAGCCAATGGAGTCACAGTGATAACCACGTCATTGATCATTCCTTTGGGGAACATAGGTCTCAATGCTCTATCAATAAGTCTGCAGTACAAAATTGATTGATCTGATGGTCTTCCTTCTCTCCTTCTATATGCAGCGCCTCCAAGTCTTCCCGCAGCGGAAAAACTTTCTCTGACATCTATCATCAAAGGTAAAAAGTCTGAATCTGGTCTTGGTTTAGTCTCCATCACGGTAGCTACGAGGAACACGTTTTCCCCGAATTGTACTTTCAAAGAGTTGTCTGCCTGGACTGCAAGTTTTCCTGTTTCAAAGGAAATCTTTTTTCCTTCTCGATCGAAGGATTGAGCATGAAGCTCAAATTTTTTCGCAACAATAGCCATAAGAAAAAAATAAGAATAAAAAGAGGTATAGGAAGAATTCAGAAAACTTAGCGTAGACGGATTATATCGAAACAGAATGCTAAATGCTTAATGCTTAATGTTTAATGATGGTTTTTTATACAGAAAAACTCCACCATTCAACATTTAACCTTCAACACCAGCCTACCGGCAGGCAGGTTCAAAATTTCCCTTCGGTATAATCTATCTAGTCAACTAAGCACATGAGATTCTTGCTTCAAGAAATATAGGGATTTGCTATGTAATTGCAAAAAATAAATATAAATTAAAATTCCGGCAAAATACCGGAATTTCAATTGTAAAATAATAAGATGTACTCAAAGAAATTCTATAAATTCTATAATTTCTATAGATTTTTCTTCGTTAAATTTAACTTGCCATCCAACTTGGACTGAAGCAATGCTTACAATGAAATCATCTCCGTCTTTACTTACACCAAAGGAAAGTTTGGTGTTACTTT
>CAIVDB010000091.1 GCA_903904545.1 uncultured bacterium | reverse complement strand
CAAAACAAATTCAACTAATAGATTTTAATAATGGAACTAAGAGATGTATTTTTTGTGATAGAGAATTGGATATTGAAGATAATTATTGTGATGGTTGCGACGCCCCACAATGTCAAGATGATATAGATTAAAAAAATAAAGGTGAAAGATGTTTGAAATTAAAAAACTATTCAAAGAGGAAGATTTAACAGAAACAAGTAGTGGAACATTTAAAACCATTTGTCCTGATTGTGGATTACAGGGAGGAAGAACAGATGGTTTTATTTTATTTCCAAATAGTAACCAAGCATATTGCCAAAGTTCTCATAAACATTTTAATATTCTAGAAACTTATGCTTTAACTAAAAAATTAATAAGATGTATTGACGGAAAGGAAACAGGAGAAAAGGAGACTATTTTGAAAGGAGATTTATTTAAAGAGGTTATAGGAAGAATGAAAGAAGATTTATCAGAAGAAGATTATGATGATATAATTCAATTAATGGGAATGAAGAAAAGAATAGAACTCCCAAACAATGGAATATTGATTTCAGATTTTGCTACTAACCTTTCACATAGGATTAAAAAACAAGATATATTTTTCTATAGAGGAGATACAAGAAAGATTGTTGAAGTAGGAAAAATTAAAATCAATGAAAAAGATTATTCTTATAATGGTTTTCTTGAAGTAGATAGTAATAGATTTATAACGCTAGTAGAAAAATATTTTATTCCTTGGACAACAATTTATACTAAGAACAGCTCAATGCAAATAGATAAATCTATGTCGCATAGTGTTGCAAATGTTGTTCTTGTTTCAGATAATTTTAGAGATGTTATGCCTGTTATAAATAGAATATTAAATGTTCAAATACCTATTTTAATAAAAGAGAAGAATGAAATAATACTACCCAATAAAGGATATGATAAAAGATTTTTCTCTTGGGTTCCTTATAACTCTCCTATGATTGATAATGATAATATGACTTTAGAAGAATCAAAAAATAATATTAATATTCTTTTCAAAGAGTTTTGTTTTAAATCTGAACAAGACAAAACAAATGCTCTTGCTGCTTTCATTACTCCTTTTATTAGAGGAATGTTTTCTTCTTTTAGTATTAGAACTCCTATATTTATTTATGAAGCTAATAGAGAAAGAGCGGGGAAAGATTATCTCGCAGGACTTACTGGAATTCTTTATGAGGGTTATGCTTTAGAAGAACCACCCATTTCAACAGGAGATAAAGATAATAACAATACAGAAGAATTAAAAAAGAAATTACTATCAGCGATGATATACGGAAGAAAAAGATTACACTTCTCTAATAACAAAGGACATTTAAATAATGCTGTTTTTGAAAGTGTTACTACTTCTGAGAAATGGTCTGATAGAATTTTAGGAAGAAGTGAGATTGTTACATTCAGTAATGAATTAGATTTTAGTTTGAGTGGAAATATTGGAATGACTTTAACTCCTGACTTAGCAAACAGAAGTAGGTTTGTAAAATTGTTTCTAGATATTGAAGATGCTAATTCAAGAATATTTGAAAATCCTGATTTACACGGTTGGTTAAAAGAAAATAGAAGTATTATATTAAGTTCTCTTTATTGTTTAGTTAAGAATTGGATTAACACAGGACAAAAATCAGGAACTATTCCTTTTGCTTCTTTCTATGAATGGTCTAAGATATGTGGAGGAATATTAGAAGCGGCTGGATATGGAAATCCTTGTGTAAAAGATGGAGACGCGATAGGTATATCAGTTGATAGTGAAACATCTGAGATGAAAGAACTATTTGAATTGTGTTATAATAAGAAACCTAATACTAAATTAACTAAGTCTGATATTATAGAAATTATAAAAGAAGAGGGAGATTTATTTACATATATTGATTGGAATGAAAAATCTGGACAAACTAAATTTGCTATAAAATTTATTAAATATATTGGGAGAATTTTGAGCGGAATAAAATTAAGTATTTGGGATAAAACTGTTATTAGACCTGCTAAATGGGAATATGTATTTGTAAAAGAAGAGTGTAACCTAAGCAACCTAAGTAACCTGTTACCCACTCGCAAAACTGCTATAGAGTTAATAGAGATTAAAGGGGGGTTAGAGGTGACAAAGGTTGCTCAGGTTACACAAAAACTAAAACTTCCTGTCATAAATCCTATTTTAGAGCCCAACAAACCTAAATCTGACCGTGAAACCCAATTTTATGATTCAGAAGAATGTAAAGATATTAAACCCAACATTGTAAAAGAAGAACTCCTGGAATGGATTAAAGCAAATCCGAATTATAGCAGAAAAGATATGTATGACAAGTTTGGAATAGGAAGCCCTAAAATAGAACTTCAATTATACAAGGAGGAATTAATATGACAGCAAGAGATGTTCTTATTTATGATATTGAAACAGATAGTTTAGATATTAATACAGCAAAAGTAAAATTCTTTGGTGCTTATAGTTATATTGATGATACTTTTCATTTACTTAAAGGAACAGAAGAAAAAGAAATCAAATCTTTATTGGAAAGACATAGAGTTCTTGTTTCTTTTAATGGGAAGGCTTTTGATAATCCTATTCTAACAAATAATGGTTATGAAATAGAAAACAAGTATAAGATTTTTGTAGACCTTTATGAAATATCCGCACAAAAAGGTTCCGGAAACTTTGGGCACTTCAATAAGAATAAATTAATCCAAATGGGAACTGAAATTAAATCTTTTAGTCTCAAAAATATAATTAACATTCTAAAATTAGATAATATTTCTAAAGGAGATATTGATTATAAAATATTTCAGAAAGATGAATGGACTAATGAAGAAATTATAGAAATAAAAATCTATCTCAAACAAGATATAGTTTTAACAAAGAAGTTATTTGAATGGTATGAAGAACAATTCAAACCTATTAAAAGTTTCCTTTCAGCAAAAGCACAAAGAAATTACAAACATATAGTTTCTAGTCTTTCTAGTATTGCTTATGAAATAATATGTAACAAAGCTGGATTGAAAGTTGAATGGGGAGAGAAGCAAGAGGGAACTAAAAAATCTTTTGAGGGTGCCCATCATATTAATCCAAGATTAGAAAAGGTTAAAGGAAATATAGTTAATATAGATTTTACTTCTGCTTATCCTCACGCATTAATGATGGGTAATCTTTATAGTAAAGAAGAAGAGGGCTGGAATGGAAAACCTTATTTTAACTTGAAAGGAATATACAATAACAAAGAACAAGGTAAAATAGAATTAGCATTAAAAGATATTTTAATAGAAAGATTAAAAGCAAAAAAAGCCGGAGATAAACCCAAAGATAAATCTTATAAGATTGTTATTAATTCTCTTTATGGATTAACAGGCAATCCTGTTTTTAAATCATTGTATAATCCTATTGCTGCAGCTGACTGCACTTCTATGATAAGAACTTGTTTAAAGAAATTAGCAAAAACTTTAGAAGAAAATGGTTATGAAGTTCTCTATGGATTTACTGATAATGTTATTATAAAAATTCCTGATGACTTACAAGTTTTAATTAAAAAAGAAAACAATAAAGAATTATTATTACATATAGTAAAACAATTCATAGAAGAAGTTAAATCTAATGTTCCTTTTCCAATGGATACATTTAATCTTGAAGTTGAGACAGATATGAAGTTTATTTGGTTTGTTGCAAAGAATTGTTATCTTTATGTTAATTCAAAAGATGAAGTAAAATATAAATCTACATTACTTAATACAAATACTCCAAAAGTTATTATGAAAGTTTTTGAAGAATATATGAAACCTAAAATTGTTAAAGAACTTGATATTATGTTTTATGAAAAAGAATTAATAGAACAAATAAAATTAAGGTTGAAAGAAGATTTGATGTTAGCCGCAGAAGAACATAAGGTTATTGATTGTTTAGAATATAAATCTAAAACTTCTATTCAATATCAAATAGCGGAAAGATATGGGGGCGGAACGCATTATCTTATTCCCAATACTGCAAAGGTTGGAATAGGAAAGCAAAAAGGAACTAAGAAGATTAAACCTGTTAGACTGTGTTCATTTAAAGAGTTTGAAGATAAAAAATTAACTATTGATGATGTTAGTTTAAAAAAACTTTTAGACAATCTTAAACCTTTTTTAAAATATACTCAACCTAAAAAAGATAAATATAAACAATCAACTTTATAACTTAAAGATGTTTAAATGATAAACAAACAAAAGCAAGGTAAGAAGAACAAAGCAGCAGGCAAACTCTTTGAAGTTAAGGTTAGAGCTGACCTTGAATCTAAAGGTTGGATAGTTTGTAAGTGGGCTAACCAAGTTGATTTAGAGAAAGGAAAGCTTTGTCCTGTCAAACCTAAGTTCAATCCCTTTACTAAGAGTATAATGTATTCTGGAACAGGATTTCCAGACTTTGTTTGCTTTAAGATGTATTTGTTATCTCCTTTATGCTTTGAAGTGAAAGGGGTTGAATGTAAAGGTGGAAAGATTAATAACTATTTGGATAAAGAAGAAAAAGCCAAATGTAAATGGTTAGTAGATAATAAAATCTTTGGAACAATAGTTATTGCTACAAGAGGAATTAAAAGAGGGACAATTCAATATGACGAATTTAAAGCCCTATAAGCCCAAATGTTTTGGAAGCAAGCAGTTTTCCTTAACCAACTTAATTTGTTTGGCCTGTAAGTCTTATAAGGAGTGTAGGAAGATTGTAGAGTTGAGAAGATGACAAAAGAATATGAAATTTACAAATGTGGAGTATTAATCAAAATGTTAATGAAAAGAAACAAACCAATTGAAGAAGCATTACAAGTTTATCCTAAATCAATTTTCAATAAAGCAAAGGAGGTAATAAAAAATGCCAATGCAAGAAATTAATATTAAGATAAGAATAGTAAATGGAAAGATAGGAACAATAATCAATCAAACATTTGAAGAAAGTATTGAAAGCGTTCATACCTTTATTGGAATCCTTGAGAATATAAAACAACAACAATTAGAAAAACTTAAAACAGATTCGCAAGTATTCAAAAGATAATAGTCAGTAAGCAATTTGGGAGGGCTTGACACATTCATATAAAATTTAACCTTATTTATCAAAATCCCTCCCAATTTTAAATATGAGAATAATAAAACCCTTAGCAGAAATACGAGGATTAAAACGACCTTGTAGTATATGTAATGAATATTTCCAACCAACAGGAAAATTTCAAAGAATGTGTTTAAGTTGTTTTGATAATCAATACGAAAGAAGAAACCTAAGAGATAAACAAAAGAAAGATTTAAATAATTCAAAGAATAAAAAATGATAACCCAGATGAAAAAAAAATACTTCTGTAAGAAATGTAAAAGGAAAACAGAACATCTTAAGTGTGGATTTGGAAATGTAGGCGGTCTTTTGGGTAATGCTCGTTATCGTTGTTTAATTTGTGGGTGGGAAAATGTCGAAGTTTGATTTTAGAAGTGGTGACCCTCTTGACGCAAGTCTTGGTTTAATAATGCGATTGAATAAACTTTGGTATGAAGTTGATGATGCTGCTTCTGTTAGTAATTTTTCTAAATGGAACACTAAATTAGATTGTGTATTTAGAAATCTTCTTTATAAAGAACCCCTCTATGTAGAATTTGCAGAAGATAGAAAAGTTATTACTTGCAAGTTAGGAAGATTAGATGAAAACTTATACAACTATTTAAACAAAGCAGTAAAGGAAGCAAGTAACAAATATGCAAAGGCAAAAACCAAAACCGAATATGAAACTGCGAAAGAAGAATTATATAATGCTCTTTCATTAAAAGATATTGGACTAAGGAAGTTTATGTTTCAATTAAAGTTGTATTTGAAACAGGGTGACGGAAATCCTGCGAATGCAATGTGGGGTGGGTAATGTCAATAGGAATGGATATTTGGCGAAGAGGAATAGGAATACACGCAATAGTTTTTATTCTAAATGCTGTAACTATTAATGATGAAGTAGTAACATATATGATTCTTGGAAGTTTCTTTAACACCGCAATAGTTTATCCATTAATGTTTAGATATCTTCAAGAACAATTAGATAATCAAAAACCAAAGAGGAAAAAGAAGAAATGAAATTTGAAAAAGGAACAAAAGAAAGTATATTGTGGGAATATCTGCATTATAATATCTTTGATGATTTGGATAACATTGTAGATAATTCCAAAAGAACTTGGATAGAAAAATTATTAATGCTAGATGGTATATTAAAAGAAGATGTAGAAATAATTGTAAAAATAAATGGAAAAGTTCAATCTGATTGTTGGATATGATAGAAAAATTTATAACAATAACTTATGAATGTTCTAGTGTTGGAAACTTAACTCCTTTATCTTGGATTATTGGAATTGTTTTAGTTGTTCTAATCTTTTTTATAGTTTATTTTAAATTTCGTTCAGTTGAAATGTAAAATGAAAAGAATAAAAAAGTATAAGAAATTAATAAATATTTAAAGGATAAAGAAAATGCCACTTCACGTAACAAACATTAAAGGAACATTTGCAGACGGTAGAGAATCCGAGGGATTTTATATGGATGGCTATCTTTGTGCTAATCTTCTTGGTATTCCTGCTTACTTAAAAAAGAAATGGGACGTTGTCTGTATTGTTTCCGGACACGGAAAGGTTAGAGTAGGAAAATCAACGATGGCTTTTCAGACGGCTTCGTTTATTGCTTGGCTACTTGCAGGAGGAAGAATTAAAATGGAGATAGTCAAGAACGAATATGGTAAGACAGGTTGGAAAGTTAATAAAGTTAAGCAGCCGACAAGACCTATGAAGTTTTCTTTGAAAGATAATGTTGTTTTCTCGGCTTTGGATTTAAAAAAGACAGCAGTTCATCTGTTTGAAACACTTGGACCCAATCAACCTATCATCTATGATGAAGCAAGAGAGGGACTTGAGGGAGCAAGGGCGATGGAGAATCTAAATAAAGTTATGCAAGACTTTTTTCAAGAGTGTGGTTATATGGGTCACATAATTATTCTTGTTCTTCCTAACTATTTTAAACTTCACGAGGATTATTCAGTAAGCCGTTCATTATTTTTGATAGACACCTATCACGATAAGAGAAAGCGAAGAGGTTTCTTTAACTTCTATAATGAAACAGATAAAGAATGGTTATACTTTCTTGGAAAGAAGAAGATTGGTATAAGTCAGAAGTATAGAAGTGCAAGACCAAGCTTCTTTGGAAGATTTACGAGTTGGTTTCCCTTTGATAGAAAAGAATATGAGGATATGAAGTCAGAAGCTTTAAAGAAAAGAGCAAAAACCAAAAGAGAAAAGCAATATCAAGAACAAAGGAACGCTTTAATCTATGTTTTGAAGAGAGATTATAGGGTTACCTTTGAAAAGATGGTAGTTCTAATAGAAAAATTAGTAAATGAACGAGTTAATGTTGATACCATAGCAAGAGGGTATGATATAGTTGAAAAGAAGTTGAAAAACATAGATGATTCTTCTGATGATTAGTTAATTTATTACCAAATAGTAACAAATAAATTTACACACTACATTTTTATTAGATTTATGTATTAAATTGTTTTTAATACATAAATCGCAGGAAGTTTATGTATAACGCTTAAAAGTTTCTAGCGTTTTTTACATTAAACTTTATTTAATATCATTTTAGCCACTACAAATGCCTTAAAATCTCACAGAACCTCCCAAGAATGTGCTAAATCTCCCCAAAAACCAATAAAGTTCGAAATTAAGTAAATAGTTTAACTTAATATCTATTAGATTATTAAAAAAAGATTGATTAGAACGTCTAAAATGCCAAAATATCAGCTTATTAAGGCTTAATAAGGCAAAGTATATTAAATTGTCAAGGCAGTTTAATAAATTGCAGCCAAATATTGTGCGAACTTCTTCAAAGGGAATAAACTGACAGGACAGTTTAATTAATTCCAGCCAAAATTCCAGAAGCATAATTAATTGAGATTTTTTGTTATGCGAAAAGGGGCTTCAAAAAACTCCAATTTATTTGCAGGAAGTTTTAGGTTTTGCTATAAAGTTTTTGCAGGGTCTTTCTGGGTCTAGGGTTATGGTCTTTTTATTACAGGGGTCTTTCTGTTGTTGGTCTTTAATCTTCTTGCTATGACTTTCTGAATCTGTTTAAAGAGTATTGCAGGAGTTATTGCAGGAGTTATTGCAGGAGTTATTGCAGGAGTTATTGCAGGAGTTATTGCAGGAGTTATTGCAGGAGTTATTGCAGGAGTTATTGCAGGAGTTATTGCAGGGTATTAAAACCTAATTTAATATACTCTTTACTCTTTAAAGAGGTCTTAATGAATCCAGAACAGAACAAAAACCCCTTAAAAAATATCTCTAAAAACTTTTATATACCCTTAAAATTTCAATAGAAATAAAGGAGAATTAAAAGACAATATTAAAAGGGTATATTATAAACCAAAAGATTTATAAATATTAACTTCTTAAAAAAGTTATGAAAGAATCAAAACAAAACATAGAAAAAGAAAGAATATATTTAGATAATAAAATCTATAATGGAGAAAGTGAGAACAACAATATAGAATTAACAAAAAGAGAATTAAAGAT
>CAIVDB010000090.1 GCA_903904545.1 uncultured bacterium | reverse complement strand
GGACAGAGAAAATTCACTGTTTCGTGGAATGAGTGAATGTGGACATGGGGATTTGAGAGTAAGAAAAATAGAGAGAGAAAAAATTCACTGTTTCGTGGAATGAGTGAAGTAATAAGAGAAATATATAAGAGAAAAAGGAGAGATTAACTGGCAAATAAATAAAATTCACTAATAGAGTGAAAGTATAAAATCATAGAAAGGGAGAAGGAAGAAAATTCACTAATATAGTGAATTATGTCTCAATGTTTATTTCGAAGAAAAAATACAATGACTGATATAAGACACCCTTGACGGTATCTGCAACAAGAACTACTTCATAGAGGACGAACTCAAAAGGATTTTGCCTACCTTTTGGGGAAAAAAGGAAGTGAAGTGAATGAGCTCATCAAAGGGAAAAGAAATATAACGGTACAATGGGATATTCTCTTGTCCAAACTTTTTGACGATCCAGAAAAGAAATGGATTCACTTACAAGTAGAATATGACTATCACAAATCTAGAACTTCCGTAGAAGAGCAAAAGATACAAGAACTTCTTTCAAGGAAGCACGCACATGGACAAGTCCAAATACCATGAGAAATCCAGCTTCCCATTACTTCAGAAAAAGAAGAAAGAATTCCGGAACCACAAGAACCAAAGGAAGTTCAGTCTGAGACAAAAAGCAGTCCAGAAATTTCCAAACCAACATCGGACGTTCACAAAAAACATGAAATCTTCAAGAATTTTTAAGGGAAGGGGAAATGGAAACGGGAAACGGGAATCGGGAAACGGGAATTAGGAAACGGGAATTAGGAATTGGGAATTAGGAATCGGGAATTAGGAATTGGGAATTAGGAATTAGTCTAAGCTCTAACATCTAAGCTCTAACATCTAAGATCTAAGTTCTAAGATCTAAGTTCTTCTAACACTTCCCCTTGAAAGCCTCCTACCAAATAGATAAGATTACGTTCACAGAAAATATTTATCAATATCGACACATATGATACCGACAGGATCTGTCTCCAAAGAGAAGAAGATTACGATAGCTATGGCCTGATGATGAACATGAGGTCATGTTTTTCCTATCAAAAGCTTGCTCGATTTCCTAACAAAAAGACCTGTCTATGTCAAAAACATTAAGCATATCTATTGGTTTGGATCGCCACAGGGACTAGAAGCAAGAATTTGTCATGAGATTTCTTTACCGATTTCCTTGGATTTTGTTCCTATTTTGTCAGGGAAATATCGTAGAGAAACGAGGCGATCTTCAAGGTTTAAAAATATCCGTGATATTTTCTTATTTGCCGCTGGATTTTTTCAATCACTTTTTCGATTGATCAGATATGATATAGACGTTGTCTTTTGTAAGGGAGGATTTGTTGCCTTACCTGTTGTATTGGCAGCAGCATTACTTCAAAGACAGATTATTGTTCACGAATCTGATACGCATCCAGGTTTGGTAAACAGAATAGCGAGCCGTTTTACTACAAAGGTATTTACAGGATTTGATAAAGTATTACATAATGCAAAGACGATTGGACAAATTATTTCAGATGAAATTATCACAGAAGAGAAAGAGCAAACGATTCCACAAAAGAAGTCACTTTTTGATGCTCAATCTGTTTCTCATAAACCTAAGGTCCTAGTAGTTGGGGGATCTCAATGATCCCGTGGGCTCTATACTACTATGATAGATATCTTCGCCCAGCATCCAGAAGTTGCAGGAGGATTTGAATTTTACATTATTCTGGGGCTCCTCAATCAAGAGATGTCGACACAATTTGCCAAATTTCCCAATGTCCATATCAAAGGATTCCTTACCCAACAAGAGATGGGTGCTTTATATAATCTTTGTGATATTACTATTACTCGTGGAGGGACGACATCATTAGCAGAACAGAAATTATACGATATAAAACAAATCATTATTCCTATCCCATGGACGCACGATCAATATGATAATGCACAACGATATGTCGATCATCATCAGGATATTATGATCAATCAGAGAGATAAAGGATTTGAAATAAACATCTTAAACGCGCTTATCAAGCTAAGAACGTTTACCAAAAAGCCCCAGAAAAAAGATAAACAATTACTAGTAGCCCAGGCAAAGGACGCAATCTGGAAATCAATATTGAAGAAATAGGAATTAGGAAATCGTTTATTCGGACATTTTTACATAAAACTCCACAATTCTCCATTACATATTATTTTCTCTGTACGCTCGGTTAGAACTTCACCCGGGAGTGAGCTGAAAAGAGGTATCCTCTGACTAAAACAAGGTATTTTTGGTTTTCTAAAAAAGGGAAATTTAAAGATAAAGATTTTTTGACAAATAAAATAATTTAGTTATAATTGAATTACCAACTTTTAATTGCTTAAATTAAATTATTATGAATAATGCTTCTTCATTGGACAGATATACATGAATAGCTTGATCTAAAAAAATTTATTTATCTCCTACTCCTTATGGTACATTTTTAACAGGTTATGAAAAACATGTTTTGCCAGAGCTAGAAAAAACAGCTAAAGAATATGCTGAAGAGCATAATGGCAACTTGAGTGATAGTGATAATGTTGATTGGAAATATTATGTAGCCATAAATAAAGCGATAGATGATGCAAAGGCCAACAAAAACTACACTGAAACCATGAGACTTTTAATTGGAACTGCAAATCTAACAGATGAAAGTACAGAGGGAATGATTTATGATAATTTAGCAACACCTGAAGAAGGTAAAAGAATCTTTATGGAAATGTGATCTAAACAATTCCCTGAAATCAAAGACATGAATGAAAGAAATTTACAGCAATTTATTAGAAATGAATTTTCTAAAGTCGGTGTATTCCCAGAAGAAGCAATGATAAATTCACTCAATCCAAATAATATGAATGAAAAGGGAATGTTAGAAAATTTAAAAAAAGTAATCCCAAATTTTGCTTTGTTTTGTAAAGAT
>CAIVDB010000089.1 GCA_903904545.1 uncultured bacterium | reverse complement strand
TTTGTCAAATATTACAACAATAATATCAAAAATAGCAAGAGTTTCATCTCTTTCTCGTGTTTTATCTTGTAAATCACTTCGCTCTTATGTTGAAAGTCAAAAAACAATTATGGGAAAGTTTTCAAGACGACGTTTCAGAACTTAGTAAACCCCTTCAAGACCTCTTAAGACAAGGATTTGATACCGGGAATATCAATGAAGAAGATGTGATCGCAGATGTCGATGATATGGATCTCAATATCAAGATTATCGAGAAATTCTACGATCTTGCAGATAAATTGGGAATCAAAATCATTACTATCGAAGAAATACTAGAAAAAGAAGCTGAAGAAGCCAAGAAAGAGACTAAACTTGGGAAAGTAGCTCTGTATGAAACGGATAAACGCCAGGCAGATCCTCAGCATAAAGACTTTATTAAGTTGTATTTTAATGAAATCTCTAAGATACCCCTTCTCAATACTGAAGAAGAGAGAGATATTGCTAAACGTATCAAAAAAGGTGATGAAGATGCCAAAAGAAGGCTTATTGAATCTAATCTCAGATTAGTGATTAGTATTGCTAAGAGATTTTTTGGTTCGAGACTAAGTTTCTCTGATCTTATCCAAGAAGGAAATATTGGTTTGATTAAAGCTATAGAAAAATTTGATCCCGATAAGGAATTTAAATTTAGTACCTATGCAACGCGATGGATCAAACAAAGTATCACTAAAGCAATTGCTGATATGACCAAACATGTAAGGATCCCTGTCCATTTGATCGATGAAATTAATTCATATAACAAAACATATCAACTCTTGTTTCAGAAGCTAGGAAGAGAGCCGACCTCTAAAGAGATTGGTCAAAAACTTGGGTTTCCGATCAAGAAGATCAAAAAGTTGGAAGAAGTCATCTTTGGAAATGTATCACTTGATAGAGAAGTCGGTGATGAGGGAAGAGATACTCTTGCTGATTTGATCGAAGATAGTAATACCTTGAGACCTGATCAATTTGCAGAAAAGAATGCCCTGAGAAAAAATCTCGATATGATCTTATGAATGCTCGATGATAGAGAAGCCAAGATTGTAAAAATGAGATATGGAATCGATGGTCCAAAATACACACTTGAACAAGTAGGAGAAGAATTTGATGTGACGAGAGAAAGGGTAAGACAGATAGAACAGAAGGTGATTCAAAAACTCAAAGAACATGCATGATTACAAAAAATACTTGGAATTGAAGATGATATTGCTAAACTAGAGGCTAATGAAGGCAAGAAGAAAAAAGGAAAACTCAAGTCCAAAAGAGTAAAAGACGATTATGATGATGAAGATGAAGAAAAGGCATATTTGAGTAATTTCGATGATGAATATGATGACTAGAATGAGTTAAAAGTGAATAACGAAAAACTAAAAACGTTGGAGTCTTTGTGTATAAAAAATCCTTCGTTATTAGCTATTATTGGAGTCTTTGTGTATAAAAAATCCTTCGTTATTAGCTATTAGCCGTTAGTTGTTGACTCTACGACTCTACTTCCGCTATTTTAATTGATTTATATAGAAAGAAAGATGACACCATTGAGTTCACAAGATTATGATGCTTCTCATATCAAGGTATTGGAAGGGTTGGAACCTGTTAGACAAAGACCTGGAATGTATATTGGGTCAACAGATGCAAAAGGACTTCATCATCTTATCCAAGAAATTGTGGATAACTCTGTAGATGAGGCTTTGGCTGGATATTGTACAACAATTACAACAACGATCAATGAAGATGGTTCAGTTTCTATCCATGATAATGGAAGAGGTATTCCTGTCGACAAACATGAAAAAACAGGAAAATCTGCTTTAGAAACAGTCTTTACTGTACTTCATGCAGGAGGAAAATTTGATAAAGATGTCTATAAAGTATCTGGAGGTCTTCATGGGGTTGGAGCTTCTGTAGTGAATGCGCTTTCTGAACGATTGGAGGTTACTATTTATAAAAATGGAAAGAAATATTTCCAAAGATTTGAAAGAGGAATTCCTGTCGGTGAAATCCAAGAAATGGGAGAAAGTGATAAGATGGGAACAAGTGTGAAGTTCTTGCCAGATGCAACTATTTTCGAAACGATAGAGTTTTCTCAACCGATTGAGATTGCAAGAATGAAGCAAAGTGCATATCTTACCCCTGGAGTTACTTTTAATTTTATCAATAAGAAGACTGGATTTAAACAAAGATTTTTCTTTGATGGAGGTATCAAGACTTGGTTAAGAAACCTTGTTGGTGAACAACAAGCCCTTTCTTCTCAACATTATATCAATATCGAAGGTAAAGATTGTTTGGCTGAAATTGCTTTTGAGTTTGTAAATACAAGTAATGATCATCTTCTTTCTTTCGTAAATAATATCCCAACTACTGATGGAGGAAGTCATGTTCTAGGATTTAAATCAGCTCTCTTGAATATAATTAATGAGGTCTCCAAAGAGAAAGATAAGATGAATAAGAAGATTGGAGAATTTCAATATTCTGATGTGACGGATGGATTATATGCTATCGTTACAGTCAAGATACCTGAACCACAATTTGAAGGGCAGACTAAAGGAAGACTTGGAAATAGTTATGTAAGAGGAGAAGTAGAAAAAATAGTTTATGATTATCTCAAAGATTTCTTTTCTCGTAATGAGCATGAATTTGATAAAATATTTGAAAAAGTAGAACTTGCAGCGAGAGCGAGACTTGCAGCTAAGTTTGCTAAGGAGACTGTTTTGAGAAAAAATATATTAGCTGGAGGAGTACTGCCGGGTAAGCTTGCTGACTGTGCGCAGAAGAAAATGGAAGGTACAGAGATGTACATCGTAGAGGGAGATTCTGCGGGAGGTAGTGCGAAACAAGGTCGTGATAGTAATTTCCAAGCTATCCTGCCATTGAGAGGTAAAATCTTAAATACTGAACAAGCAGTTATCCAAAAAATCATGGCAAATAACGAGGTGAAAGCACTTATTACTGCTATAGGTACTGGTGTAAAAGATAACTTTGATCTTGCCGCACTCAGATATGAAAAAATCATCATCATGACCGATGCGGATGTGGATGGAGCACATATTAGAACGCTTCTTTTGACCTTCTTCTTTAGATTTATGAGACCATTACTTGAGCATGGACATGTCTATGCAGCTTGTCCTCCTATCTATAGATTTGCACAAGGAAAGAAGGAAGAATATATTTATGATGAGACTCATACCCCAGATATGTATGGATTTGACAAAGACAAGGCAGAGATCCAAAGATATAAAGGTCTTGGAGAGATGAATGCAGAACAACTTTGGGAGACAACGATGAATCCTCTCAATAGAAAATTAAATCAAATCACTTTGGATGATGCAGAAGAAGCAGATAAGTTATTTAGGATCCTTATGGGTGAAGATGTACAAGCAAGAAAGCACTTTATCCTTACTCATGCAAAGAGTGTAAGGGAATTGGATATATAGAATATAATGTTGAATGTTGAATGTTGAATGTTGAATGTTGAGTGTTAAAGGTTAAATGATGGAGTTTTCTTTATGGATTCTGTTTTATCTTTTTCCTCTATTCTATTTATGAAAAGAAAAAACATCTTTATAGTTTGAGGAACTGTTGTGTGACTTATAATAATAGCACTTATTGTTTTCCTCTTTAAAAAAAATACTAGAACATCCACAGAAGAAACTTCTACCTATATACAAAAATGCCAATATCTACTCAATAAGGACACGAGTGGCTATACAAATAAAGATCGAGAGATTCTCGATGAATGCTTAACAACAGCAGAGCCATTTAATGCTCCTGCTAATTTTGTTCAACTAAAAAGCGCATTACGAGATAAAAATTATGTTTGGGAACAAGAAAAATACAAACAATATCTCCTAAAGATCAAAGATCTTCATCTGCCAGTTTGTGATTGATTTGAAAAGATCAAAGAAGCGCCTGTAAAAATAAAAGATATAAGTACTATTGTTGATCCAAAAAATTGTACATATACAGAGAAAAAGACCCGTCCATCTTCTGGCTTCTGAAGCGAAAACGATGGATCGCTGTTTAGTTATTATAAGGAAAAGATTGTTGAATGTTGAAACAATAAGATTTTTGCCTCAAGGAAATCGGATTTTGATATGGCAAATACATTGGATTGTACGCTTATGGATCTAAATAAGGTAGACATTGACAATTATGATTCGGACGATTACTTCGATAATTATTGAGATTGACGATCAGATACCGAGACTACTATTATATGATGTAACTACTTGCCCGATGATTATCCTAATAAAATTTGAATAGAAAGAGCCTTCTCTAAGTGACTGCTTAGTAGAACAATAAATACTATGTTCTATTTTTTTACGCTATCAGATCTCTATTGTGGAGATGATTGTATTGATGCTTTTGATGCTACTATAGATAATGGGAGAGAACGATGATCTCGAACGGATGGTAAAAATTATGTAGTAGCATGACTTAGAAAATGAAGTAATAATATATTATATAACATCAACGATCAGGTATATGATGCATGAGATGATATGATCTACTGGATGCTTGATTCAGAATACAATAGCGGAAATAAAATCAAAAGTGCTAACTCATACTGGATGTTCTGATGAATTAGCAATAATATGATCACTTTCAAAAGAATTGCCGATTTCACTATTGATGAAAATGTTCCTAGTGACGGTCCTAATGCTAATTACACTTTAGAAGAATGTAAAGTACCACTTTAAATACTATAGAGATGATTTTTGTGTCCCAATAAACTAATTCCCAATTCCCGATAAACCATTCTTTAATGTCAATTTTTCTTTTGAAGTGGTTTGGTCATATACGTTCATTGTTTTCTATAGCCTAACTTTCTATAATATGCTCTTACACCAACGCCTGAGATTACGGACACTTTTGTATATCATTTTTTTTGGCTAATCTGCTCTGCTAATTGCATAAGTTGTTTCCCAAATCCGTAATGTTGTACCTTTCCTGCTACTTTGGTCCCTATTTTTTCTACATCACCATAGACATGAAGTTCTCTAATGATAGCAGTTCCTTCTCCTAGTCCAGAAACACTTATTGCTGAAGAGTTATTTGGCAACATCAATCTTGTGAATCCGTAGAGGTAGCCTTGGTGATCTTCGAATGAAATGAAGTACTCCTCCCCTGCACTACTCGCATATCTTCTTATCACAAGATTCGGAGATCAATTTTCAATTTTTAATTTTCAACCTTGCCTACCGGCAGGCAGGTTTTCAATTTTATTCCTGATTTCTCTGCTTCTGGTATCTAAACAGACAAAATTTCTGAAACTTTTCGTGTCGGGAATACTTCCGATGATAAAGGTCTGTGTATCTTCTTTAGCCTGATGCTTGAAGCTTGAAGCCTGAAGAAATGCATTAATAGTTTTGAAACGTTTTGAATTTTCATAGAGTCTTGTGTAAAATGCTTGCATACGCTTTGGACTTCATTGGATACTTTTCCTTATTTTTTCATGTACAAGTTGAGAAAGATTTGTAACTTTACTTCCTGCAACGATTTCGTTTTCTGGGATATCACGAATCAAACGCTTGATCCTCGTATAGGGAGGAATGATATCTGTAAAGGTCTTTTCTATAAGTTTCTCTATATCCTTAGTTTCAAGTGGTTTATATTTCCCTTGGACATAGAGTGTATTGAGCTCTGTATTTGGGATGACTGAGGTGGGATAAAATTTGATTTCATCAGGTAAGAAATAGGGATCTGTATATAATCTTTTGAATGTCTCAAGATCTTTTTCTGGAGTAGATTTGTAAAGGCCTGGCATAATATGTAGTGAGAGTTTGAATCCATAACATCTCAAAAGATGGCAGGCCTCGCGTGCTTGCTGTACGGTATGGCCTCTTTTGTTTGCAAGTAATACCTCGTCAAATAATGATTGGACTCCCATCTCTATCCTGGTTACGCCAAGTTCACGCCAAAACAAACAATTTTTGTCTGTCACATATTCTGGTCTCGTTTCTATGGTCAATCAAATGACTCTATGATGTGCCGATTCATTTCTTTTGATAGATTCCTGGACGGTTTTGGGCGTAATAAGATCTTCCTTTCCTTCGAGATGGAAACTAAATTTATTTTGATCTTCTGTATCTGATTTTTGGACAATCGTAAGTTTATCGAAAGCATTACATGCATCGTACAGTGATTTTACAAATTGTTGTTTATAGAGTTTTGGATAGACATCTCGAGTTCCTCATAGAATGATCAATTCTATCTTCTCTGTATTGTGTCCCGTAAGCGTAAGTGAGGTCAACCTATTCCATACCTGTTTCGTAGGATCAAATTGATTGAGTAATGCTCTCATTGCTCAGGGTTCGGAAGCAATATAGCTTTTGGGCATAGTAGGATCATTGGGACAGAAAATACATTGGCCAGGGCAAGGATACGGCTTAGTAAGTACCTGTATTGCCACTATTCATGAACTTGATCTCACTCCTCTCTTCTTTAATAATTGTTCAATATTTTTATCCGAAGGGATCTCTTTGCTTTGTACCATCTCACGATATGTTTTGAGGAGTTGAATATTTGATGGAAGGTTCTTGGCTTTATGAGTATCACAAAAATGTCTCTTGATGTTTTTGAGCCCATCGAGACCTATGGTTTCTGCGCATCTTTTGACTATCTCATAAATTATTTCTTTCATAATTTTGCCAAAGATAAAGAATATCTTTGGCAAAACAATAGGGAAAACGCTTACAAAAACAATCTTTTATTTTTAGTTAATTCATGTTCTCATGAACATAAGCATGACATATCATCTTTTTTCAATCATAGTTGGTTTAGAAATATCATTCATGATACCGTTTGTTTTTAGTGCATTGAGATGTGATTTATATCGATTCTTAGCATCTTTACTATTATACGTCTCTCCATAGAGAACTCTGGAAAGCATAGTTCCAAATTGTGCCCTTGTTACTATTCCGTTTGGATTGAATTTTGTATTTGCTGTTCCATCAGAATTTATTCACATAAGTCCTAATTGACATGCCTTGATTGCAAAATCCTGCATTTCTTTTTCTTCATTTTTCATGTCATTGAATACACATTTCTTGGATGTGTTTGGCTTCATCTTAAGTACATTGGTAGCATATTGTGAAATCATTTTTGCCATATGTTTTCTCATGATAGATCCTAACATATCGGCTGCATCTATATTTTCTGTTGTAGTGATTCCCATAGTATATGCATAAGTATACGCCTGTTTTAGTTCATCAGTATAAGAAGATTCTGCAGCACTGTGAGTTGGAGATACTCCACAATCATTGTCATAGTAACTTGGGGAATAATCTTTTCCTTCAGTATTTGCTCATGGAAGGTTATTGCTTTTCTTTGCATTATAAAGACAGTTATCTTTTACTACTCCACCACCACCGCCAAAGAATGATACTATTTGAGAAATGATGCTAGGATCAGGTGTTCCTACAGTAAACAAACTCAAGTGATCTGTTTGGAAGGTACATAGCATATTTACATCTAATGTACATGTTCTATCTGGTCTATTGATTTCTCGTTTTTCTCCATCATTATAATTAGATCTATAGATGGTAAGTTCCTGACCAGAGAATCAATCAGCTACTTTAGCAGAGATGATAAAGTATCCTGTAGCTGGGAAAAGATCTGCAGTAGTAGATCCTGCCTCTATCGTAAGAACTGGTGTAAGTGTAGTTAGTCCTTCTTCTCATTTATTGGCTATCTTATCTCCCGTAGCAAGTCTAGGCCCCATAAATGAACCATCCCAACTTGCACCAGAGAATCCAAT
>CAIVDB010000088.1 GCA_903904545.1 uncultured bacterium | reverse complement strand
CACTTAGAGATTAAAACTATCTTAATTATATGCAGCACTATATTTGCTCTATTTTCTCCTATATTTTACATATTATCTATTTTAAAGTGAGAATCTAAACCACACAGGACAACAAGATTTGTCTTACTGATCATCACCCTTCTCTCATTTGCGTCATTACTTGCTCAACACAATACTGTTGCAATTTTTCTTGCATGAGTTTCTGCTCTACAAAGTATTCTTATTTTCTCTCTCTGTATAAAATATGGCATGGGATGATGGGCGAAAACTGACGTTATCTGTTTAGTAATCGCAGGGATTGGTATCTTGGTATGGAAACTAACAAACAGTCCTATTATATGATTATTAGCTTCTATACTAGCTGATTTTATAGGATATATTCCAGCCTTAGTCAAGACATATAAGTTTCCAGAAACAGAGACATGGATATTTTATATCTTAGATGTTTTTGCTGGATTATTTACTCTATTAGCAGTAACAAATAGTACATATCAAGAAACATCATATCCGATATACATTCTCGCAATCAATCTTATTATGGTCATTTTCATTTTAAGACCAAAGATTAGCAAATGGCTAGAAAGCAGATAAATTAACCATCCCCAACCCTCACTTGAATCCTACCTTCGAATATATATACTAACGATATCCAAAACAGATTTTTTATAATTTTTTTTTGTTTAAATTATGTCTAGCAATCAGAATCCCGTTATCCTCCGTTTCGACCAAGTTTCTTTCGCATATAATGAAGGAAGACATCCTATCCTTGTAGATAGTGATTTTTCTATCCGTCAAAATACTAAAATCACCATCATGGGACAAAATGGTGCGGGAAAGACGACAATATTCAAAATGATCACGGGAGAACTTACTCCCCAATCAGGGAAGATCAATATCGTCCAAGGAAATACGATCGCTACCGCAAGACAGGTCATCCCAAGAGATCAACTCGAATTGAGTATCAAGGAGTTTTTCCAAACTGCATTCGATGAAATCGACTATCAACTTGATAGAAAGATAGATGAAGTACTCAAAGTAGTTAGTTTCAATGCACCACTCAATAAACCGATAAAAGAATTTTCTGGAGGACAACAGGCAAGATTACTCTTAGCGTATGCGCTTATCCAACATCCCGATATCCTCCTCCTTGACGAGCCGACTAATAATCTCGATAATGACGGGATTAATGATCTGATTAGTTTCCTCCTCTCCTATGATAAGACCGTAGTAGTAATTAGTCATGATGCAGACTTTCTAAATATCTTTACTGACGGAGTCTTGTATTTGAATAGAGATCGTAAGCAGGTAGAACAATATTGGGGAGATTACTACGACGTGGTAGACCAAATAGCGGCTCAAATAGAAAAGGAACAAATGCAGAATGCCAGAGCTGAGAAAAAGATCATTGAAGCAAAAGAAAAAATCAATTTCTTCTCCAATAAATGAGGAAAGATGCGTAAGTTAGCAAGTAAGATGAGAGATGAAGTCGAAGATGCAGAGGAAAATAAAGTCGATGTCAGAAGAGACGATAAGACCATTGCTAAATTTGCTATCCCCTTTGAAAATTATGTAGGACCAATTGTAACCATAAATAAGGTAGGATTGATGAACGCTGAACACAATGTAGTAAGTTGTAAATTACCCTTAGTCATGAAAAAACACGACAGAGTGATGTTTATCGGACCGAATGGAATAGGTAAATCCACGCTCCTCAAAAGACTCATGATGATTCACGAACACAAAGAAAATATTATGAAACAATACAAGGCGATTATAGAAGACAAGACCAAAGATATGATTATCAAAGAACCAGATACTACTCATCCAGAAGAAGATATTGCACAGATTCATAATAAGGTAAAAGTAGGCTATTATAGTCAAGATTTCACAGCTTTGGATATGGATATGGTTGTTCGAGATAACTTATTGGAGATAGCTGGCGATACATCAGATCAAGATATTTATCGCGTTGCTGCACAATTTCTCCTCACCGGAAGTGTATTGAAAAATACCATTGGATCGTTGTCCGAAGGACAGAAGGGACTCCTCTGCTATGCAAGATTTGTCCTTCAAAAACCGCATCTCCTCATCCTCGATGAGCCAACCAACCATATAAATTTCCGTCACCTTCCCGTTATCGCACAATCATTAAATACCTATGAATGAGCTATGATCATTGTCAGCCATGATAAATGATTTACTGACCAATTGGAAAATATCCAGATAGTAGATCTAGGGAAATTATTGAAATAGGAATAGGGAAAAGTGAGATATGAAAATTATATTAAACAATAGTCTAACCGTAGCCGAACGATAGACGAACTATAGCTTCAATCATGCTACTGTTTGACTATTGTTTGTCGCGAAGCATGAAGCAATTCTTCCGATCTAAGTTCTAAGCTCTAAGTTCTAAGCTCTCCCTTCTACCACTTTCTCGGTTTTCCCATACCCATAAATTTTCCTCCAGAAGATTTAGTTTTTCTCGTATCAGGTCTTTCAGGTCTCGTATGACTTCCTGGACGAGTAGCCCCACCACGACGAGCGTCAGACTTTTTATTTTTTTCATCATCAAAAGGTTCTAAGCCACTATATTTGGAAGGAGCAGCAGGTCTTCTCATTTGCAATTTCTTTCCTCAGAGTTTATCTGTAGATCTATCTAAGCGAACATTTCCATATCTTCCTTCTTTATCATGAAG
This sequence comes from uncultured bacterium, assembly GCA_903904545.1. The sequence goes on along the minus strand of CAIVDB010000088.1, from coordinate 16,977 downwards.
CGTGGTATGTTCTGATGTTTTGATTCTAATCTTATGCATCTTTTCTATGTCTTGCAAAAGAGGTCTTTCCAAAGGAGAGACAAGCATAATCGCCTTCCCACTAGCACCTGCTCTTCCTGTCCTTCCTATCCTATGGATATAACTCTTGGCATCGACAGGGACATCGAAATTTACCACAAGTCCGACATTTTCCATATTCAAGCCTCTGGCAGCGACATCAGTAGTGACCAATACCTTGATCTTACCTTGTTTAAATTCGTCTAGAGTGGATTGTCTTTTACCTTGAGCCATATTCCCATTCAAGAGTCCGGCATTATATTTATGAGACGCCAAAATCTGATGAATGGTCTTGGTATTTCTCTTGGTATGGGTGAAAATCAAAATCTTATCATGCGGATGTGCCTGGATCAGCTTGATCACATTATAGACCTTTTGTTCATGATCGACAGGAAGATAACTATGAGAAATTTTGTCTACCGTCACTTCCTCCCCTATTTTGATAAATTCATAGGTCGAAACATGCTCTTTGATGATGGTCTTCATCTCATTATTCATCGTTGCAGAAAAGGTATAAGTTTGTCTCACGTGTTTGAGTTGTGCTCGGATTTTTTTGATATCACGAACAAATCCCATATCAAGCATTCTATCTACTTCATCTAGGATGAAATATTCCACTACACGAATATCTATCACTCCTTGGTTCATAAAATCCATCAATCTTCCTGGCGTAGCTACCACGATAGCAGGACGTTTTTTGAGGTTCTGTTTCTGAACGTTTGGACTTGCACCACCGTACAGACATGTGTAGGTCACACTATAAAACTTCGTCAGATTTCTGATTTCATCTCCGATCTGGTTTACGAGTTCTCTCGTAGGAGCAAGAATCAAGACTTGTAAGCTTTTTTTGTTGGTGTCTACCTTATTCAAGACGGGTAAAAGAAATGCAGCAGTCTTTCCAGTTCAGGTCTGAGATTGTCAGACAATATTTGCTCCTGTCAGCGCGACACGCATCACTTTTTCTTGGATAGGAGTCACTTCTTTGTAGCCAATAGCTGCCAAAGATCTAAGTAATCCTGGTTTGAGTCAACATTCACTAAATAACATAAGACAATTTTTTATAGGTAAATATTAGGATATTTGATAGCTCAATAGTACGATTTCGCGAGGAAATAGCAAGGAGCAGTTTATAGTGAATGAGATTGACAAAATAGGATTATTATGTATAATGAGAAGTAAGAATTTACTTACTATTTTCATTCCATGGAAGAGACAGGTACTAATAAATTTTCGGACAAAGAAAATCAGATTAATAAAGATGATCAAAAACCACAAGCTACTCCATCAGCAGGAGCAGAAGGTGATCTTTTGAATATTATACAAGAAGGAAATCCATATCCCAAAGAGCATATTATCTCTACCTTACGAGAGAAAACCTCTCCAGAAAACAAATTAAAACTACAGAAGAATATCAAAATCAATGCCCGTGGAAATGTAGAAACCATGGGAAGAGAATTTTTTCCGCTCACAGCCACACCCAATGGAATAGATATCATAGAGAAAAATTGAGTGATATACTTTCTTGGAGATGCTGCCCAAAGAGAAGCCGAGAAGATAGGATGTACCTTACTGGATACCAAACAAGATGCCAAGAACCTCATTAATCAGTTCACAGGGAAAGATGACAAAGAAAACAATAAAATAGGGAATATGATGAGGATTTTTGGACTCTATGGACCCAAGAAAGCAACTGGACAACGAGATGTTTATGATAAGAAATGGTATAATGAGTTACAGAGTTATGCGACATTGACCAAAACAGTAAGAGATAATGAAAAATACATTGTGAAATGTCAATTTAATTGAGAATCGAAAGAATTTGATGCTGAGCTTTCATCGATATTCGCAGACAATGGGCATCCAGCAATAGTTTCTAGGCCCGTGTAATTATAGTTATAATTGATGCTATTCCATCAAGAAATTTATTTCTTCATTTTTTCCCAGATCATTTTCCCAAGCCAAACAGCAACCATCCCACAGAGAATGCCCACCAATGCTCCTACAAGGACATCACTCAGATAATGCATCCCATTATGCATCCTCGATACTGCCATGAGTACTGCAATAATTAATGCATAGACCCAAGTTTTTTTCCAGAAATACACCATCACGGTCAACATAGCTAAGGTACTCGCCATATGACTAGAAGGAAAAGAAGAGTCTGAATAAGATGTTCAGATGGCGTGGATCAGGTCAGGATGGGCAAGGTAGGGTCTGACGTTTATTCACGTAAAATGAACAAGGATATCTTTGAAGAAAAATTCTGAGACTCCATAAAACAGCAATCCTGCCAAAACAAAGCAGATCACGATGAGTTTCCATTGTTTTTTATGTTTCCATAAAGCGAGACTTAAGGCAACTACTCGCAATAAGATCAAGAATCCTCTTGCACTCACCGTCCACATAATCGTATCAAAAAAGGTCCCTTGTCAGAGAGATTGAAAAAAATGCACAATCGATAATTCCATTTTTGAAATGAGTTAATAATTAAGAGTGAAGAGTGATGCTCTTCCATAATTTATAATTTATAATTTATAACAAAAAGACTTTAAAGACTCGAGCGAAACGAGCCCCGTCTTTAGCGGGGTTACGACCTTCCGACTTTAGAGACTTCTTCTTTCAGCCATTTCGGATACTCACCTGTCAGAATTTCTTCTTTGGTTTTCCAGTAATATCCTGTATGTTCTTCACTCAGACGAAGTGGAGAAATATCCTTACATTTTGCAATATAAGTAATTCAAACTAAGTGCAATTCTCCTTGCGTAAATCATCGAGGATTTGAAACACCTATAATCTCAATATCTAAATTCACTTCCTCTTTTACTTCCCTGCTAAGAGCATCTTCCAACTTCTCTCATCGATGAATTCTTCCCCCAGGGATATCAAAGTCATTAGGGTTAACTTCATCGATATCACTTTTGAAGATCACTAAAATTTTTCCTTCTGGATCTTGGATAATGCATTTTACTGCCACTCAGAAATATTGAGACATAGAAAATAATTATCAGTAAAACAAAAAACAATCTATCATTTATCATTTATCATAATCTTCCAGACTACAAAACTACACTTTCTCACAATTTTGGAATGGATGTGGTATAGCCCAAAGCGCGAAGATTGGTCTGCAAGGCTTCTTGTGCTTTTCCTTCTCCATGCATGATAAAGATATTTTTTGGTGGGACAGCAAATCCCTGGGCCCATTTGACTAATTCATTAGCATCGGCATGAGCAGAGAAACTATTCATCTTGTCGATATCGGCATGGACAACAACTTCATCGCCCATCATTCTGACCATTTTTTCTCCTTCGAGAATATATCTTCCAAGCGTTCATTCTGCTTGATACCCAACGAAAAGGACTGAATTTTTGGGATTGGATAAACCATGTTTGAGATGATGGACTATTCTACCGGCAGTACACATTCCATTTCCTGCGATGACGATACAAGGATATTGATAATTATTAAGAATCTTGGAATCTTCTGCCGTAGGCAGCGCTTGCAGATATTCTGGATCGAAAGGATTGACGTAATCATTACGCGCCTGATCATCAAAACATTCAATATGTTTTTTGAAGATTTCTGTTGCCTTGATCGCAAGTGGACTATCGAGGAAAATTTTTTCTTTGGGGAAAGATCATTCGGCAATAAGTTTACTGAAAAAATATAAGAGCTCTTGAGTCCTTTCTACTGCAAAAGAAGGGATTAAGAGTTTTCCTCCTTTATTGTAAGCTGCAATCACATGCTCGAGAAGAATCTCTTGTTTACGAGCAACATCTTCGTGCAATCTATCACCATAAGTAGATTCCATAAAGACATAATCAGCTTCAGAGATCAAAGTAGGATCTTGGACAATAGGGGTATTTCGTTGTCCAATGTCTCCTGAGAAAACAAATTTCTTTTGCACTCCCTCTTCAGTGACGAAAAGTTCTATATGTGCTGAACCAATAATATGTCAGGCATCTTGATATCTTACTTGAATAGTCTCGGTAAGTTTATTCATCTTACCATATTCTACCAAAGAAAACAAACGCATACTCGCCATGGCATCCTTAAGTGTAAACAAAGGGACTCTAGGCTCCAAATGATTCTGTTTTCTTCTTTTATTTTCTTCTTCTGTATTGTGTAACTGGATATCAGCACTATCCTCGAGAAGGATTCAGGTCAGATCTTTGGTAGCAGACGTCGCATAAATTTTCCCTTCGAATCATTGGATATGTAACTTAGGAATCAATCCACAATGATCAATATGCGCATGAGTCAACAAGACAAAATCTATTTCAGAAGGATCAAAGAGAAATGGTTCATAATTCATCCTCATCACTTCCTTAGGACCTTGATACATTCCGCAATCGATGAGAAATTTTGTCGCTCCTGTTTCGATAAGATAACACGATCCAGCAACAAATTGAGCTGCTCCACAAAAGGTAATTTTCATACAAAGAAAAAAGGGAATAAAAACATACCCTTACATATACTGCTTTGGGAATAAGAATCAAATAAATCGACAGAGAAGGAAGAGTAAAAAATTGTACAAAGTCGTACAAAACCTTGCCTACCGGCAGGCAGGTCGAACAAGGTCGTACAGAATTGAGGAAAATAGAGTGCAATGCAGGTAGCTACCCACAAACAGATTATATAAAAAACTCCGATGTATCCATCGCAACACTTGTCTCAAATAGCACAAAACCATTCATGTCGTTACCGGTAAGGCAGTAATTGTTGCCACAGGGCAATAAATTTTTCTTATTATCTTATTCCAAAACTTGGCTGCCGTGAGGGAAGCCTGCCCCGTAGAACTACGGGGGGCTGGAAGACAGACTTCGACTAAGCAAACCATGGCCGAGCAACATGCGATCTGCGAGGCCTTGATTTTTTGCCTACTTTTGCATCAAGACAAAAGTAGGTCTCAGCGAAGCGTCCCACAAAAAGTAGATTATTTATTCTTAAGGTTCCCTTAAGGTACATCCATATACTGCGTGTGTCATCAGAAGGAAAGAAAAAGATATCAAGAGATAGAGGTTTAAAACTGATGTAAACATACGTACATAGAGATTCGCTTGCAGACGGGATGAGGTCACCTGCAAGCGTTTTTCATAGAAGAAAAAAGTTATTGGTTATTGGTTACTAGTTATTATAAACATATACCAATATCCACCTCAAAAAAAGTATGCAAAAATTTGACAAATTTTTTATTTAGATTATAATTTATATGTATTTATCTTCTTATACACTATAATGGTAAAGAAACTTATTGCACATGTAGACCAAAACACACCTCACAAGGACCGTCTTATCTTGGTACTACTTTGGGCTATCTTCGCATTCACTGTAGTCAATAGTGCACTTACTATCACTATGGCACAAATTGGGTAATTAAACAACAATATACATAAGAGAAGGAAATGGTCCATTTCTTCTCTTTCATATTACTATATTTTCAGAAACTATCTCTGCGCAGGGATAGTTTTTTCTATCCCAAAAGATCATAAATGCGGTCCAAAAGAGCATCTCTTCACTTTTTCTTAGCACTAGACGTAAGGAAAATTTGAGGTAATGTACCAATATGTTTTTCTAGAGCAAAGGTAAGTTGTCTGGTATGTAAGGCAAGTTCTTTCTGAGTTGCCTTGTCTATCTTGGTTACAATAATATCAAAACGGATATTTTCTTGGTGCAATACTGCACAAAAATCCATATCAATAGCTTGAGGAGGGATACTTCCATCGATAAGGACAAATACTCTTCTCAGACATTTGCGTTCAGTGAAATAGTCTTGGATACTATCCATCCATTGTTTCCTCTCCTCTACAGAATATTTGGCATAGCCATATCCTGGCAAATCTACAAGATACCACGAACTATCGATCAAAAAGAAATTAAGTAATTGTGTTTTCCCGGGAGTAGAAGAAGCTTTAGCAAGATGGGATTGATTAGTCAAAAAATTAATCACACTCGATTTCCCTACATTAGATCTGCCGATAAGCGCAAATTCAGGCAATGTCGAATCTGGACATTGATCCAAACGGGCAGCACTTTTGATAAATACAGCATCTAAGCTACGCATAAGAAGTGGCTAATAAAGTAAATAATTTATGCTCTCTCGGAGAGTTCAAGTCGTCTATATTCTTTTTGTTGAAGTTGTTTGAGGATATCACCAAGTTCTTCTGATAAGAAAGTAATTTCATCGTAAGATAAATCTTTCTGATTAAATAAGCGATTGACCTCATCTTTCCTCGATTCTAGAGTTTCTATATCTTGTGCCAATGCATCAAATTCACGTTTTTCGTTATAAGATAATTTTTTGGGAGAAGAAGGAGTGCTCGCTTCCTCTTCTACAAGACTAATGACTTTGCGTTGGGATGCAACAGCTAGCGTAGGAGAGCTATTGGTAGCAGCATATTCACTATAGGTTCACCAGAAATCATCGATAGCACCATTTCCTGTAAAGACAAACAAATGCTCCACAATTCTATCCATAAAGAATCTATCATGACTAACGACAATCAAGCATCCTTTATATTGCAAAAGGAAATCTTCTAATACTCCTAAAGTAAGCACATCCAAATCATTTGTTGGCTCATCAAGAATAAGGAAATTGGGATTATGCATCAAGATCGTAAGTAATTGTAATCTTTTTTTCTCTCCACCGCTCAGTGTCGAGATACGTTGATGTTGTTGTGCAGGAGGAAAGAGAAATTTTTCAAGAAGAACAGGGAAAGGGACGACATCAATAAGTTTTTTTTCTTCAGGGAATTGCATTTGCTTTTGCTGATAATATCCCACCACAATCGTCTCTCCCATGACAATGGTTCCGCCATCAGGAAGAGCCTCTCGAAGAAGTAATTGGAGTAATGTCGTTTTTCCAACACCATTTTTTCCAATGATTCCTACACGATCACGATAACGGAATTCATAGGTAAAATCTTTCAGAATCGTCTTATCGCCAAAAGATTTCTGGACATGTTTACACACCACAATCTTAGATCCCAAAGTCCTTTCCTTCACATCCAAGACCAAACGCTGACCACTCGATTCAGCATCCTTTCTTTTCCCCGTATACGAGTCCTGGATATCTTCATATCTTTTGGCTCTAAACTCAGACTTCGTCTGTCTTCCACTCGGCGCTCTGCGAATCCAGGCAAGCTCCTTTTTGAGCAACTGTTTCAATTTATGGAGTTCTATCTGTTCATTCTCTTCACGCTCGGCCTTTTTTTCTAGAAAATACGAGTAATTCCCTGGATATTGGATCAGTTTCCCTCTCTCCAAAGAAAAGATGTCGGTACAAATCCTCTCCAAAAAATATCTATCATGCGTCACCATAAAGAGGGTAATATGCGTCTGCGTCAGGTAGCGTTCTAGCCATTCTATCATATCTAAGTCGAGATGGTTTGTGGGTTCGTCTAAGAAAAATAAATCTGGTTCTTGGATCAGAATTTGAGCTAGAGCGACACGTTTTGCCTCCCCTCACGAAAGCGTTGCTATGGTTTGATTGAGATAGTCTTGCAGATGGAGTTGGCTAATGATCTGAGATACCTTGGATTCATAGGACCATACCTGCTGAGCATCCATTTCCGTAAGTAAGGTCTGGACACGGACGGGATCAGCAGAGGGATCATGGATCACTTGTTCATATTGTTTCAAAAGTTTTGCAGGAGGATAGTCCGTAGCAAACAAGGCATCGATCACAAGCATTTCAGGATCGAGATCGGGCTCTTGAGCAAGAGACGCAATACGGAGTCATTTTCTCCACGAAATATCACCATCGGTCTTATCTATATTCCCAAGGAGTAACTGCATCAAGGTACTCTTTCCAGCTCCATTTCTCGCAACCAAAGCAATCTTCTGCCCTGCAGAAATCGTAAAATCCACATGATCTACGAGAGGGACATGAGAATAGGATTTCGTGAGCTGAGTAACCTTGAGATATTGCATACAGATAAGCAGGATAAACAGGCAAGACTGTAGTGATTTAGGCTAAAGATACAAGGTGGACTGAAATAGCTCTATCTAAAAATGATTATCCCAATAAGACAATCATTTTTATTAATAAGTTAGGATAACTAAGTTTTTGACCTTACAAAGCAAAATTTATAAAGAACATATCCAATCAAACACCCTAAAACAGGGAGAAAGAGAAGGGAAATAAAGAACTTAGCATCACACGGACAAGCCGTATAGAAGATAGCCAACGCAATAATGAATCCTAAATATCCAAGATAATAGAATCCCTTTTTCACATTGATGGCATAAGAACACCAGGCAGAGAAAACAACTATCAAAAATCCAAGGAAATCAAATGTGTTTGTGTCCAAAGGGACATCTGATCTTGTAAATAGACGCTCATATTGAGCAAAAATTAGTGTAGGCAAAAATGCCATAACGATAAAGAGTAAAATTTTTTTCATAGCACAAATATTAATTATTATTGTTTAAGAATTTTATTTTGAGTTCACATCATATATATTACAGAAACAAAGTCAATAAAATAAGAAATCAAAGAAAGATTGAAATCCAAACAGAAATCACTATCTTGTCCTTCGTTGAAATTCGTTTACTGGGAATTAGTCTAAACTCTAATTACAAAGTCCTTCAAAAAAAATCCAACACTATTCACTGTTAGTTATTCACTATTAGTTATTCACTATTAGTTAGACTACAATGGACGATTAGCTCACTTGGCTAGAGCGTTCGCTTGACGTGCGAGAGGTAGGAGGTTCGAATCCTCTATCGTCCACCAATTAAAAAAATAATTACGTGCGGAGGTCGGAGGCCTGCCCCGTAGGACTACGGGGTGAAAATCCTCTATCGTCCACCAATTAAAAAAATAAGGCAACAGAAATGTTCCTTTTTTTTATTCAGAAAAAATAATTATTATTTCAAAACTGCCTCAAATATTTTCCTAAGAAACTTCTTCATCAGGGTATCATCAAATTCAGGGGCCCAATCTTTTCCCAAAAGATGAGAGGTATCCATATTCTTTTTTAATTCTTCAAATTCATGCCTAGGTAAGGTTCTTCAAATTTGTTTTCCATCAGGATTTTGTACAAGACTAGCTAACATATCCATAACTTTCCCCTCTTTTTTCAATGCAATAAATTCATCCTTATTTGCAATCTTCATATTGATAGAGGTATTTCCTGGCACCCATTTTCAAGCTCTATAAGGGACAACAAAAGGATGTTTCAATTGAGAATCATCTATAGAGGCAAAAACAACCATATCTCATTTACACAACCTTTTCTCAGCAAGATGGATAGAGGTCTGAACAGCCTCATCATTCACAAAAGACACCTGCTCAAGCTTTCCCTCATCACTTCGTTGCATTGCATCAGTTCATCATGCAGGAGCCATAATGACTGCATTTCAAGGAGTATTGAGAACTAACGTCAGTTCCCTTGCAAAAATTTTCCTCTGTTTTTTGACAGCATCCTCACTCAAATTTTTGGGGATATTATTCGTCTCAGGAATAGTTTTGAGTGCGTGTGTTATATGAGAGAATCTGCCGACATATTTTTTGTGAGTAGTAAGTAAAGGTCATAAGATAGTATACAAGCGATCTTTAACTTCAGGCGATCAATGCGTTTCTCCCCGTCTAACAAGTTCCCACACCATCAGCAAAAGACTCGCATAGGTCTTATGATCACAAAAGAATAAGACAGAGCCCGTCTTAAGGGTTTCAAAAATTTTTTCCATGGTAGTGAGATACTCAACAGGATGGATAGGCTTCACCTTGGTATAACAGGACATATACAAAAATACAAGTTTTTCCATACTACGAAAAACACCAGGATCCTTGACATAAAGTGTTTGATTTAGGATATCATAAAGATTTCCTTTGGAAGGAAGATTCGCTTTGCGATGCACATCATGAAAATACTCATTCACAATAAGATCATCTGGGGTATATAGAATATTTCAACGACTAGATCATTTCGAATTCATCTATTATAGGAAGAAAACAAAAATTATACATAATAAATAACAATAATCGGTCAAAAGTCAATACAAAGAAGAAAAGAGTATTTTCAAGAACTAGAATTGAAATACCACAAATTTTCTATAGACTACCATCATTATTTTATCATACTTTGAATCATGATTAGAAAATATTTCACAGGGTCTCTTATCTTCACTGGAATTGCAATTATTATAGGATTTTATATAGGAGCAGGAAACTGACGAAACATCTCAGCGGGACTCCAAGCAGTATTTATCATCCTCATCTTGGGAGTCTTGGAAACGTCACTCTCTTTTGACAATGCAGTCGTCAATGCCTCAGTCCTCAAACAGATGTCTCCTCTCCGACAACGCAGATTTCTGACTCGAGGAATTGCAATTGCGGTCTTTGGCATGAGAATAATATTCCCCATAGCCATTGTAGCTATCATAGGGAAAATCAATCCCTTCGCAGCCTTTCAATTAGCACTCACCGATCCAAATCAGTATGCTCAAATCCTTACAAGTTCTCATATCGTGATTGCAGGATTCGGAGGAACATTTCTCTTTATGGTAGCACTCAAATTTTTCCTCGATGCAGAAAAAGAAAACCATCGAATAGCAATCATCGAAAGATCCTTACAAAAAATAGGACAACTCAAATCAGCAGAAATATTACTTACTCTCTTCTTAATCATGGGAATAAGTCAGATAGTACCAGCTACTGAAGCACAATGATTTATCATAGCAGGACTCCGAGGAGTCATTATCTATAGCCTCGTAGAAGGACTTGCAGGACTGCTCAATAAACCATCGGCAACACTTCAAACCGTAGCCAAATCCTGACTCTCTTTATTTCTCTATCTCGAAGTCTTAGACGCAAGCTTTTCTTTCGATGGAGTAATTGGCGCTTTCGCTTTGAGTAAAAATATTTTTATCATCGCATTGGGACTAGGAATCGGCGCAATGTTTGTGAGAAGTCTTACCGTCATGCTCGTCAAAAAATGAACCTTAACGAAATATAAATTTCTAGAACACGGCGCATTCCGAGCAATTTTTGCCCTTGCTATCATTATGTTTATCTCTACCGTCCATGAAGTCCCAGAAATCATCACCGGCCTCATCTGAGGCGCTTGTATAGGATTGTCCTTATGGTCTTCGATCAGAGCAAATAAGAAATAAATAGAGTTATTTCAGAAATAAAAAAAGACGGTTAGATATAATCCAACCGCCCTTGTTAATAACTACGGTAAACGTATGTTATTACATTCTTTTTATTCGGTTCGTTAGAATGTAACACAAAATCCACCAGTTTCAATTACTATAAAACAAAAAGTTTTCATAGGCATGAAAATATATAATTAACACTTAATAAGACTTCCCGACAATCAGAATTCTGACCACCATCGTTCTTATTAGCTACAGAATATAGATATTGTATTTAATGTCAAGTTAAAAAAATAATTCAAAAAACCGTCACAACACTTGTCCAAGCTAACCGAATTATTCCAAGGCAGATCATCCCTGTCGTTGCCCAGCGTAGCTGGATAAACCGGTATGCAGTAATTTTGTATAAAGAAACTTCGATGTATCCCTCGCAACATTTGGTAGAGAATAACATTATTCCAATTGAAAAATTCAAAGAAATAGATAAACACTCTATACAATAGATAAAAGATAAATAGCAATCATTGAGTATTACCAAAAGACTCCCCCATCTATAATCTATAATTTATCATTTATCATTTCTTCATGCTTCTTACCATTGGACTCGAAATTCATATCAAACTCAATACGCCAAACAAAATGTTTTGTCAGTGTCAAAACGAACAGAATTTCGAAACCCTTACCCCAAATACCCATATCTGTCCCGTGTGTACAGCACAACCTGGAGCCTTACCTACCCTCAGTAAAGAGGTCGTAGAAAAGGCCCTTATCTTAGGGAAAGTCCTCAACTGTAAGGTCAATGAGTATTCTCAATTTGATAGAAAATCCTACTTCTATCCAGACCTCCCGATGGGATACCAGATTACTCAGCTGTACAAACCCACCAACGTCCAAGGTCAGGTTTCTTTTTTCTTAAATAACTACACCCAAGAGAAGACGGTCCACATCCTAGACGCGCATATGGAAAACGATACTGCCAAGATGATACATAATGGAAGTTCAGCTTTGCTGGATTTCAATCGCGCAGGGACTCCTCTCGTAGAGATCGTGACCAACCCAGATTTTTCGAGTACGGACGAAGTTGTAGAATTTCTCAAAGAACTCCAGAGACTCATGAGATACAATGATATCTCAGACGCTGATATGGAAAAAGGACAGATGAGATGTGATGTAAATATTTCTGTCAGAAAGAATGAATCAGAGCCTCTCGGCACCAGAGCTGAGATCAAAAATATCAATTCCTTCGGTATGGTCAAAAGAGCCATCGAACATGAACAAGCAAGACAGGAAGCAATCTATGAGAAATGAGAGACCTTTAGTCAGCAAACCAGAGGCCGAGATGACACTAAAGGAGAATCCTATTTGATGAGATCCAAAGAAGATGCCTTGGATTATAGATTTTTTCCAGAACCCGATTTACCACAATTGCATATCGATGAAGAAATAATGAAACGACTCAGCGAACAGAAAGTCGAGATACCCTATAGCATTATCAAGACCTTCAAAGAAGACTATGGATTCAATAAAGAATATATCAATGCGCTTATTGGAGACAAAGAGATGTTATATTATTTTCAGAAATCACTTATTCATCTGACATCATCTGAAGATTCCTCATCTGAAATCCCAGCGAAGCTGGTAGCAAAACGAATATGCTGACCTATAGGTGCTTGGATGAACGAGCAAATGAAAACCATCCAAGAACTCCCCTTCTCGCAAGATGCATTTGGAAAATTTTTAGAGATTGCTCAAGAAGGAAAAATCATGGAGAGTCAGCTTAAAATTATTATGGACGAGATGTTGGCTACAGGAAAAAATCCAGAAGAAATCATCAAAGAAAAATGATTTGATGCACCAAGCATGGATCCAAATGAGCTCGAAAGCATAGTCGATACCGTCCTCCAAGAAAATGCAAGCATCGTCGAGCAATACAAGTGAGGAAAAACTACTACCATGGGATTCTTCGTTGGCCAAGTTATGAAAAAAACCTGAGGAAAAGTAAATCCAAAGGCAGCGCAGGAAGTAATTGAAAAGAAATTACAAGCATAGAAATATACGAACAAAAAATTCCCCAACAAACCAATTCCCGATTCCCAATAAACTATATATTTTTTCTCAATAACGTGTTTGAGCTGGTTGCTTGCTTGAAGAAAATATCCTCAATAAAGCACCCAGCTCGGTTAATACTAAAGTCTTTTACAGGGGTGTCCAGATGGGCACATTTTCCCTTTTCGATTTGAACACTTATTCGTGCCCTCTTCTACTTCACCCTTACCATGATGGCAGGTGAAAGTCTTTTTTTTTGGTGCCATAAACTTTTATTTTTATTTATGATAGAGAATCATATATCTATTTTCCCCCAATAATCAAGAAAAAATAGAATAAGATTGACTTTTATAGGAAAATAAGTATTAAAATAGATAAGAAGGTAGTATTTATATGGTATAATTTTGGAGATGGAGAACAATGGGATAGAAAGATCTAAAAAAACATGAGATTTACTTATAGATAAAAAAAAGCCTTTCGTAGATGAATTATTGAGAATAATTATAGAAGACAATGATAATGGAATAGATGAAGAATATTTTAATGAAATGCGGAAGGCTTTCGGAGAAATATACCAACATCTCATCATCTCATCTGCAACCATAACAGATGATGTGATTCATATACATGAAGATAAAAATACTTCAGGAGAGATTAGAGAAGAAATATATGAAGCATTACATACGTATCAAGAAAACTTTCTGGGTCAAGATACCATAACTGACGATGAAGAAGATCAAAAAGAACTCTACTATGACTATACAGTAAAATCAAAGGAAAAAATCCAATGAGCATTAGAAACACTAGGAATAAATTTACAAAGCAAATATTTTATATTCCAAAATCAAACAGAATCTTATACAATTATGCCTATTTTACGAGTAGAGGATCTTGCAAAAGTTTTTCGTTTTATAAAAATGTTGACTACAGAGGAAGAGAATAAATGGATAAATTGTTTACTAAGATGTTTGTATACACAACTGATCTGGGACGATGAAGATCTTATATTATACAAACAGATATTGGGAAATATCAAAGAGTATATGCAAGAAATAGACCATATAGAAAGAGAATCTCGTAGCGATAACAAACAAGACAATGATGAAATATGGGAAGAAGTCATAGATAGAGAAAATCTCCTTCAAGTAAAAAAAGGTTTTCGATTTATAAAAGAAAATCGATGGAAAGAATTTAAATTTTTAGAAGGATTATGATTTTCCATAGATATCGAGGAGGAAGAGGATATGCGTTACATCTATAGGATGCCAGAGTTTACTGATAAGCTCTATGAATCCTGTTTTATATTAGATAAAGAAAAAACAGAAAGTGAACGTAATATAGAACTTTGCATTGCCATAAATAGTGTGGAAAAGACTGTACAGGAAGCTATAAAATATATCAAAACCATCAAATGAAAAGGCAGATTATTCTGACAAGCAAAAAAAGAAATCATGACCGGGATACATCAAAGTATACTCTACATCCAGGAGACAAAAGTTCTAGCAAACCATCAAAAAAGAATATATAAGGAAACATTATTAAACTATTATACTCTAGCCTGAGACATGTAATATTTATAAAAATAGAAGACTCATATCGAGGTAAGTAGTGAAAAAGTTTACAAAGTCGTCAAGACATAGATTCCAAGTCCTAGCATCATAATACCTACAATCAAATGGATAAGTTTTGTCTTATCATGTTTCAATTTTGCCAATTGATCCACTGATGCCCATCCGAATCCGACAAGGAAGGCAATGATCACCATAGGCAAGATAAATAAAAGATTATAGACAATTAGATAGAGATATCATCGGAAATTAAGCGCTGAATTTTGTGCACTCAAAAATCATAAGATCGTAAAATACGGACCAGAGGAACATGGCAAGAGAAAAAGACTTACTAAGACCCCTACAGCAAATGCTCACCAAGGAGACGACACCTTTTCGATCAATCACATCATCTTTGGTCTCCAAGAAAATGGGACTTCCATGACAAAAAATTTTCCATACCAGAAGTAATCCTTCACATTAGCAAGACCAACAAGGATGCCAATCACTCAGACTACAAGTTTCAAGACAAAGGTATTACTAGAACTCGCTAAAGCAGAAAAGAGTCCAATCCCCATAGCAAGATAAGAAACAAATATAGCTAGTACAAACATCATCCCTGACAGTATCGTTTTTCTCTTACTCTTATGTTTACTCAAGATGGTAGACAACAAAAGCAGCATCACAGCAAAGGCACAAGGATTGATACTATCGGAAAGCGCAGCAGGCAACATGATACCAAAGAAAGACAATCTTTCTTGTAGAGTTTTTTCTATGATAACATCACTTCACGTAAAAGTAGTATCTTTACAGGTAGCAAGTTGATGAGCTAACTTCCCAGAAAAATACTCTATAATATTTACGTCTCCATTGATATAGTTACAATCATCACCACTTGTGATAATAAGAAAAGGAACCCCAATCTTATCATAGGATAAACCATGTTGAGCAAGATGAGCATTAAATTCCTCCAGATTTTTTTTATGATAAAACACTTCCTTTTTCTCTACATCAAAAAGTTTCTGAATATTCTGCTCTTTAAAATAGGAATCAACTGCTGTACAATGAGGACATCCATTTCCATAGAACAAAGTATATTCTTGTGCAGAACTTATTGAAAATAGAGCAACACATCAAAGTAAAAGTCCTAAGAGATATTTTTTCATTAAAACAAATTAAGGATAAAGTGGGAATTAGTTTATTGGCAATTGGTTTATTGGCAATTGGTTTATCGGTTATTGGTGTATTGGTATATTGGTTATTCGGGATTCTCTACTACCTTGTACTACTTTGTACGACCTGCCTGCATGCCTTCGGTATGTAAACCAGTAGGCAAGGTTTTATACAATCTTGTACGATGTTTGACGATTCTCCAATCTAAGTTCTAAGCTCTAAGATCTAAGCTCTAAGATCTATTTTTTGTAATTAGTCGCTTCCAAAGTAAGTAGTCACTCCTTAGCGACACTGACAGAGATAAGCGTATCAATATTTGAATCCAAAAGACGATGATTGGTATAGACTATAGCGTCCATAAGTTCTTGTGTAGCAAATCCTGAGAGAGTATTTCACGATTTTAACATAGCCTGGGCCTGAGCAATTTCAGGACTTAGAAATAACTTTGCTCCACTCGCAATACGCTGAGCTTCCTGCAAAGCGTTATCATAGGGACCTTTGTATACTAACAAAAGGCTATCATGTCATGTAGTTCATGCTTGGACTTGATGAGACAAAGTCTTTTGGAGTTTCATCCCATAAGGCAAGCTAAGTCACAATTTTTCAGCCCAAATAGGCAAAGTTCATAAACGCTGAAGTTTCTGTTTTTCTTCTTCTAAGGAAAAAATAAAGGACTGCATGCTAGAAACGATTTCTTGTTTAGTAAGTTCCTTATAGGCGACGACTAATTGCTCTGCCTCGATTTGAGCAGATTCTACATCGACTGTGCCATCAATGAGACCCTTTTCAAGAGTATTGATAGCTGACTGTAAAGATTGTAAATCTTGAATATGACGTTCGTTCTGACATCCCAAGAGAGGGAGTGTTCATAAAAGAAGTCACAAAAGAAGAAGTTTTTTCATGGTATACACAAAAAAGATAAAATTAAGCAGAGAAAATATCTTTATTTTTGATAACAAGGACAAAAAGACCAAAAGAAAGGAGGAGATTTACTAAAGAAGATGAAAATGTCCCATAAGAAGTAGATTCATAGAAACCACTAGGGATAAGGGT
>CAIVDB010000087.1 GCA_903904545.1 uncultured bacterium | reverse complement strand
ATATCAGTTATAGATTCAATATGATCAGTTAATTCTTGAAGACTATAAATACCGTCAACCACGATTCTTTTCTTCAATCCTTGTTTGAGTTTTTCTATAAAATCGTCGGCTTCATCATGAGTAAATTTTGTCAGATTTTCTTTTCCATAAAGTTCCTTACAGAATTCTTTTTTCTTGGTTTCAATGTTCTCGTATTTCATAAGATCAAAAATGGCATTAACCTTCTTTTTTTGATCGGATGAGATTAGATCAGCTTTCACTGACTTTGCATTCAAATTCTCTACAGGCACATCAGTGGCAACTGGCATTTGAATGTCTGCAAGACTGACTTTCTTTTTTGATTCTGTTTCTCAATCAATTATTTGTGCATTTCGTATCTCTTCTTCAAGATATGGCATTCATCCGATGTCTTCAGGAAAGCATAATCTCATTCCTTGTCCGATCAAAGTCTTCTTGGTCATGAATTTTGGTTTTTCTAACCAGTTTTTATTTGGAGATCAATCTTTTTTACATTGAACGATCTCATCTCGAGTCACTTCCCATACGAATGGATTATTCCAATCTTTACGATGGATGATGATTTTCCCACCAGAAACTTTACCGTCATCGTCTTCAAAGATTTCTGTATCCCAACCATCAAGCTTTCAACTCGCTTGTGCTTTTTGCAAGTAAACCGTGTAAGCAGTCACTGGTTGCATATCGTTTTTTCCAAGTTTACTATTCCAAAATGGGATAGGATAGATTTCTCTTTTGTAAGGATTGAGATTGTTCGCTAGAGCGATTCCAATAAATAATGCTTTCTGTTCATCAGAGATTTCATTTTTGCATTGGCTAAATAAGAAATCTTCTAAGGCTTCCTTTGATAGAAGTTTGTTTTTAACAGTAGATAGTTGTTTGTCATTTGTCATGGTCGTAGGTTTTTATGAAGTAAAAGTTAATTTTTTTCTTAAACGATCTTTGAACTCTTTGATACGCTCCTTGGCTTCTTCATTTGGAGGATCAGTAGCTTTTTCAGGTTCTTTTTTCGGTGGGGATAGAATTGCACGGACTTTTGAAACGACATGTTTTCTCTCTTCTTCGATAGTCAATCTTCCAAAAACATCGTCTAGGGTTCCATAGAATTTGTTGATGTGATTCAAGAACTCCCCAAGATCAAAGAACTCAATTTTAAAGAAGAGATATTTTCCAAGTCTATGTTCTTTGGTAATGGTTAGAACTTTTGCAAAGACCGATATTCTAGAAATAAAATCTTCAAGGGTTATGGCTTCAATGATGTTGTAAAGAGCTTTTTTTGTCTTCTCGTCCATTCGATCATTCCTTCCTGTGAGAGTATTTCGATTTGAAATAAATAGTTGTCCTTCATTTTCGACTTTAAACATTCTTTGCTTATATCAATCTTTTTCCCCCTCCAAACCTCCCCCTATACTATTTAAAGAAGAAGTGGGGTTATTTCTTTTATCTAGTTTCTTGTTTCTAGTATCTAGTATCTTATTATTGTGGCTATTCGCTGACTGTTTGGTGACTGTTTCCTGGCTATTCGCTGACTGTTCGATAAAGTATGGTGTGATGATTTCATAATCTAGAAGCCTGTAAACCGTTGACTGTTTCGTGGCTGTTTTTTTGTCACTTTTTTTCATAAATCATAACGATATTAATTTTTCAAGAGATCTCGCTACTTTTCAAGACTGGCTGGATTGCAAACCAAAGGTTGCATACTCATTTTTACTCAGAGTGAATTCTCATTGTTCTAATCAATCAGGACTTTTATTTGGATACTTCCAAGATCTCAAAGCTCCAGTGACCATAATAGCCAACCATAAAGGATTCTCTAAGAGTAGAGTTATCCTCCAGTCGTGACGGTCATCTAGAAGTTTGATAAAAAAGTGCATTGATTTTTGTTTGCTTAAACAATAAAAAAGATGTCTGACCGCAATGGAACAGACATCTTTTTTAGTTGTCCCATGAAAGTCTACTCAGAGATAGTGCCATGCTTGAAGAGGTAGATTTGAGTTTACCCATGACACTACCTCTTCAAGAATAGATGTTCACGGAATCTGACCATAGGATGGGAGTAAAACGAGGGAGTACTTGTGAGGTCGTTCTCTAGTTTTAGAAGACTCCCAAAACCTAATGATGCGATTGCTGTATACTTTTTTTCCGAACCATTTACAAGAGAAAAACACTGGTTCGAAGATAGTCCTGTACGGGAGGGTAAAGTGGTATTTTTGGCTTTTCATCTTTTAGATAGCAGGTAGTAACTAAAATCCGAGCGGTTCGAAATTTATTTTAGTGACTATTAACTAATCTTAGCTCTTTATCAAGTCTTTATAGGCTCTTTAATTGTCTTTTCTTGATATGTAGACCTATTGTATCTCGAGATCATAGACAAATCTAGTTAATAATGATATGGTTTGGGAAACATATTTTGAAGT
>CAIVDB010000086.1 GCA_903904545.1 uncultured bacterium | reverse complement strand
TGCTAAAGAAGACCTTAACCATCTTTTCCATCATTTCTGGGGGAAACTTTTGGGTATGAGTATCTTGATTGGATTCCTTTTGTTTTTATTAAATATCTTTTTGTGACTCGGTCTGTATGCACATCAATTCTCTGATCAACTCAAAGATAAACTTGGTATGTATTTCTATATCAAAGATATTCCTGGTCAAGAAGAGAAGACTTATAAGGATATTTTATTGATGAAAGATGAATTACAATCACAAGGCCTCAAAGTAATGTTCTCTAGTAAGGACGATGCATTGGCTTTTTTACAGAAAAAAATCCCTGATGTTGTCGATAATTTTCAAAAATTTTGAATCACTAATCCCCTGCCTGCGACGCTTTATGTGATGTTTTCTTCTGATAGTGAATATTCTTTACTTAAGACTGTCATTCTGAGACATAAAGATATTATTCTCAATATAAAAGATATTGATGCTGGGAGTACGATTAAACAGCAAGAAAATAGAATTCTGACTGTAATTAATCTGAGTAATTTTATTGTAGTGAGCTCATATTGTATTATCTGATTTATTCTTCTGATTGTCCTCTCTTTTCTCGGATTTTTGCTCAAAAATATTTTTTCTACTCTTCATAAAGAATTTGAGGTAAAGAAGCTGCTTTGAGCTCACTATATGGATGTTGTGCATTCTTTTGTTATGATCACTTTGGATATTCTTCTCCTTTCTTTTATTTTGTGTTTTGCTCTGGTTATTTTTACAGGGATTATCCTTGATATTTATCTCAATGCCTTATTCTCTATTAGTTTTCTTAGTCTCTTTACCAATATCTTTGTCCTTGTTGGTATTCTTCTTGCTCAGCTGATTGTCGTTGTATGATCGGGGGTTGGATTAGCATATTATTTCACTTCTCGTCTCCATCATCAATTACCTATTGAGAAATAGTCCGAAAGTCAAAGGTCATAAAGTCATAAAGTCAAAATGACCGACATTAAGACTTTATAAACTTTAAGACTTTAGAGACTACAAAAAACAGGCCATCCGTTGAAAGAGGTCTGTTTTTTACTTATGTAAGTATATGTGTACTAAGATACTAGTTGGATGCCAGGTCCCATAGTTGGAGCAATAACTATTTTTTTGATAAGTTTTCCTTTGACTCCTGTTGGTCTAGCTTCTTCTATTGCCTTGAGGAATGCGGTAATGTTTTCTTCCAATTTCTTTTCATCAAAAGATATCTTTCCCACAATAGCGTGAATATTTCCTGTTTTATCCAATTTGAATTCCATTTTTCCTTTCTTGAATTCTTCTACAGTCTGTCCTACATTGATAGTTACTGTCCCTGATTTTGGAGAAGGCATCAATCCCTTTGGTCCAAGTTGTTTAGCGATAGGAGCTAAATCTCTAATATGATCTGGCGTAGTGATCAATACATCAAATTCAAATTTCCCTGCTTTGATGTCTGCAAGAAGTGTCTCTGTACCTACAATGTCGGCTCCAGCAGCTTTTGCTTCTCCCGCTTTGTCATCACTAGCATAGACAGCAATTCTTAGACTTTTCCCTGTCCCATGAGGAAGGATTGTTGTTGCTCTCATCATTTGATCGTTGTACTTTGGATCTGCACTTGTCTTGATAGCAATCTCTACACTTCCGTCAAATTTTGTGTAGTTGGCTTTCTTGACTAATTGTACAGCTTCTTCAATGGTGTAGAGTTTGTTACTGTCAATTGTCTTCTTGATTTCATTGTACTTTTTTCCATGTCTTGGCATCTTCTTGTTGGTAAATAATATAAAAGTGGTCATAACGGGCGTTTGCCCTTCCACAGAATTGAGTGTTTCTTGGATGTTCTTATGTTGAGTTTTAAGTGTTAGTTTTTAGGTAAAAGGTATTCTTTATTTAACCTTTAACACTTAGCATTTAACATTTTTATTCAATTTCTACTCCCATATTTTTTGCTGTACCCATAAGTGATTTTACTATAGCGTCTTTATTGTCTGTATTCATATCATCCT
>CAIVDB010000085.1 GCA_903904545.1 uncultured bacterium | reverse complement strand
GTTGTTTCTTTGATATACTTGATATCAATAAGTCCAATTTCATTGATAGCCTTAAAAACACCCTCTCTTGCAAGTCATGTTCCCTTCATGATAACTCCAATTTCTTTGAGTCCAAACGCTTGAGCCTCTTTCAAAATTTGCTTTGTCAAAAGTTCAGCAGCATAAGGAGTACTTTTCTTACTTCCTTTATATCATAATTTCCCAGTTCCGCTTCATAAAATCTTATTACCATTTTCATCTACAAGAGCGATAACAGTATTGTTATCTGTAGTATGAACATGAAAAACTCCGGTATTCAATTTGATATCCTTCTTCTTTTTTGGAGCTGATGCTTTGTCTTTAGTTGCCATAATTAATGAGTAATGACTAAGTAAAAATTATTTTTTCAAAACTGGTCTTACCTTAGCTCTTCCGAGTAATTTTTTTGCAGTTCTTGCATTTTTTCTGGTAAGTTGACCTCTTACAGGAAGTCCTACATTATGTCTCATCCCTCTGTAACATTTGATTTCCTTAAGTCTCTTGATAGCAAAAGCAACCTCCCTCTTAAGATCATTTTCCAAGATAAAGGTTCTAAGTTCATCACCAATTTTCTTTTGTTCTTCTTCAGTAATATCTTTAACCTTTTTCATAAGGTCAACGCTCACTTTTTTGAGAACAGTTTCAGACTTCTTAAGTCCAATACCATAGATAGTTGTAAGTCCAATCCAGATAGATTTGTTGTCTGGCAAGACATGTCACATTATTCTAAACATACGTATATACAATCAGGAATATAAAAAAAGTCTATCCTTGTCTAGCTTTATGCCTAGGATTTTTTTTGCAAGTAACGTAAAGTATTCCCTTTCTTTTGATTATCTGGCAATACATACATCTTTTTTTGAGTGAGGTTTTTACTTTCATTTGAATGGAGTAGTAGCATGTAAAGGATTGTTTTGTTTATAATCATTATATCTAAATACAATACGTCATTGTGTCATATCGTATTGATTGATTTCAAGCTTGACTCGATCACCAGGGATGATAGAGATGTTTGATTGACTCATTCTTCCAGACTTTTTGCAGCGAACAAAAGTGTCTACATCTTTGAGCTGTACTTTAAAATATCAGGCAGGTAGGATTTCCAACACTTCACCATCCCATTCGAGTACACCTTCTTTACCCATCAATCTGGATTTTTTTAATAGTTAAAACAGTTTGTTGAGGTCTAAATCACAAAGTTCTTTGATATCTGTTTTTTCTTTTAAACTTAATAGTTCTGACTTTTTCACCTTGTTGGTGTTTGACTACTTCAGCAGTAACCTTCCCTTTAAGGTAGGGTTTTCCTACAGCAACCTTTGTTCCTGCATCGTCAAAAGAAAGAAGTATCTTTTCTATATGGATATCACTTCCTACTTCTGCGTGAACAAGATCTACGGTAAGAGTATCTCCTTCTTTTGCAATATATTGATGTCCTTTGTAATCTACAACTACAAACATTCTAGGTAAATTTATAATTTAAAATTTATAATACACGTTTCACAGATTACTAAACGATCTTTCCAAGTTGAGCAAGTGTGTTGTATTTCTTCTTATTCTTTCTATATGCGCTAGAAACGATTGCCTTGAGTCTAAGGTATCTTTTTGCTCCAGGAAAATTGAAAGAAACAAACTTCCTATACCACTTAGTGTTATAGTGCTTTTGTTTTTTTGCTTTATCCAAAATATGTGAAGATCGTAATTCTTTCTTGTAAAAAGCGATCATTCTTTCGTTAGTGTTGAGATCTCAAGTTCTCCAAACGGTAAAACCCATTGATAAAAAAATTAACGTAATAAAAAAATTCTCTTAGCCGAGTGAATATATAATTTTCGCATCAAAATGCAAGTCTTTTTTTACACATTTTTTGCAAAATGCATAGAGAAATGTAGTAATCTCTTTACATAAGCTGATTATTATGTCTTGATAATAATAGAATATGTAAGAATCATGCTAACGTATTATTGGATTTACATAGTGCGGGGCAGGCCGTCACGGAATATTAGCGATGATCTGCTACTATTCTATTTGATTGCTCTTGGTATACTTATTAACTACCCGGAGCCGGGCTCGAACCGGCACGACTTGCGTCGAGGGATTTTAAGTCCCTTGTGTCTACCATTTCACCACCCG
>CAIVDB010000084.1 GCA_903904545.1 uncultured bacterium | reverse complement strand
CCTGCTTGATAGGAGATAGATACTTTCCCATTTTCTTCTGTTTCCTGGATAAACTTAGAAGGGGAAGTATTCTGTGCTATCTCAGTACAGAGTTGAGAAGAATAAATATTTCAGCTGTGTTTATTGGGGTTGGTTTTGTTGACCGTGTCACGGAAGAATCCGTAGGGCATGCCTGTTTCTACTACGCTCTTGAGATAGGTTTTCATAAGCTCTTTGGCAGGAACGATTTGTTTGAAAGTAAGTGCAGGATTTTTTTCTAATGCTTGATAACGCTGAGTAAATTCATCTCCAAAGAAATCTTGCAATTTTTCTCCTGTGATATCTTGTATTTCTTTTGGATCCATGAGAGTCCACTCTCATTCCTCTTTCACTCTTTGCATAAAGAGATCTGGAATACTCACTGCTGGGAAGATATCAAATGACTTTCTTCTAATGTCTCCTGTTTCGGTTTGCATACTCAGAAAGTCTAACATATCTTTATGCCAGATATCTAGTGTCACAGAAATTGCTCCTGCTCTCGCTCAGAGTTGATTGACTGCGATGGCGGTGTCATTGATGACTTTGATCCAAGGAATTACTCCTCCAGAAGCGCCTTTTACTCCTCTGATTTCTGCTCCTTTGGCTCTAATGTTTCCCAAGTAGGCGCCGATTCCACCGCCAAATTTAGAGATCTGTGCCATATTTTCTATATTGTGATAGATAGATCTCAGATCATCATCGAGATTCAATTTGAAACAACTTGAGAGTTGATGAAAATTGGTCCTTGCATTCATAAGTGTTGGTGTAGGTAAGGATATTTTCTGTGAAGAAATGGCGCGATATATTCTGATTGCTGTCGCAATTCTTTCCTCTTTCTTTTCAGGAATGGCCAAGAAAAGTGCTATCGAAAGATACATTTCTTGAGGAAGTTCGTAGACGCTCTGATTAGGATTGAGTAAATATCTTTTTTTGAGCATAAGGACAGTAGTATAGTTGTATTCCATATCTTGGTCTTTATTGAGTGCCTGTGTCGCCTCTAAGATATCTTCTTTGCTGTAGTGATTCCAAAAATCTTTTGCATATTTGCCTGTAGCAATATAGTCTTCGAAGAGTGCAAGATAGCTTTGTGGGCTATATATTTCCTCTAGGGTTATTTTTCTATTTCTTCCCGCTTGTTTATAGAGATCTCCCATAGCCAATCTTCCTGCAATGTATTGTCGAGCAGTGTTTTCCACTGAGATGAGATTAATCGCTGATTTGATAAACATACTGAGAATATCCTTGGTGCTTGTTCCTTCCGTAAAATATTTTTCTGCCTCAGTAAAAAGTGTTTCAAATGGACATTCATCACTATATTCTCTTGCAATCTTGGTATAATGTGCTAGGAGTTTTTCTTTGTTAAAGAGTTCTTGTAATCAACTTCTTTTGTTGACAGAAAATGAGGGTGTTGCTGGCTGTGTACTCATGAAGGTGCTTCTAGAAGATAAAAATGTAAAATACTATATCTAGTGGTTTATTTTTCTTATAGATACTATATCTAGTGTTTTAGATAGTTATTTTTTTTGTCTTTACAAGAGTTTATTTTTTCTTCTTTCCTGTTTTTTTGTAAAGACATAATAAATGCTTGCATTTTCTCTTTTTTATTATATATGTATATTGTTTTTACTTTTTTATGTATTTGTCATGAAAAACATTTTCAAACATCTGACGCTTTCTTTATGAATTTTTATTTCTCTTTGTGCCTTTGCCTTAGCTTTAGAAAGTTCCAGTGAATTAGCCTCTTTTGAATCAGTTGAATTGTCTTCTAGTTCACAGAAAGCTTCATCAAATATTGTTTTTACTGGTAATATTTTGTTCTCTTGAATTAACCCTGCATGAATATGATTTTCCTCTTCGCAACTTTCTTTCCGTGTAAACTGAAATGTTGGAGTAGGACTAAAAAATCCCTTATATAAGTTGCATGTAAATGGTAAAGTTGCTGCTACAAATTATATGTTTACTTGAGTGACGAGTGGATCTATATGATATACTTCTTCACAGCTTACCTTTTTACCCAATGGAAATATTGGAATAGGAACAATGAATCCTAGTTATAAACTTCATGTGGAATGATCTGTTATTGGTACCAATTTCTACCTATTATCTGATGAACATTTCAAAACAGATATTACTCCTTTGGACTGATCTTTAGAAAAAATTACTCAATTGAATGGGTATTCGTTTACTTGGAAAGATACGAGGAAAAAAGATATTGGTTTGATTGCTCAAGAAGTAGAAAAAGTTTTTCCTGATCTTGTCCATACAGACAAAGAATGAGTTAAGGCAGTTGAATATATGAATATTATAGCTCCATTAATAGAATCTGTGAAGTCTTTGCACCAAGAAAATCTTGCTCTTAGGGAAGCATATACAAAACTTCAAGAACAAGTAAATGCTCTTCAAAAATAGTTTAAGTAAAAAAATATGTTTTGGTTTTCTGTCTACGGGTCATCTTCGGATGGCTCGTTTTTTAATTACGAATTGTATGCACGCCTAGAATATGTATAGGTAGTGTGGAGTTTATTTTTTGTAAAGAAAGGATGCAGGAGTATGATATCGTTATCGTTGGAGGAGGGGCGGCGGGACTGTTTTGTTCGCTGTTTTTGCCCGAAGATGCTCGTATTGCGATTTTGGAAAAGAGTGCGAAACTTGGTACTAAGGTTCTTTTGTCCTGAGGAGAAAGATGTAACGTAAGTAATATCAATATCTTGATTGAAAGAGATTATATCGGGAAAAATATCAAAAGATTGCCAAGCATTTTCCATGCATTCTCCCAAGATGATATGATTGCTTTCTTAGAAGAGCATGGCATTGCTACCGTCGTAGAAGATAATGGAAGAGTATTGCTCAAATGAGGAAAATCTCAACAGTTGCAAAGTTTCCTTGTGCAGGCATCTTTGGATCGCGGAGTAGAGCACTTCCTTGGTCAAGATATTCAGGATGTTGCCCATGATCCTTCCAAAGAATTTCCTTTTACCATTACCACAAGCACAGATAGCTTTATGACGAAGAAACTTATTGTAGCGACAGGAGGCAAAAGTTTCCCTCAAGTGTGAGCTACTGATTTCGGATATAAACTTGCGGAGCAATTTGGATTGGCTTTCGTGGATCCCTATAGATGTCTGTGTGGGATAGAAACGATAGAAGATCTTTCCTCGCTTGCGGGTAATACTTTATGAGCAGAACTTTCCCTGTGGCAAGGAGACCGCTGTTTATACACGAGAAAGGGCTCACTTCTTTTCACCCATTGGGGCATTTCATGACCGGTAGTGTTTGATGCAACGATCATTCTCTGACGTCAAGAAGATCCAAATGCTGTGACTATCAGATTGACCTTTGATGATCAGTACTTACCGCAGAAAATTATGCAGCTTTTTTCTTTAGACGCTAAACATATGTCTACCGATTTTCACTTCAAGGCCTTCCGTCCTTGGGAAGAAGCAAAGGTGACCTGATGAGGGGTTTCTCTAGATGAACTTACAACTTCTTTTGAATCAAAAAAAGTTCCTGGACTGTATTTCCTTGGGGAACTTTTGGATATCACCTGAAGAAGTGGTGGGTATAATCTGCAATGGGCATGGTCTTCAGCATACGTATGCTGAAGTAATGTTGAATGTTGAAGGATTAATGCTTAGTGAAGGAGTCTTTTTGTATAAAAAATACCACCATTAATCATTACGCATTACGCATTAAAAATTATCTGAACTATTTTTTGATGAAGAATTTACGTAATAAGATATAGGTAATATACGCAAGTGCACCACAGAGAAGAAAGAAGAGTGGATAGGCAATCTTCCAATTTTCTGGTCCTGTCATCATACTTCGTTCTGACATTCCTCAGATGCTAGCGATTAAGGTCAATGGCATGAAGATTGCATTTACGAAGGTCAATCTTGTTACACTATTATTATTTTTGATCCCTACAAAGGTATTGTATGCCGTCACGAGTGAATCATTTTTTTCTGCTAAAATGTTTATGGTACTAATGATCCTTGTGAGTTTCCCTTTGAGACTATTGAAATATACGTTAAGTTTTTTTTCGTGGATTGTACTTACGTGTTCTATGAGATCATCTATGACGTCTTGCTGTGAAAGAAAATTATGTTTGATCAGAACTTTATTTATATCTTCATTCATGAGGTCCTCTACGATTTGATTATCATTTCTTTTGATAATCATCTCTTCTTGTATTTTTAAGAGTGTTTTTCCTGAAATCGCTAGGGACTTTATTGTTTTATCATAACACACATCTATGATTTTGTATAAGATGTAATAAGGAGAATCCTTTCCTGGTCAGCTATTCTCTTTCTGATCTTGAAAATCTTCAAATAATTTCTTGATCGAATCAGATTCTAAGGAATTTGTACTTATAATATAGTCCTCTCCTATAATGATATCTAATTCGTTGAAAATATATCTTTGTTCACTTTCTAGATATTTAGTGAACGTGAGTGCAAGGAAAAAATGATCGCTATTTACATCAATCTTAGATTGTGCGTTGATCTCTATCAAATCGTCAACAATGACTTCGTGAAAACCATACTCTTGAGCTAATTGATCTATGATCTCCTTATTAGGCTCTTGGATATGGATCCATTGGGTTTTTCCTATTTGGATTGATTGCTGCATTGTCCTTATGGAATGTTACATGTTAAATGTTGAATGCTCAGTGATGGAGTCTTTTGACTCTTCTTAAGTATACTCGGTTTTTTTTCTCTGTCAAATTTTTGGGATGGTCTTTACTGTCTTTTGGTATCCCAAAAATTTCATCCATCCTTCAATCAAAAGTACTAGAATATACTTTTGAAGGAGGATGTATCAAATATTGGAAAAGGGATCTTAGAGCTTAGATTTTAGATCTTAGATGAATAAAATCGTCAAATATTGTACAAAGTAGTACGAAATCGACCAAAAGTGGTGAAAAACTTTAACATTTAGTCCTTCTAAGGTCTAATATCTCCCGTCTAAGTTCTATTTGATAACAATGGGTTTGCACTAATATATATAAAAATCGATTTGTACATATAAAAAATTATAAAGAGTCTTTTTACCTAGAAAAATGAGTGTCGATTTTCTTTTTCTTTGAAAAAAATCCTTTCTGGGGTATAATTGAAGTATCAATACGGAACGAATTTTTATTCTCTTTCCCCCTTACTATGCAAAATTCATTCAATTCAGCTCAATCATTGGATAAGGTCCATGGTTTAGTTCAGAAAATCGAAGGTATCTGTAAAGATATAGAGGCTGGACTTGCTTTGTGTTTGGAATTGTCTTCAGATAAAGTGGGAGGATTTTGTCTTTCTACTGCAGCTCATGTAGAGTCTGATTATGTAGATAGGATCGTTCTTACCCTTCAAAATCTTCAAAAACATCTTTGAAAGCTTAAGTCAGCATTACACAAAGATATTATTCATGATAAGAAAGATGTAGAAAATATTGTATCCTCACTTCAAGATACATCAGCTATGCTTACTTCATTTCTTTTGAAAAATAACTTTTATGCACAGACGTTTGCATTCTCTGTAGCTGAATTATCTACTACTATTGATCATATTTATAATGAAATTCATATTTCTGCTTACGTTCAGGCAGCGTAATAAATTGTTGTCATTTGTAGTTCGACCACCAATCCTTGCTGGTACAGTAAGGTTGGATGTGAGAACTATACCGCAGAAATGCGGTATACAGACTAAAGTTAAATTGTTGTCATTTGTACAGACATAGTAAATATCTCCTTGTATCTCTCGGAGATATTTTTGTTTATTGGGAGAAAACCCCCTTATTGGTATCTCTCTGTCTGAAAAATTACTTGACTTTTATTATAAATAGTTTATCATCTTTTCCTAAATCAATAAAAAACAAAATCATATGAAAAAAAACAAAAAGTATTTGCATATCAATACTAGTGATGGAGATATCCTACTAGCTGTTGATGTTGAGTTCCCTTGCAATCTGTATAATCTTTCAGAGGAAGAGCTTAAAAAATTCATCTACGATTCTCTCAAAAGGGAATGTTGGAGAGTTTATTCCTTTTTGGAAGAAAAGGATGGTAAGATTCTTTATACAAAGTTATTTCATGGAGATATAAAGGATACTTATTTAACTGAACAATTTCCTGGTGTCGATATCTTAGATATCTCTGGTTTAACAAGAAAAAACTTATTTGTTGCTCAAAGTAAGTCTGCAGGACTGTTCTATGTTGATGTAACAGGAAGAAACTTCTGCCCTTTAACTGGAGAAGCCAGTTTGATACAATTATTAAAATTGGATGCTCTCCTATATGAACAGCAATGGGCAGCAGCCGGTTTCCCAAGTAAAGCAGACTCGATACTTGCTTATGTGGATGAAGTCGATACAAAAGTGTCTGTTTTGCCTCTTTTTGGTCATAAGATTGCTGAATTTGATGGCTTTGTTCTATCAACTCAACGACCTTCAGTGGAAGTTATCTTTGTTAAGAAGAAGATTGTATTCATTTTCAATAATACGGTTTTATTGTTGCCTTATTTTGATTATTGTGAAAATGAATACGAAGTCTTTTATTTCTCTTCTCCTGAAGAATGGGGTAGTGCAAAAGTAAAATTTGCTGAGGCCGATCTTATTGTCTTAGGAGATTACTTCCCTGATGACTCGGATTCTAAACGTGCTTACTCCAGTGGATTGAACTTCTATGAAGAAGTAATTAAAGATCCAATTTATGCTAATACCCCTATTTTATTCCTTTCAGAGGGATCTATCCCTGAACGAGATGGGCTTGTGGATTTTCGAAAAATTGATTTCTTTCATTCTACTTCTTCCTTTGGAATAGACCAATTCCAAAAAATTCTATCAAAAATTTAATTAAACAAATCTATCTTTATAAAAGACATTCTCTCTCGGTGATTATTATCATTGATGGAGGGTGTCTTTTTCGAAACTAATAAGCATTGTTGAGTAATTCTAGTAGTTTATTTGGATAATTAAGACCAAACTTCTTTTTGAATGCTGCCATTAAATAAATAATGTCCATATGTCTCATATCTTCTTTTTGTATGAATTTCATCATATCATTTTTTAATTCATCTATATTGGATAAAGTGAGTTTTTCTCCTCTTTTTATCCCTTGAGTTTTTTCTATATAATCCATTATTCTTTTTGCAACTACTTGTTGTTCTGGACTGTTGTTTGCCCATTTCTGTATTGTCTCAAATGGATGAAGTTTATCATACCAACGATCTAATTTTACTTTTGGATAATTCTTGTGTTTACTATTAAAGAATTCAATCAATTCATCACCTGTTTTTAATGCCTGCTCTGACAATGCATGAAATATTTCATGATTTGTTGATTCTTTTTTATAGAAGATTTCGTCTTCAAAAACTCTTATTTTAGGATTTTTTATATCTTGACTATATACGCCACCTGCACCTGCATGTACACAAGTTTCTTTGTCAAATATTAATGTTGTTTTTCATAGTTGAGAAATCATCTTCTCTACATCTTTTCTGATTTTTTCCTCTGATTTCCCTGTAGCAGCCATTTTTCTCCTCATATATTCATCGCTTCTGAGCCATTTTATTTCCTTGTCTATATATGATTGGATCTCTTGTTCATCCATATCGTTTGGTAAATTTATAATATCTTTAAGGCCATGATTGGCATCAATCATTTGTTCTTTATTTGTATTTTGATTATCTGTATCGGTCTCTGCTGCGACCTTGCTTATTGTATTCATAGATACTTAGGTATGCATAAAAGGTACATATCTATTATATGCAATATCTGTTTTTACGCAAATTTTGTTTAGATATGTCTTAATGATTAGATTATTCTTCTGGGGTATATAAGGTCTGCTGCTCTGTGGATGTACTCTTATACAGGCAACTAGTTCTAGGTCAGATAAGGAGCATGAAATGTGATTGGAAAGTAAGATTACCTGTTCTTTTCTATAATCATATCAATGTATCCTGTGTGATCAGCCTTTTCTTCTCGATGTATTCATAATTCATCTAGGACATTATAGCAAGACTGTTTTGCTTCTTCGTAAGTAGAATTGTGACTTGTAATTTCAACCTCTAAAAAGGCTCAAAGTTCTTCAATGGAATCAAGCTCTAGGTCAAAATTCTTGTAAGAAAAAGATCTTCTCCTCTTCGTTATCGTAGCTTGCTGATTGTAATGTAATTTTGTAAGAATATCTGTAATTGTTTCTGGATTGCCTACAGTAGTTTCATATTCATCAATTTTGATGAGTTCTCAATCTTTGACGTGGCAATATCAGTAGGTGATTGTATTCTTTCACTCTTGATGTCTTATTCTTAGATATTCTGGTTTGTATGAATAAAAATCCTTTTCTTTTGGTGCAAAATAGACATCCTTTTGACTTTTTTCTCATTTGAAAGATGTTTTTTGCTGTAAGATTGAT
>CAIVDB010000083.1 GCA_903904545.1 uncultured bacterium | reverse complement strand
TCTATACAAATGTTAGATATTCCCTTGGATTTTGGCTGAGAAATAATCCTTTCTATCGTTTTTACTGTGCTTATTTCTAGAATATGGCTTTACTCAACCTATAAGTTCTTTTCTTTTGCAACGTCACCTAAGATTAAATGACTAAAACTTCATCATTATATGTATGGAATTATAGTGGCACTTTTAGGCTTGTTACTAAAAAATCCCTATCTCATAGGCGTTGGATTGGGACTTTTTGTAGATGAGCTTCCTTTGATTATAAGGTATGGAAATAAATTTCATTGGAAAGAATATTGGTCATGGTATTCTTTTGTGGGCATTGGAACTATTCTATTTTTGACCTTTATTACCACTATTATTCTTTAATATAAATTTTCCTGTTTTCTTTGTCTTTCTCTCTTGCTACGGATTTCCATCCGTGATGACCCGCCCCGCTTGGGCTTTTTTGTTGATTTCTCTGAAGGAATAAGAGTTAATAATTATTTCTTAACTATTTCCATATTAGAATAAGTGAATCATTTTTCACAAGAAGAAAATATTTCTTCAGCTACTTCATTAGGAGAAAGTTGTTCTCTTCATCACACCTTAGCATTCACCTTCTCAAAATCCCCATTAAATCTATATGATTGAAAGTTGGTGTCAACCAATCCGGGCATAATATTTGTTAATTTGACTCAAGTATCTTTGAGCTCTTCTCTGAGACAGTTACTTAACATATTTATCGCTGCCTTAGTCATACAATACACGTTTCATCACCTATAAGCATGCTCAGCTGATATAGAAGAAATATTTACAATATGTCAGGTTTTACGTTCTATCATCTTAGGAAGAAAGTATTTTGTTATATATAATGTGCCCTTAATATTTGTATTTATCATTTCTTCTCGATCTTTAATATCCGATTCCCGCAGGAGATCCATATTTCTAGCTACTCATGCATTATTTATGAGAATATCAATGGGCAGGTCCTTAATAGCCTCCAATTTTTGATAAAGAGAGATTCTATCTCCAATATCTACAGATAGAGTAGTAACAATATCTTCTCCAAATTGTTTTTTCATCTCAGACAGCTTGTGTTCATCTCTCGCAATAAGGAGAAGTTGATATCATGCTCAATGAAATCTTTGAGTGCAAGCATATCCTATTCAAGATGTTGCTCAGGTAATACAAACAGTTTTCCTCATTATCCTCAGGAAAAAAATAAATATAATCTTGATCATGATAACAATATTCTTTCAAAAATATTTAGATACATAGTGTTAGAAGCCAATCTAATAACTTCTCGCGAACAATACTCTCATCTTACTCGGCTTTCATGAATACATACAGACTCCTGCTTCTTCCACTTGGTCAAAAGGAATACAGCGAATACTTGCTGCAGTCTCCTCCTGGATCTTGTCTGCAGTTTCCGTCGTACCATCTCGATGTGCGAAGACGAACCCTTGACTAATTTTTTCCTTAAATTCTTCATAGGTATCTACGGTGAAGGTATGTTCTTCCCTGAAGGTTTGATTTTTTTTCAATAAGTTATTTTGTTCTTTATAAAGATATTTGTCGATATTGAGGTCGATGTCCTCAATTTTGACTGCTGCTTTTTCTCCAGATTCTCTTTTGTAGAGTTCTACGGTTCCATTTGCCATGTCTTTGGGTCCTACGGCGATTCTGAGTGGCACTCCTTTGAGTTCATATTCATTGTATTTCCGTCCTGGACTCTTGTGACTATCGTCGTCCATCTTCCATCTGAGATCGATCCCATCGTTGAAATATTTGGAAGGGAAGAATAATTTTGTAGATTTAAATCTCTCTATCAAAGGTTGGATATAATTCATAATCTGTTCGCGTTCTTCCTCTGTCTTATAGATAGGCACGATCACGATATGTAATGGAGCCAATGCAGGAGGTAAGATCAATCCTGTATCATCAGAATGAGCCATAATGATTCCCCCAATCAATCTTGTAGATACTCCTCGTGAAGTGGCGTAGACATATTCTAGCTCATTTTTTTCGTTTGTAAACTTTACATCGAATGCCTTGGCAAAGTTTTGTCCTAAGTTATGACTTGTCCCAGCTTGTAATGCTTTCCCATCTTGCATCATAGGCTCGAAAGAATAGGTAGTGACAGCACCTGCAAATTTATCGTGTTCTGGTTTAGGTCCAAGAAGAGGGGAGATGGCCATAAAGTTTACACAAAAATCGTTGTAGACATCCAACATCTTTCTGGCTTCATCGTCTGCTTCCTGTGCACTAGCATGTGCGGTGTGCCCTTCTTGTCGTAGAAATTCTGCACTTCTGAGGAAGAGTCTTGTCCTCATTTCCCGCCTGACTACGTTTGCCCATTGATTGATCAACAAAGGTAAGTCGCGATAGGAATGGATCCAATTTTTATAACTGTTT
This sequence comes from uncultured bacterium, assembly GCA_903904545.1. Next base: position 1,899 of record CAIVDB010000083.1, on the reverse strand, counting down.
CGGATGATGGTTTCAGAGGTAGGACGGACAATCAGCTCTTCTTCGAGCTTTGCGTCTGGATCGACAATAATTCCTTTCCCATTAGGATCGTTCATTAATCTATAATGGGTAACTACTGCACATTCTTTAGCAAAATGCTCTACATGTTGAGCTTCCTTAGTCAAAAATGATTTAGGAATGAAGAGGGGAAAGTAGGCGTTTACATGTCCTGTATTTTTAAACATTTTGTCCAAAATATCTCTAATATTCTCTCGTAAGGCAAATCCGTAGGGTTTGATCACCATACATCATCTGACTGCAGAGGTCTCTGCTAATTCTCCTGCGAGTTGGTTGTATCGTTCGCTGTAGTCTTCATTTCTAGAAGTAAGTTTGGCCATTGAAATAGTATGAATAAGTAAAATGGTTTATTGGGAATTCGGAATTGGTTTATTCGTGGGTGAGTGCTTTCTGATAGCCGCTATAAAATTGTTTAATTTCTTAATGAGACAATCCATTTTTTCGTATAAATCATCATGATGTTCTTTCGTTATTAATTTTCTATTATAGAGTAGATGTAATCGGTGTCTTGATTCAAATAATGATCATCTGGCATGATAATAAAATCTAATAGAATCAAGATAATGATATCTTCCATATCATTCGGCAATATTTGCCCCGACACTATCTGTTGATCTCATAAATTGGTCTCAAATAATTTTCTTTGTCGAATAGTCCCAGGAAGTGAATATCTCTCGTACTTTTTTACTAAGATCTACGGAAAGTACGTATACTTCTAGATTTTCTAGTGATTTTTCCATAATCCGTCATCACGAATTAAATCTCTACCTACTTACGAATAAACGATTTCCTAGTAAACGAATTCCTAAGTGAGGTAATTTTATTTAATCAGGACGAAAATTCAACTCAAATCAGAAAAAAAAGCTAATCCTATCTAAAGACCAGCTTTTTTTATTGAAATTAGAATTTCTTATATTATTTCTTTCCTTTGATGAAGAACCCAGTAACAAAAAGGATTCCTAGTACGATAAGTAACATTCCCCAAATCATCCCTTTGAGTACGAAAAGTCCTCGGATAAGAAGAAGGATACCTAAAATAGTATACACTTTTTCTTCAGTAGAAGATACTTCTCGTCGAGAACCAATCTTAGTTCCAATCTCTTTGCTTTCATCTCTAACGACTTCAGCTTCTTTTTCTACAGATTTAGCGAAAGCTTTTACTTTTTTCTCTACGTTGGTAGCAGTGGCTTTGGTTGTTTTTGCAACAACTTTTTTAGCAGGTTTTTTAGCAGGCATGAGCAGAAATAAACAAAATAAAAAACATAATCCGTCTCTGTATACGAATTTATCTTGCAGTGTCAAATGGATTTATTTGTTTTGTTCTCGTTTTTGTAAGGAAGAGAAAGGTAATGTAAATATAAACTCTACGCCCTTACATCCAGGGTGATTAGGAAAATCACGAATAGTGTTTTTATAGGAAATTCTTCCTTCAGTGTTTTCCAGGAGTTGTTTTACTCCTCTCAATCAAATTCCTGTACCCATTCCATTTCTTTCTCAAAGAGTACTTTGTTCTACATTAAATGGATCCTTCCCTTCAGAAATTGATGATCATGAGTTGAAAAAATGTATTTCTGCAGTCTTATTATTGTTGATTTCTATTATTTCTGCACTTAATGCAATTGTTCATCCTCTTGGAGTGTATTTGAGGGCGTTGGAAAATAAATCTTCTATGACAGAACGGAGAGTAAAATCATCTGTTATGAAATTTATAGGAAAATCTGCAAAGAAACTTATATTGTTTTTTTTACATTCTTCTTCATATGATTTTTTTACTCCTCCCCAATACTTATCCAGATAAATGGGGATTAATCTAGATCCTCTTTGGATGTGTTCTATTGATGA
>CAIVDB010000082.1 GCA_903904545.1 uncultured bacterium | reverse complement strand
GATGTTTTTCTATAAAAAAGGATATGATTTTTACTTGAGTACCTTCTTATGATGAATGGGACAGAAAAGAAAGATCCCTATAAGCGTGTTATTCCTTGTGCTCCAGGAGCTTGAGAAAAAATAGCTTCTGCAAATAAAAGAATCGAGAAATCCAAGGAAGATCGCTTGCTTATTTCTTATGGTGCTACGCAAAAAATTAGTGATGCGATGCGTTTGTCACGTGAAAAGCAAGAACTTTCTAATTTAAAGAAAGAACTTCATGAGAAATACTGACGATCATCGCACAAAATAAACCTTCTTATGAAACAGTATGACGATCCTATGGATATCACTGAAGTTATCTCTCTTATACAAAAAGAATATTGTCTTTATGGAGATGCTTGACCGTGGGAACAGCCTACTTCACAGTATCTTTATGAAGTGCTCTCCAATCCAGAACCTATAACAGAGAATTAAATCAATATATTTTTTAGTTTATAATTTGAAAATATGTATCGCACACATACCTGTGGAGAATTGACTGCTCAACACATCGGTCAAACAGTAACCCTTAGCGCTTGGGTGAATAAGATAAGGAACTTATGAGGGATGACCTTTATCGATCTTCGTGATAGATATGGAATTACCCAAATCACCTATGATCCAAGTACTTCATCATTGCAGTTGCCTGAGATTAAATCAGAGTATGTTTTGCGTGTGGTAGGGAAAGTCGTTGCCAGACCAGAGAATATGATCAATAAGGACATGGTAACCTGAGAAATTGAACTTATCGCAGATGAAATTACTGTTGTGACGAAGGCAAAATTATTGCCCTTCCCTATCGTGGAGGATCCCCATACCAGTGAAGAAAATAGATTTAAATATAGATACCTGGATTTAAGAAGGAAAAATGTCTTGGATACGGTACTTTTTAGATCTCAGATGACGACCTTTACAAGAAACTGGTTTACCGGAAAATGATTTGTCGATGTTCAGACACCTATTTTTACGGTATCTTCTCCTGAAGGGGCAAGAGATTACTTGGTTCCTTCCAGAGTCAATCCAGGTCAATTTTATGCACTTCCTCAAGCACCTCAACAATACAAGCAACTCCTAATGGTAGGAGGTATCGATAAATATGTGCAGATTGCACCGTGTTTTAGAGATGAAGATCCTAGAGCAGATAGGCATTCTTGTGAGTTCTATCAGATCGACTGTGAGATGTCTTTTGTCCAACAAGAGGATGTCTATCAAGTAGTAGAATCTTATTTGAAAGATTTGATTTCTACCTTATCTTCACATAAACATATCGACGTGAATTTCCAAAGATTGAAATACAGCGAAGCTATCGACCAATACGGTAGTGACAAACCTGACTTGAGATTCTCCATGCCCTTAGTCGAGCTGACCAAAGAATTTGAACAGTCAGACTTTTCTCTCTTCAAAGACGTAGCTACTACAGGAGGGACTATTAAAGCAATTAATTTCGAAAATAAACTTCTTACGAGAAAAGAATATGATCAACTCACTGAACAAGCGAAAAAGTTTGGTGCGAAAGGACTCGCATATCTGAGTTTCGATCCCGAAGGAGTAAAATGATCCCTCGCAAAATCTTTGAGTGAAGCAGAAGTTGCTCGCATAAAAGAGCTTACGGGAGCGAAAGAAGGAGATACTGTCCTGATCGTTGCTGATAGTCATAAAGTAGCTTGTGCAGTACTAGGAAAACTCAGACTCTTTATCAAAGATACGTATCTGACTTTGGATAAGGATAGTCTTGCTTTTTGTTGGATAGAAGACTTCCCTATGTTTGAGCTAGATGAAACGACAGGAAAGTTGGACTTTTGTCATAATCCATTTTCTATCGTGAAATGAGGATTTGAAGCATTGAGACAAGAAAATAAATTGGATATCGTTTCAGAACAATATGATCTTTCATGTAATGGATATGAAATTTTGTCCTGATCTATCCGTAATCATGATCCAGAACTTTTGCTGGAAGCTTTCAAATTAGTGGGTAGAGGAGAAGAGGAGATTAAGCAAAAATTTGGTGCGATGTATGAAGCATTTCAATTTGGGCCACCTCCCCATGGAGGCTTTGCCATTGGATTTGATAGGCTTTTGATGATTCTTAAGGATGAAGAAAATATTAGAGAAATCTACGCTTTCCCTAAGTCTGGAAGAGCACAAGACGTGATGATGGGAGCTCCAGGATTTGTCGATCAAGAACAATTGAATGAACTTGGAATCGAATTGAATGCTGCGACGAAGAAATTACTTACTTCTCGTGAGGAAGAGAAAGAGTAATATGTTTTGCTTTTTGTTTCTTAACCATTGATATGTATAACCATGCTCCCAAAGATTATAAATGTCCTTTTTGCAAGGTAGTTAATAAGATAGAAGATGATTGAGTATATACGAGACAAAAAGATGTATTCTATCGTGATGCATATATTACTGCTTTTGTCTCTTCGCATTCTCGACCTAATAATAAGGGGAATGTTATTATTATCCCCAATAAGCATATTGAAAATATTTATACATTGCCGAATTATTTATCAAATAAAATCCATGCATTTGAAAAGAGAGTTGCTCTAGCGATGAAACAAATCTATTGATGTGATGGGGTGTCGTGTAGACAACACAATGAATTGGATGGTGGTCAAGACGTTTGGCACTATCATTATCAGGTTTTCCCTAGATATAGGGATGATGATTTATATCAGTTACACGACCATAAGAAACAATTAGATTGAGCCCAGAGAGACCTTTTTGCCTCTAAACTAAGAGAGTATTTCGCATAAAGAATATATCATCTAGAATAGTTGTCTTTATCTTTTGGGATATTCGTATGTAGTGTATAAAGGATTGAAATAAAAGTTAAGAGTTTAGGGTGAAGATGTAAGAGTTTGGTTACGTGTTGAATGGGTATGAAAATTGTAATTCCGCATACTTAATCCTGCATTCTTCACTCAATCGACTTGCCGAAGTAGCTCAATTGGTAGAGCGGCAGTATCGTAAACTGTAGGTAGTGGGTTCGATTCCCATCTTCGGCTATTAGATTCTAACTGTACTTATATAAATGACTATATTCTCTGATCTTTACTCTCAATCCAATCCTGAGCAAGCTGCTATTTTGCAAAGATTTTTCAAAACTGGGAAGTGACAATATGGAGAATGAGATCTCTTTCTTGGACTCAAGGTGCCTGTCCAAAGGCTGATTGCGAAGCAACACCTCAATCTTGATTTTTCGACGCTTCAAGAAATGTTGGATTCCAAAATCCATGAATATAGGATGACTGCTTTGTTTATCCTCGTCCTGAGAAATGTGAAAGCCGACCCGGCAATGAAAGACCAGATTTTTGATTTTTATGTAAAGAATACAAGAAATATAAATAATTGGGACCTTGTGGATCTTTCTGCTCCAAATATCGTTGGGAATTATTTATTAGAAAAGGATAAGTCGCTTCTCTATACCTTTGCGAAGTCTAAATATTTACGAGAGAAAAGAATTGCCATTATTTCTACCTTTGCTTTTTTGAAAGTGGGGGAGTATACCGATACTTTCCAGATTGCAGAGATTCTGCTTCATGATACTCATGACTTGATCCATAAGGCGGTAGGACGAATGCTGAGAGAAGTTGGTAAGAGGAGTCAGTTTGAAGAAGAGAGATTTTTAAAAAAACATTATAAAACTATGCCAAGGACCATGCTCAGATATGCAATAGAAAAGTTTCCAGAACCCCTAAGACAACAATATTTGAAAAATCAGATATAATTTCATCTAGTATTGACTTTATTTCCTATTTTGCTATATAATAGGTATAATTTTTCCTACTTTTTATACTTATCACATTATTATGGATAAAAAAAATCCAAGCTGTCCTCATGATATGAGAATACGAGGTAATGTAACTGTTGGTCCTAAGTGACAGGTGGTTATCCCCAAAGATGTAAGAGACCTCCTTGGTATCGACTGTAAGGACAATTTAGTCGTTATTACAAAATGAAATTCGGTAGTAGGATTTGTTAGGAATAATGATGTCAATCATATTATCGATTATATCCAATCGGAAATGGTATAGGGTCGAATTATTTGATTACGAATTCCGTATTCCGTATTGAAAACTGAAACCGTCTCTATTTATATCTTATGTATCTAAAAATGAAAAAAATCTGATTGTATATTCTTCCCTTATCTCTTCTTCTCCTTACCTGATGTGGGAAGGAGGCTGTTATCGAGACTACCGTGTTTACTTGAGCTGGCTATGATACCTCAAGTGTTTTTATCGTTGGGACATCTCAGTCTTCTGAAAATAGTGCCTATGGCCTCGTGATTGCTGATAATGTAAGAAATGTTGTGACCAGTGTCGGAGGAACTTTGGATAGCTTGAATTGCCAACCAGGAAGCCATGTCACGGCAAGTACCGTGATTGCTAAGATTGGAGCATCCAATGATGTCTCTACCCAAAATACCCAGATCCAATATCTTTCTTTGCAACAACAAATCCAAAATATGCAGAGAATTATTGCTCTTACAGAAAACAATTTTGGTGTCCAAGCTGATATTTTGGAAAAGCAAAAAGCTAATAATGCGTATTTGATGGATAATTTGCAACAGAGCAAAGATCTCAATGCCGATGATATGAACTTGCAAGTAGATTCTTTGGAAAATCAACAAAATGCTTTGGAAGATACTCAAGATCGTGATGCTGATAAGATGGCAACGAGTATCGAAAATATGAGAAAACAATTGGATCTTGGAATCTCAGATGCTTTGAAAAAGGTAGATGATGTCTTCGGTATCCTTTCTCATGCTAAGAATGCGAGCTTCGATCAATATGTCTCTGCAGGAGATACTAACCTCAGAAGTAAGGTGACCGCACAATTCAATAATCTCTATAATAGGTATCAGAACATTGATGATATTTCAGACTCAGAATTTTCTAGTTATCTTTCTCAGCTTTCCATTTTATTGAAGAATGCTGCCTTGGCTATCAACGTTTCTTCTGCTTCACAAAGTTTACCACAGAGTGCTTCTGCAGGATTGTCTATAGATGGACTGTATGCTAGCTATCTTGGTTTGTCTACGAGTTTCGTAGCAAGTAAGAGTAGTTATGATACCTTACTCGCAAGTGCAGTCTCTTTGGAAAAAAATTATACGAACCAATTAGATACCTTAGATACGAGTATAGAAAGTTTTTCAGATAATAAATCAGAATTGTCTCGTATTGGTTCAGATACGCAGATTGCTAATTTGACTTTGTGACAAGCGTCAGTAGAGAGTCAAATTGCTTCATTGTCCAATACCAAAGCCATCCAACTCGCTACGCTCAATAGTCAACTCCTTACGCTTCAACAAAACGAAGCAATGCTTGGTAATAATTTGCAGGGAGAGACTCTTCTTGCAGGAGTTAGTGGTGTTGTCAAAGTGAAATCAGTAAGTCAGGATAATAAAGTGGCTCCAAGTACTATGATTTGTCAAATTGTCCCTGATGGTGATAAAAATCTCAAAATACAAATCTATTCTTTCAATCGTATGCCCATTGGACAAGCCATTACTTTCTATCGTGGAAAAGATCAATTGGGGAATGGACAAATCGTCTATGAATTACCCTACAAAGATGCCGCTACGCAGAATTATATCTATGAAATGGTAGGTACCTCATTGCCGGTCTTAGATGGAGAAAAAGTATTGGTCAAATTTACTTCAGCGCGTAATGATGGACAATTATGGATTCCATTGCCGTATATTATTCCAAGACTCGAAGGGAATTACGTCAAGAAATTAGTGAATGGAAAAACCCAAGAAACTCCTGTAATCCTTTGAGAAATTAATGGCACTTCAGTACAAGTGATGAAGTGATTGGTCGCAGGGGAGAGTGTGGTGCAGTAGGAATGCGGAATTTAGAATCCAGAATGCAGAATTAGGTTGCGGATTACGGATTTCGAATTACGAATTACGAATTACGAATTACGAATTACGAATTACGAATTACGAATAAACATATCTCTTATTTAATTTTATCAATCGTATGCCTCTATGATTAACTTCTTAAAAAACAATAGAGTATCTATCCTCATTTTAACCATTTTCATCGCTGTCTATGGAACTATGAGTATTTTTACGATACCCAAAGAAGCGCAACCCTCTATCAAGATCCCGTATTATTATGTCAGTGTTGCTTATGTAGGTGCAGATCCTTCTTCGATAGAGGATCAACTTATTGTTCCACTTGAACAAAAATTTAAGGGGATTACTTCGGTCAAGAAGATTAGCTCTTCTAGTTATTATAACTTTGGGACGATTGTTGTGGAATTTGATAAAACCAAAAGTGATATCGATGCAACCAATGATTTGAAGGCAGCAATCGATCAGGTTGCTCCTACCTTGCCTACTGATGCGAAGCTTCCTAGTCTCAAAAAAGTAGATATTAGTGATACTCCTGTGTATTCTTTTTCTGTCGCAGGAGATATGCCGACGCAGATTATCTATGAACAAGTGAAAATCCTAGAAGATCAAATAAAATCTGTCCCTGGAGTTTCTGATGTTTCTGTGATAGGAAAGCCACTGCAGGAAATTAAATTGATCTTCGATGAGCAAAAATTAGCAACATTAGATCTAGATTTCTCTATGGTCGTCGGCCAATTGAAAGGAGCTTTTGTGAAGTTTCCTGTAGATAAAAAAGATGTCGATGGTAAGCTCTATTCTTTTGAAGTAACGAGTTATAATGATAATCTTACCTGACTCTTACATCAGGTAGAAAATTATGATATCCTTTCGATTAATGGAAAATCTATCAAGGTGCAAGATGTAGCATCGGTCTATCTGGGCTATGCTCAACAAGCTAAGAAATCGTTTGTTATGGATGCTCAGGATGGTGAGAGTCAAAATGCTTTATCATTCCAGGTCAAAAAAGCTCCTGGATACAGTGTAGAAAGTTTTGTTGCTACTATCAAGACGACTGTAGATACGTTTGCGCTTACTACGCCTCGTCTCAAATATGTAGAAACTTTGTCTCAGGCAGAGAGTATCCAACAAACCTATGGACTCTTCTTAGAGAATTTTTGGGAGACTGCCTTCTTAGTTTTTATTATTATTCTTCTGTTTTTGTGATTTAGATCGTCTCTTTTGATCCTCATTTCTTTCTTGGTGGTCTATATGGGTAATTTTATTTATCTCAAAAGTATCGGATATAGTTTCAATAATATTATCTCATTTGCTCTGATTTTGGTTCTAGGAATTATGATAGATAACTTAATTGTAATTACTCAGGGAATCGTGGTGTGATTACAAAAATACAATTGAGATATTTGGCATGCAATTGGCGATTCTATCAAAAACTATGGAAGAGCACTAATTTTTGGAACATCTACTACTATAGCTGTTTTTGTTCCCTTATATTTTGGTGTCTCATGAATTATTGGTGAATATATCAAAGCGATGCCGGTGACTATTATTTCCAATCTTGCAATCTCATTGCTAGTTACCATGATTATTTTGCCGGTGCTGGCACTCTTTTTCTTTAGATCAGGAGCAGAATATGTAGCCACACCTTCTTTGTCCTATCTAGAACGCACAGGAGTAAAATTTGGAAATCGGTATCATCGCGTGAATCAACGTAGGAGATGATCTAGGACTATTATTTTTTTGTTTCTCGCATTCTTTGTGTGAGCAATCTCCCTTGTTCCCCTCGGTTTTGTGAAATTTTCTTTTATGGGTAATCTAGATTCCAATAATATCTGGATAAATCTCAAATATAAACCATGAACAAGTCTGAGCGTCAATCAACAAACCACTTCTCAGATAGCTGATGCAACCCGGAAATATTTTCAGACTATTTTGTCTGGTACCCTCAAAGATATGTCAGTAGATCTAGGACAAGGATATTCTCTGCAATGAGCTGGTGGTGTAGGAAGTAATGTTGGATCATTTACGATTAGGTTAGTAGATACTAAGGAAAGGAATATCTCCTCGTATAAAATGGTAGAGCAGATGCAGAAGCAATTTCTTCCTTTGGTTGTTGGGCGTTTTCCTGTCTTACAAGATATGTCGATCTTTACCACACAGGCAGGATGAGGTTCAGGAAAACCCATTGCCTTCAATATCGCTGGAGAAGATTATCAACAAGTAAATGCCTATATTCAGTCTATTCTCCCTGAGGTCAAAAAAATTCCAGGGGTCTATAACGTAACGACGTCGCTTGAATATACCAATGGGAAAATTGTTTATATTCTAGATGAAAATAAAGCCAAAGAACTTGGAATTACGAGTGCTTCTTCAGTAAGTACTTTGATTGCGCTCAAGAATTCTGATTATGAATCTAATGGTATTAAAATCAAAGATTTTAGTGATTTCGGTAGCGATACTTTATCATTGAACGCATTCCTTTCTACAGATTTACCTATCGAACAAACAAAGTTGGGTAAGATTACTTTGGATCAAATCATCCAGGAAAAACAATTGCAGCCAGAGATCAACGCTATCCAGAGAGAAGATGGGAAAAGGGTGATTTCTGTCGAGGCAGATAAAGAATCTACTGCAGTACTGACAGATATTACGGCACAGGTGAATGCTATCTTAGCAAGTCATCCACTTCCTGCGGGGCTCACTAACATTACCTGAGGATCTGCTGAGGATCTTGCTCAAAGTATGAGTGATCTTTGAACGGCTATGGTTTTAGGTCTTATCTTGATGATTTTGATTCTTGTTGTCCAATTTAATAACTTTAAATATGCTATTGTGATCGTTTCCAGTGTCTTCTTATCTATTTGATGAACACTTGCTTTGCTTGCATTGATGAGGATCAGTATGACTTTCCCCGCCATGATTGGTATCTTTGGTGTGATGGGAGTGTGAGTCAATCAGGCATTGATTCATATAGAGGACTTTATCTATTTTTATAGAGAGAAGAAATTATCTGTCGTGGATAGCTTTCAGCAGAGTATCGCAGAAAGGTTTATTCCTATCTTCTTGACGAAGGCGACTACCATCATTGGATTGATTATCTTAGCGGTCAAAGATGAACTTTTTGGTTCTATGGCAGTGGCATTTATTGGTGGTTTGATTATGTCTTTCTTTATTACTTTGCTCTATATTCCCTCGCTTATGAACCTTGTGAATAAGGAGTATTATGGGGAATAGATCTTAGAACTTAGATCTTAGAGCTTAGATTACAGGGATTCGTTACCTGTTGAAAAACAATTTGATTTCTATACTATGTAATTGTTTTATCCCACCGGATAAAAGCGACGTTAAAGTTCTTTGCCCTTTACCTATATAAATTATAGAACAAAGGCCAAAAAAATTTTCGGCGTCTTATTTATTTTTTCTTATTTTTCTATGAATTCGCAAAAAAGAATTTTGAAGGTATTTATTATTATTATTCTAGCAGTGTTCCTTCTTTCTACAGGACTTGTTTCTGTGATGTATCTTGTAGACTCTAAACCAGCAGGGAGTCTGACAGGAGAAAACCTTTCTGGAACTGTTTCTACTACAGGAGTGTTAGCTTCATGAACGACTGTTTTGCCTACTACTAAATAGTTTTTACTTTGTTTGAGGTATTCCTATGAAATTAGTTGTCAATCCTGCCCAAAGATATGCTAAAATGCGTGCTCATACCGCGACTCATTTGCTTCATGCACAGTTGGCAAAGATTTTTCCTACAACGAAACAAGAATGAAGTCTGGTAGATTCAGATCTCCTTAGATTTGATTTTGCTGCAGAGAGACTTCTAACCCCCCTGGAATTGGCGATCATTGAAAAAAGAATAAATCAGATGATCTATATGGCAGGGGATGTCGTCACTGAGGAAATGAGTATCGATGCAGCTGCTAAGCTCTGAGCAAAGATGTTTTTCGAAGATAAATATGGCGATACTGTCCGTGTTGTTCAAGTCAAAAATCTTTCTCTTCCTGAAGAACTCAAACAGGATGATACTGAAGAGTATTTTACTTCCTTCGGTGATTTTCTTTCATTAGAACTCTGTGGAGGTACGCATGTGGCCAATACCAAAGATATTGGATGTTTTTCACTGATTTCTCAAGAGGCGGTTGCTTCAGGAGTCAAGAGAATTACAGCGGTCACTTGACCAAGAGTCTCAGAAAAAATAGCTGAAGTGCAAGGTATCTTAGACATTGCCGTCAATAAATTAGGCATCAAGACAGCAACCCAATTGCAGGATAAATTAGATAAGACCTTGAGAGAGTACGAAGAGATGAAATCTTCTATGGAATCTTTGGAATCTGTCTCTATTCGTGCTATCTTGATAGGAACAGACTTTGCTTCTGGGAAGAATCTTGATAAGGTATTTCTTCTCCCAGCGCATCTCAATTTCAAGAATGTCTTGGCTTGCGCGAAATGAGTATTCGATAAAGAAAATATATTGGTCTATAATAAAGAATGAAATTTTCTTGTAATAACCAAACAAGGAGTCTCTGCAAAAGATACTGCAATTAAATTATGACTTAAATGATGAGGTAATGAACAAATAGTACAAGGAAGAGATGAAAAGGTTTTAGAATTGTTTAAATAGTAATCTTTATATATGTCTGAAGATCTCTATCAGAATATATATCGTGTAAAATCTGCGAGATTGTCTTGATGGGACTATTCTTCATGAGATTATTTTATTACTATTTGTACAAAGAAAAAGATTCATTATTTTGGAAAAACGCTAGATAGTCAAATGCATTTAAATCCTTGTGGAGATATTGTGCAGCAGGAAATCCTTGATACCATGAAGATGAGGAAAAATGTTGTTATCGATACCTTTATTGTGATGCCAAATCACATCCATATGATTGTGTGTATTCAAGAACCATCCACATCAAAACAATGTAGAGACGCATTGCATGCGTCTCCATTAGATTGAAAGAATTGAGCCACATGCAATGTGGCTCTACCACCACCACATCGTGGTGGGGAAAACGAATTTGGTCCACAGAAAAACAATTTAGCATCATTGATTCGTGGATTGAAATCATCTATTGCATCCAAAATTAGAAAAATATATCCTGAATTTTCTCGACAATCAAGTTTCTATGAACATATTATTCGTACGGATCGTTCTTTTCAAAGTATTCGTGAGTATATAGAGAATAATCCTTCGAATCGAGATACTGATAGAAATAATCCCCTTTATAAATAAAATCTTAATATGAAAATAGTCTCACGAAATGTAAACGGAATCAGAGCGGTTATCCAAAAGTGATTTTATCAATGGATCAAACAAGAAGATCCAGATATTATCTGTTTACAAGAAACTAAAGCCTTTGAACATCAGCTGCCAGCTGAATTTAGATATCATATGGGTGCTTATGACCGGGTATGGCATGCAGGAGAGAAGCCTGGCTATGCTGGGACAGTAACATTGTACAAAAAGAGTCTTTCCTTTGTTTCGTGAAGATCAGTCTTCGAGGAGGTGGAACATTTTCACGCAGATGGGAGAGTAGTCGAGACGAAGTTTCAGGATTTTACCCTTCTGAATCTTTATTTTCCCAATGGCGGAGAAAGGTCTGATGGGACTGAGATGCTGACCTATAAATTAGAGTTTTACAAACACTTTCTTCATTATATCAATACATTGAGAGCAGCAGGCGAAAAAGTTATTACTTGTGGTGATTTCAATATCTGTCATCATGAGATCGATATTGCGAGACCTGAAGAGAATAAAAATAGCATTTGATTCCTTCCTATAGAAAGAGCGGAGATGGACGAATTGGAAAAGCATGGCTATGTAGATGTGTTCCGTCATCTGCATCCTGAGCTCAAAGACCACTACACTCGACGATCCTATCGTGCTGGAGCAAGGCCAAGAAATGTCTGACGGAGACTAGATTATTTCCGAGTATCTGAAAACGTCCTTCCTGATATCAAAAAAATCACTCATGCAGTTACCGTAGAGTGATCTGATCATTGTCCTATTATGTTAGAGCTTAGCGCTTAGATGGGAGAGCTTAGATCTTAGAGCTTAGACCTCAGAATTTTTTTGCGGTAGTTAAATTTAATTAACAACTTCCATTTCATTGAAGAGTAATGTGTTATGTTTGATTCCAAATGCGCTTATTTTTCTTGTACCAATAATTTTCGGGTTAATTAAAATTTATAAGTTTCGTATATTATCTAAATAGACTCTTTATCCAAGTATTGAGAGAAAAATTTGTAGTTGTAGTATTTTTGGATGTCAATGTATCTGCTATATCTTGCGGTGTTGGCTTACTTATGTCTTTATTCCCTGCGAGATAATCATTATAGGTCATGTTTTTGACGGTACAGGTCTTATTGAGAAATTTTCCTTTGAGTTCTCCATTTACACAAAGTCTGATTTCTGTCTCACAAGGAACGTCTATGAGTCCTATAGATGCTTTGTATGCTTTGACAAACTGACCGTGTTTGACAATATTCCCTCGGGGAGCTCTACAGTCTGACTTAATATTCTGTGTTTGTGCTTTCCCAGTAGAGATTACAACTTTCCCTGTATTTGTGCTTCATCGCGTAGTTGTTGCTGAAGAGGTCTCGTTTATCTTCCCCTCTGTAGAGAAATTAGCTCCATTATTTGGTGCTGGTTGTGGTTGGATAAGTGGATCTACTTTTGGTGTATTTTCTGATATTACTTGAGTTCTTGTATATTCATAGGTGATAGATTCTTGGCATGAATTCTGGGTATAGGTCCCTTCGAGTGTTCCGTTGTTACATATTCTTCTTTGTACATTGCAAATAGTTGCAACATCTTTTCTTTGTTCATATGCCAAGATAAAATCTTTATCTTTGAGCGTATCTCCTCGAGGTGTTGTACATGATGGTCATTGTCCTTGAGAGGGTAGGGTGTCCTTTGTCGGTGATGTCTGTCCGCTACCGGTAGTCTGTGTGGGCACAGATAAACTTCCTCCATAGAGTCATCAACTTATCTGTGTTCCTGTTTGAGATTTTTTTGGTAGATCAGGAAGTGTAGTTGGTGTTTGTAAATTTGTATCTGTTCGTAAAGAGGGTTGCTCTGTTGGCTTTTGTGGTAATTGTGAAGATATTTCGTTATTCGTACCGAGATCCCCTTTGTATACTTGGGATCATTCACTATCATCAAAAAGATAGTCCCATTTATCTGCTGCACCATGGGATTGATTATTACTATCTGTGATGATAAAGGATACCTCCTGAGATATTGCATTTTGTTGGATAGGAAACAGTATCCATATGCTTGCAGCTAGCAAAAATACACAGTTTATTGCCATATAAACGGTGTTTCTGTTCTGCTTTTCGTGTTTATGGGAGATTTTTTTCTTCATACTATCTCTTAAAGAGAATAAAGTTCTCTCTAAGTATACTCAATGAGGTCGTTTCTGTCAAATAATTGCTACTTTTTTTATGTGTTCTCTTTACTGAATAATTCAGCTTCCTATGCATTCTTCTCAGAGATAAGCGACAGCAACTTGTCCTGGGGTGACTGATCGTTGTTTTTCATCGAAAATTATCTTTGCGCTAGTCCCTTGGACGATTAATTCTGCTGGCTGGGGTTCTTGCCTATACCTTATCTTTGCAATTATGGTAATGTTCTTGGTGGATGATTCGCCTATCCAATGCCAGTCTTCTAGTTGTACTTCTTTGACGTTTAGTGCCTCATCACTTCTTGGTCCTACGGTAATCTCATTACTTTTTACATCAATCTTTGTAACGTAGTGATCGGGGAGGAGATTGAGTCCACGTCTTTGCCCTAGAGTAAAAAATCGAGCTCAATCATGTTTACCAATTATTTTTCCTTCATGATTGATGATCTTTCATTCTTTTTTCGGAAGTTTTTGTTCTAGAAATGTTTTGATAGGGATATTTCCTATGAAACAGAGTCACTGACTGTCTTTACGTTTTGCATTTGGAAGACCTATCTTCTCTGCGATTTCTCTGATTTCTGGTTTTGTAAAATTTCCAAGAGGAAATATACTTTTGGATAATTGAAATTGATTGAGTCAGGAAAGAAAATATGATTGATCTTTATTATAATCTTTGCCTCTTAGTAGTCTGTAAAGTCTTTCAGGTTCATAAAGTCTCTCAAGTCATTTTTTTGACTTTTGACTTTTGACTTTTGGACTTTCGACTGCTTCTATTCTTGCATAATGTCCTGTAGCAATGCCATCGAATCCTAATTCTAATGCTTTCTGTAGGAATACATCAAACTTGATCAATGAATTACATAAAACATCTGGATTTGGGGTGATTCCTTTTTTATATCCATCGAAAATATAATCAATAATTTTTTCTTTGTACTCTTTTTGTAAATCAAAAGCGATAATTGGAATTTGTAAAAATTCTGCCACTTTTATGGCTTCTTCTGCGTCTTCGTAGGTACTACAGTTTCCTGTCGGTGCTACATAATTTTTCATAAATCCTGCAGTCACTTCGTATCCTTGTTGGATAAGTTGATATGCTGCGACGGCAGAGTCTACTCATCATGATAATCAAATTAATATTTTTTTCATAGTATGGGAGAGGGTAAATCTACGCTTGAGCTTAGTGATTTTCTCTTATTTTGCAATTATATTTTTTTCGTATAGAAAATTGGATATTTTCTATAGATAGAAACGACAGCCTGTCCCGTAAAGCGGGATTAAACTTCTTTCAGAAGTTTCGGCGTCTTTTTCTAAATATAAAAAGCACATCATCCGAAGACAATGT
>CAIVDB010000081.1 GCA_903904545.1 uncultured bacterium | reverse complement strand
GTAATAACTAATAGGTAATAACTAATAGGTAATAACTAATAGGTAATAACTAATAGGTAATAACTAATAGGTAATAACTAATAGGTAATAACTAATAGGTAATAACTAATAGGTAATAACTAGAAATACAAAAAACTGGAACTATTCGTTTTTAGTTGTTAGTTCTTAGTTGGTTATTCCTGCGATGATTTCATGTCCATTTTCTGTAATGAGCACGGTATATTCTCGGTGAGCACCGATGTCTCATTTTTTTGTATATAAATTTCGATCGTTATCTCTTTTGAGGGTAAAGTCATTGGAAATAATGGCGGTAATAGGTTCAAATGCAAGGACCATCCCTGGAATAAATTTAATTTTCTTGGTGTCAGGATGTGGATAATTGTGAATATAAGGCTGTTCGTGAACTTTGACTCCTACGCCATGTCCCGTCAGCTTTTCTATTATTTTACAGCCTTGGCTTTCTACATGCAGTTGGACAGCATGCGCATAATCGTAAACGGTTTTGCCTGGCATTACATGCTGTATACCTAGATCTAGAGCTTCTTTGGTGACATGGACGAGCTTCTTCCCTAGGGGATTGGTATCCTCCCCTCCTATAACGACACTAATGGCAGCATCCGTAATTCCTCCTTCATAATTTACTCCACAATCGATTTTGAGCAAATCTCCTTTTTTGAGGACAGTTTGATCAGGGATCCCATGGACTAAACAATCGTTTATAGAGAGACAAAGATTTGCTGGAAATCCATCATAATGTTTAAATGCTCCCTTTACTTTATGCTCTTGCATATACGCTTCAGCAATACTCTCGAGTTCGATGAGAAACATTCCTGGTACGGCAGCTTTTTGTAATTTGTAGAGCAACTCCGTAAGATATTTCCCTGATTTTCTGATATTGCTTATCTGTTTATGATTTTTAATAATTATGTCGGACATGGTACTTATAGTATCAAAAAGTAAAATTTATATCTAAACATTACTATACATTACGTCTAAAGGACACGTTACTATACATTACAATGGTAATGAATTCACTACGTTCATGTAATGAAGAAAAGTAATGTATGGTAATGCTGAAACATATAGCGAGTTATTATTTTTTATACATAAATATGATTCCAGAACAATGGCAAATCTCATTTTTTTGGATTGCAATTTGGAGATGAATGATTACACCGATTTTAGTTTTATTTTTTGTATTTTCGCATGGAGAAACATCCTGAGCAGCAGTATCTTGACCTTTTGAGGGATATTATGGAAAATGGTTCTGACAAAAAGTTATTTCTGACTCCTGAAGTCTTGGCGGAATACGAAAAGAAGGGTGAACAGCCTCCGTTTATTCGTTCGGTATTTGGACGTCAGATTAGGTTTGATCTGTCTAAGGGGTTTCCCCTCCTTACGACCAAAAAAGTGTTTTTTAGAGGAATCTTACATGAACTCATCTGGTTTCTGAAGGGTGATTCAAATATTAAGTATCTTGCAGACAATGATGTCCATATCTGGGATGAATGGGCGTGGAAAAGATACCATAAATATTGTCTAGAAAATGATCCTTCTGAGGATCTCACTCAGTCAGATTTTATTGCTAAAATCAAAGCAGAAGATAAAGAGAGTGAATTTGTAAAAAACTGGGGTGATCTGATTACTATCTATGGAAGGATGCGAAGAAGACGACCTGCAAGTGATGGCCGTGAAATTGATCAGCTTGGACGATTGATCAAAGGAGTAAAGGATAAACCTTATAGAAAATCATATGTAGTATCTGCTCGAAATCCTGATTTCATCTATGCGATGGCTTCTGAAAAGAATAAAAATGAGGTACCACCTTTTTGTCATACCACATTTCAATTTGCCGTGACTCATGGGAATAAACTCAATCTTTGACTCTATCAGAGAAGTGCAGATTCCTTTCTTGGAGTGCCATTTAATATTGCGAGTTACGCTTTATTACTCTTGATGGTTGCGCAATTGACCTGATTAGAACCTGGAGAATTCGTTCATACTTTCGGAGATGTTCATATTTATTCGGATCATTTCGATGCAGTAAAAGAACAGTTGAGTAGAGATCCTAAACCATTTCCAACTATTAAACTCAATCCAGAGATTACCGATATTGATGACTTTAAGTTTGAAGATATTACCTTGGAAAACTACGAATCTCATCCGGGCATCAAAGCTCCTATCACGAATATATGAGGATTTTAATTTATATTTTTATATAATAATTTTCATTGATGTTAATCCAGTTTGGTCATGTGAAGAACTATGATTATGAAAAAGAGTTATACGAACCGATTAGAAGAAGTCACCTATTACAAACACATGAGATTATTCTTCCTTACAGCGATGATGGGTCATCAGTGAACTCCAAAGAGACATTGAAAAATGTAGATATCTTTTTTGCAGAGGTTTCTTATCCATCTACATGACTGTGAATAGAATTGTGATTTGCAGATATGTATTGAACTAGAATTGTGTGTTTCTATAAAAAATGAGCAAAAATTGCATGATCATTAAAATATGTGTGTGATGATTTTTTTGAATATACAGATAGTGAAGATATGATACAACAGATTGAAGAAAGAGTTAATTTACTAAAAAAATAACTATTTTATTTTTTTTATTGTAGTTTGATGAATACATTTGAGATTGAAATGAAAGTGCTTCTCTGAGAAGATGGTAAGGCCAAAGAGCTTATTGAAAAAATTCATCTTCATCCCGATACCAAGTTGATCAATCAAAATAGTCAACTTAATCATTATTTTTTGGCTGAAGGAGATTTTGCTAATGTAGTAAAAAAATTGAAAGATTATATTTCTCCAGAACATCATGAGAAGTTGGAACACGTGATTCTTGAAGGAAAAAAACATTCTATTCGTACGAGAGAAATGGATGGAAAGGTTTTGTTTGTCGTGAAAGCATCTATAGATGATACGACAAGTTCCAATGGTACTGCGAGGATAGAATTCGAAGAAGCAGCGAATGAACTTGCTTTACAAGAACTTGATCAGATATTATTGGATCATGGATTCCCTTATCAATCTAAATGGTCCAGACAGAGACAAGAGTTTCAGTACAAAGATATGCATGTTTGTATCGACAAAAATGCAGGCTATGGCTATGTAGCAGAATTTGAAAAAATTATTAGTAATCCTGATGAAGTAGATCAAGCGAAGCAATCCATTAGAGATGAGATGGCTGCACTTGGGGTAGAAGAACTTGATCATGCAAGACTGGAAAGAATGTTCGCTCATTATAATCAACACCGACCAGAATATTATGGGACGGATAATACCTTTGTGTTGGAATAAAAATCGGTTTACCTGCCTGCATGCCTTCGGTATGTAAACCGGTAGGCGGGTCGGTAATCAGGAATTGGTTTATTGGTTATTGGTATATCTGTAATATATTTTCTCCTTATGTAAAAACAATTGCCAATATGACAATTGTTTTTATTAAAAATAAATTTCTTGATTAATCCGCATTGTCTTCTTCTCCCTTTATCTCCTTTGCTAATTCTAATATTTTATTTAGCAGCTGGATGATTTCTTTATTTTCTTCTTCCTTGAAGACTGCGTCATACGTTTCGATCGAATCGAATTCTGTAAATCTTAATATAATTTCTTTGGGATTTTCTTGTGAAAAATCTCCTTGAAAGTAAGCTCCACTAAATTGATCAACATCATCTTCATTTTCTGGGAAAGATAATTCTATGCTCTTTGTCTTTCCTTCCTCGGTAGAGTCAATCCTACACCACACGACCTCACTGTTTAAAATCAAATAGATAAGACGTGTTTCATCTACTACCATACTATCATTGCTCATTTGAGAGTATAATCGTACTTTGGTGTTTTCTATTGGAATTCTTACTTCGCTGTTTCCTTTTTGAATAGGAGGAATTTCCTGAGATTGGGCAGTCAGTGATCCCATCACTAATAAGCTGCAAAAAATAATCATTCTTTTCATATATAT
>CAIVDB010000080.1 GCA_903904545.1 uncultured bacterium | reverse complement strand
CTTGTCATATCCTATACCTCGCTTGACGGGCAATTCAGCTGTCTTGAATGGTGCAGAAATTTTATTTTTTGCAATCTTGATTTTTGCAAGGTATCCAATTTGTTCTTTGTCTAATAAAATTTTGTCTCCTCTACGAATCTCTACTCTCTGAGAAGCAAAGAACTTGAGTGCATTTCCTCCAGGAGTCGTTTCTGGATTACCAAACATTACCCCAATTTTCATACGGATTTGATTGATAAATACACAGGTTGTTCCTGTCTTTGCAAGCACTCCAGATAATTTCCTAAGTCCTTGAGACATCATCCTTGCTTGGAGTCCCATATACGAATCTCCCATATCTCCTTCTACTTCTGCCTTTGGCACTAATGCAGCCACAGAGTCAATAACAATTAATTTTACTGCTCCTGATTTTGCCAATTCTTCAGCGATTTGTAATGCTTGTTCTCCAAAATCTGGTTGAGATAATAATAAGTTATCTACATCAACACCTAATTTCTTGGCATATTGGGGATCAAGTGCATGTTCTGCATCGATAAACGCAGCTATTTCTCCTCTCTTTTGGATCTCTGCAATAGCATGAAGTGCTATAGTCGTCTTTCCACTCGATTCTGGTCCATAGATTTCCACTACTCTTCCTTCTGGATACCCTCCTCCGAGAATTAAATCAAGGACATAAGATCCACTGTGGAATGTACTTACCATACCTACATTTGCATTGTCACCCATTCTCATAATGGCTCACTTACCAAATTGTTTCTCAATGCTTTTGAATGCATCTTGTAATTCTTGTTTTCCTGTCTTTGCGGATGTCGTTGTCGTCATAGTCGTATGTGATTAATAGTATAAAACATTGTTGGGAATCGGTTTATTGGGAATTGGTTTATTCGTAGCTCTCTACTAAGGCAATTATATGATAAATACTATTTCTTCTTTCGCGATAGCTATCGGATAAGAAAGTAAACAATATTTTTCATCAACGGAATGAATTTTATAGAAATTTTTTAGAAAATCAAGAGATTTTTTTCGTATGCTCATCTATACTCTTTCAATCTGTCAAAAATATAGTTGATTTTGTCAAAGTGCTCTTGACAGCGTCAAGGAAATTATTACAATGGAGACGAACTTAGATAATAAACGACGATATGATGAAGGATAAATTATTCGCTGATACGTATAGGACAGAAACCTTAAGACTGCCCGAGTGGGATTACTCAGAGCCAGGAAGTTATTTTGTTACAATTTGTACAAAAGGATTCCGCCAGTATTTTGGTCAAGTACAGGAAGATAAAATGATTTTGAATACCTATGGAAGAATTATTCAGCAAGAAATAAAAAATATAGAAAGCAATGAAGTAGAGATAGATTCATACATTATAATGCCAAACCACGTACATATGATTATAAGTATCAATGAAAATTACCGTAGAGATAATTCACGAATTATCTCCCCTTGACGTGGTTCGTGATGAAGTTTTTGAAACAGTTCGTGAACTGTTTCTACGGAAGAAAAAAAAATTTTACGTAGAAATATGACTGTACCAAAAATCATTGGAAAATTTAAAATGCAAACAGCGAAACAAATTAATTCACTAAGGAACACGGCATGAGATACCTTCTGGCAATCCAATTATTATGAACATGTCATTCGCGACGAAAGAGACCTCGATAGGATAGCTACCTATATCTCGAACAATCCACTTAAATGGAAAAATGATGAATACTACCAATAACTTTCCAAACTTTTTAACCTTCTAACTCAATTCCCATGTTCACCAAAGACCTCGATCCTATCCAAAGAGCACTTATTGCCTTCTTCAAGAAAAACACCCATGAGGAAAATATTACACTCAGAGAAATTGCTGTTGGACTAGGGGTGAATCATCCTCAAACGGTATTAAATAAGCTCAATCAGCTTGTTCTGAAATGATACTTTGTCAAAGATGAAGCAGGATATAGATTAGTCAGAGAAAGTTTCGGGGATAGGTTCAACGACGTAATTCAGCTGCCTATCTATGGATTTGCTCAGTGTGGAAACAAAGGGAAAAAGATCTTGGATGAGTATTCCCAAGAGAAAATGCCCGTCACGATTGCTATGCTTGGCTTAAGTGATATCAATAATTGTTTCTTTGTAAGGGCAAAATGAAATAGTATGGAGCCCAAAATCCAAGACGGAGATCTCGTCCTCGTCAAACAACAGGACGCCTACGATCCTTCAGACTATGTCTTTGTGATTCACAATAATTTACCTAAGCTCAAGAGGATAGTAAAAACGGACGGGAAGTTTTTCCTCGAGTCCGTAAATAGATTTTTCGATAAGGTAGAGATAGATAAATACGATGATGCCAAAGTCGTTGGCGTGGTGAAGAAAGTGATTAAAAATATGTAGGAAGAGAGTTAATAACTAAAAACTAAGGACTAAAAGTTTTCTGTCTTTCATATATAAGAGCTTCACTATTAGTTTTTAACTATTAGTTTTTAACTATTAGTTTTTAACTATTAGTTTTTAACTATTAGTTTTTAACTATTAGTTTTTAACT
>CAIVDB010000079.1 GCA_903904545.1 uncultured bacterium | reverse complement strand
AGTCAATCTCATTACAAGACCGACTTATTTATAAGAAATCTATTATATTCTACATATTTGTAAGGTGTTGGTAATAATTTTTTGCTGCATCTTCTTGGGCTTTCTTTTTGTTTGTTCCGAATCCTTCACTCTTTTTGTCTTGATTGACATGGATCTCTGTCCTATATTGTATTACATTTCACTTTTCGTCTTTGGTATCCTCGATGTCTATGTATTCTGGGATGATTTTGTATTGTTTTTGGATTAATTCTTGTATCTTGGTCTTATAGCTTTTGATATCTGTTTCTTGCAGTCCTGCTTTCTTGCTATAAATGTAGGTATCAATAAATTTCTCTACTTGTGACGTGCCACACTGGATATATACGAACCCAATCAAGGCCTCTAGTCCATCAGACAAAATAGAGTCCTTTTTTCTGCCCTGTGTCTTTTCTTCTCCCTTACTAATAAAGAGTCTTTCATTAAGTTTGATATCTCTGGCAACCTCTGCTAATATTTCTTCCCTCACTAAGGCAATCTTGTAGAGCGTTAGTTCTGACTCTGGCATATCTGGATTGTCTAGAAAGAGGAGTTTATTGATGGTTGCTCACAAAATCCCATCTCCCACAAATTCTAATCTTTCATTATGAAAATGAGTATCTTTGTAGTCTGCAGCGAATGATTTATGGACAAATGTCTGTAAAAACATGGCTTTATCTCATTCTTCTGGCATGACTATTCCTAGTCCAAGAACATATGTCTCGAGCACAGATACCTGAGACTGAAGTTTCTCAATAATAGGGGAGTTACTCATGAGATTATTTATAATAATTAAATGGTTGCTGTACTAATGATGTAATATATTCATTTCCTAGGACTAAGACAATATCAATTCCTGTTAGATCTTCGAAACCGATTTGATCTTTCTGTTCGAGAACCTGTACATTAGGAACAAAATCTTTGAGGGACTGAATTGTGTTTTTTACTTCTCCTGTAGAAAGAATATAGAGTGTCGTCCCAGAAATGGGTTGAACAAAATTTTGAGTATCTACAATATTGAAGGCATATTTTTTGAGTTTAACTGCTAATTGGTTTGCGAATCCTTCGGATTTCTTGAGATTCTGTTTGGCAAAAGTCTTATCTATTCCGTTCATAATAATGATTTTCGCATTTTCTATCTGGTAGGATTGATTGTGAGTAATATAAGATCCAAATTTTTGCGTGTATTCATAAAAAGATACGGCTCATGGTTTTCATCCATCTGGGATCATTACAGAGGCTCATCCAAAGAGATCTCTTGAGGGAGTGTAGAGAAAACATCAGGGATGTGAAAATTTTGCAACAATATTTGAACATTCTGTAGTAAACCCGTATGAAAACATGTGTTGAAGTTTATACATATATTTTGCCACACCTACCATTTCTTTGAGTGAGATATTTGTTTTTACAATCTTTGTGTATTCATTATAGAGTGATTTTGCTTTGGTAAGATTAGTTATTCCCTGATCTTTAAGCTTTTGAAGTACTGCATTTATGATAGACTGCTGTCTTAATGATCTCGAAAAGTCTGATGTGGAGTGTCTTGATCTTGCATATTGTAAGGCCTTTTCTCCATTGAACTGTTGTATCCCCGAAGCAAAACTTACTGTCATATATCCATTATTTTCTGTAGGATAGGTAGAGTCTGAAAAAGATTGAGGGACATCTATGGTTATTCATCAAAGGGTGTCTATAAGATGTTTAAATCATCAAAAATCTATTAGGGCATAATAGGGAATTTTTATTCCCATGACTTCTTCTACCATAGTGGATAATAATTTTGCTCCTGTGGCAAAATCACGATTTCTTCCTACTCCAACAGAGAAAACCTCATTTATTCTTCCTATAATTCATCGTTGTTTCTCGTGAACATAGAGGTCTCTAGGAATAGAAACAATTGTTACTGCCCCTAACTGAGGATTGAATGAAGCTACCATAATAGAGTCAGCAAGAAAAGATCCTGCATGTCCTGTTCCTCCATATCAGACGATTAAGACGTTTATATTTCCAAATTCGTCTTTTTTCATTTCTTCCCCGATACTTTTTGACAAGACACCTATTGTTCATTTAGTAAACTGACTTATTGTAAATTGGGCGAATGATATCAAATATTTTCCCATAAAAAAAACTAAAACAATACAGAACAACACGAAAAATATCTTAGAAAATCATCGTGAAAGTCTTGGTTGGATCATATCTTTGTAAGAAGAATAGTTTTTTGATTCTCCTATGTTTCTTTGTATAAATTTTTTCTTTTTCCTAAACATATATTTTCTTATAAAATAAATTTTTACGGCTGTTTTTTATAGGGTATTTTGTCTCAACATCAAGCTGAAGTTACTTTCTTATTATTTCTTTGCTTCTTCTCTTGATTTTTCATTCTTTTTTAAGGAGAAACTATTTTTATAAAATGTCAATTTTAGTTTAATGAAAGAGGTCTAAAATTTGCAAAATATTCTTTTTGGACTATACTTTGTATATAATTTTACTTTGTACTATGTATCATGACTCCTAGTTTTGATGTAGAGCAAATCTTAGCTCTAATAGAAAAAGACCCTGGAATTTCTGATCTTCATCTCGCTTGAGAGGAATCTATAGCATATAGACTCAATGGAGAAATTGTTAGGGAAGAACATGCAGGAAAAATCAGTAATGAATCAATAGAAGTAATTTTGAGGCAATTATTTCAAAAGAATCCTCAGAGATTTGATAAATTTCTTGGTGATAGAGATGCTGATTTTGCTTACATTTCTAAGACAGGTGTGCCTTATAGAGTAAACGCTTTCTTTAAAACATGAAGAATTGGTATTGTTTTGAGAAAAATCAACTCTCTTGCAAAAAAACCTGAAGATTTAATGTTTTCTGATATTTCTGATAGTATCAAAAAGAATATTCTTACTGCTAAAAAGGGATTGTATTTAGTAACTGGACCAACAGGATCAGGAAAATCTACTTCTATCGTAGCTATGCTTGAATATCTTAATCAAAATAGAAGCGCTAATCTTATTACTATCGAAGATCCTATTGAGTTTATTTTCCATCCTCAGAAGTGTATCATCTCACAGAGAGAAATTGGACATGATACCTGGTCTTTTGCAAATGCATTAAGATCTGCCATGCGTGAAGATCCAAACATCATTTTTGTGGGGGAAATCCGTGATAGAGAGACTGCCGAATCCGTTTTGAGTTTGGCTGAAACCTGACATTTGGTGTTTTCTACTCTTCATACGGGGTCTGCGGCTAATACCGTAAATAGATATATTTCTTTCTTTCCTCCTGAAATACAAGACAGTGTAGCAGAAAGATTCTCTGAATCATTGATTGGTATCCAATCCCAAGTCCTTGTAAGAACAAAGGATGGATGAAATAGAGTTGGTATCTATGAACTTATGATCAACACTACTTCAGTAAGAAACAATATTAAAAAAAGAGAGATAGAACAAATTGATAATATCATAGAAACATCTTCTCTGATTGGAATGATCACGCTCAAAAAATATGCATCTAGACTTATAGAAAGATGAATTATAGAACAAAGTGAAGTAGATGGATTCTTTATGAATCAGCCCACAACGTCTTCATAATTTTTACCTTATATCTCAGTGATCATGGATTCTTTATGATCTTACACTCCAAGAGTACAAAAAAAACATATTTCTTCATGAGAGATTCAACGCATGAAAAAGGCAATGAAAAAAGTTCCTGTGCTTCAACTTCAATCTGATATTTATCATACTCAAGAAGTTAATGAAGCAGAGAATATGCTTGGATGACTTATAGAAAAAAATAGTAACGATAATTTGTCTCTTCTTCCTTCTTGAATACCTTGAGCTCACAATCGATGGCAACGTCTTATGGTTTATTTTACTTCCTTGTTTACTAAATAAATGACCTCTTTGGAACTTATTCATCAGAGTCTTCCCCAAGAACTATGGACTGTAGCAGAAACTTTTTCTATTCCAGACAAATTTCTTCAAACACTCCCTGATCTTGTTATTTTGATTTTACAATCTAAATCGATGGATACTCAAGAAGAAAAACAGTCTTGGTTTACATTATTTCCTATGATGAATGATGAACAAATTGGTAAATTAAGAGATATTTTGACAAGAGAAAAACAAAAATTACAAGAAATAGATCAAAAATATGCTCAAAAAAAAGATTCTACATATACAAAAACAACTTCTTCTTTGGACACTGCAATTCAACAACAAAAAATTCAGCAACTTCAAGCTCATGAAGCTAGTATTCAACAAAAAGAGTCAGCAGAAGCAGATGATTTACTTACTCAAATATAACATGAAAAGACATTTTTTGGATATACATATATATATATTGAGTAGGGTAGTTGGAGTTTGTCTTATTCTCTTTTGTTTTCTTAATATTTATTTGGAGATACATGCAGAAGATCTTTTGGAACAAGCATTTTATCCTGCAAAAACGTATGAAACGGTAACAAACTTATGAAACACAAAAAATGCTGTCTGAAACGAAGTTTTTGTTGCTTCCGTTCAAAGTCAGGATAGTTTATGATATGGGTGTTTTGTAAATGGAGTAAGAATATCTTGGACTGAAGTCAATGCTCAAAAGCAATCTGTAAATTCTCCTTTATGAGAAAATGATTTTTGTGAACAAGTACTTGGTGGAGATGTTAATGTTCCTGCTTTTACCCAACAAGAACCATTGATCATAAGAATCACCAAATGGCTTTTGAGAATAACTATTGTGTTGTCTATTACTATGGTGATTTATAATGGTGTGGCTTATATTGTGGAGGCAGCTAAAGGAGGCGAAGTAAAAGATGCAACAAAAAATATTATGCTTATTGTTGGTGGTGTTTTGTTGTCTTTATTTAGTTTGGTTATCATCAATCTTCTTCGTTCTCTTACCTTAAGTTCACTTAATTTGTGAGGATAATTTTATATTTTTGTAGAAAATCCATGTATACGCGTTTACTTACTTATATATTTGGACTAGTAACTACTATTGTCTTTGGTTTTGCTTCTTCATATGGAATTATCATCCAAGTTCCCTATCAACAAGGACAAAGTGATGTTGCTATATTGAGTACAACAGATATCCAAGAAGATGAATCTACTCTTTTTGCTACTATCCAGTTGGTTAACTCTTATCTTTGGTTTTCTATTGCTGTGGTGTGTATGGCTGTTTTGATCTGGTGAGGAATAAAACTCATTACTGCTCAATGAGATGATAAAAAAATGGCAGAGGCTAATAAATTATTACTTTGAGCTTTGGCATGAATTATGATTTCTCTTCTTTCTTACGCACTTATTAGACTTGTTGTTGGTCTGTTTTAATTTTTAACAAAGCGAATTTGTTTGACCATACATACAAAAAAATAATATAATAGGGTATAGAAGGATTTAGACAAAGTAGACACTGTGTTTGTCTATTTTTTCTTTTAACATTGTTTTAACGGTCTATTATATCATTTTTTTCCTATTTATCTTGGTTTTTTAACAATTTAACAATTTTTTGTTTCTTTGTATATCTTTGAAATTGTCTTCCATAAGCTTTATATATGTGTTTTCAACAAAGAAATAAATATTGTTTCTTATTGTTTCTTTTATTTATTTCTTCTTTAAAATATATTCTTTAAAAAGAAATGTACTCACATTTGTTT
>CAIVDB010000078.1 GCA_903904545.1 uncultured bacterium | reverse complement strand
TTTTGTGGATAGTGATGATAATCGCTGCCACTACACTAAGTAGTTGCCGGTATGAAACTGGCTCAACAGTCGCTCCTGATGATTTAAGTAGAATTGTATGGCAAGAAATGCCAGACTCTACAAAGACAGTCCTGAATCAGGTGTTGGATTCATTAGGATCCAAAAGGATTAATACCGAGATCCATACAGGAGAAGTTATCCTTCTGTCAAAGATCGAGGGCTCAAAATTATCTGAAGAAGTAATAGAAAGAATTCCATTTTATCTAAAGATGAAATTTGAGGATAATCCTTCCAAAATGCCCATTGTTGTAAAAAAAGAAACGAGGCCAGGGGCTGAAAGGTCTTGGTTAACGGCCAAACAGAAAATCTTTGATTTGATTGTGATAGATAAAGATTTTCGAACAGGCACAGTTGCTATAGAAGAACCTGCTTCTTATACATGGATAATATTTGTATTTATACTAGGGATGTCCTGTGCAGCGGGATTATATTACAGGCACAACTATGGGGAAGATGACAAGCGCATAATTATCTCAGCAGTTGTTTAGTCATCCCACTTTTTTTCTTTTAAGAAAGAATAAGCAAAGATAATTATAGAAACCACTGTAAGTGATATAGACATAACATATGGTCTAAAAAAGAACATTATAATTAAAGAAACCCCTGAAACTATAATCATTAACAATAAAAAGGCGCAATGGAATCTCATTGCCCCTTTTTTGTTATATTGAAAAATTAATTGGTATATTGGTATATTTGGAGTAATCAAGATAATAGCTTAACGATAGAGGAACAATAGACGAACAGTGGCTTTAATTTGCGCTACCGTTTGACTACTGTTTGTCGCGAAGCGTGAGGCGATTTTCTTCATCTAAGGTCTAAGATCTAAGCTCTCCAATCTACTTCATTGCTTCAATCATCTCTGTCACAAAATCAGCCAATGGAATTTCAAGATATTTTTCACAATTAAGCAAATCATCTCTATTTACCGCCCTTGCGAAGGCCTTGTCTTTGACTCTCTTGGTTACAGACTTCGCTTCCATGTCAGAGAGGCCATTCGGTCTCATTAATGATACTGCTGTGATGAATCAGCTCAATTCGTCCACAGAAATCAGATATTTTCTTATCAAAGAATCCACAGGAACCCCCGTTTGGACAGAGTAGTGGGATTGTATATCTTGAGTGATTGCCTCAGGGAATCCACCTTCTTTCATAATAGCTTCAAATGCTTCGCCCAAATGACTCTCTGCATTTTTGCTAATATGATCTCGATCGACATCATGTAACAGTCCTACAGTATATCGAAGATGCTCGTCTTGTCAGAGTTTCTTCGCAAAGTAACGCATGACTTTCCCTACTACTTCACAGTGCTGTTTGGTTTCGGTCAAATATTTATCCATAAGATTTCTGACGGCTTGCTCATCAGGAAGTGATCAATAGTCCAGGGAGGGAATTGGTTTATTTGGAATTGGGAATTGGGAATTTGGAATCGGGGTATTCGTGACTTCCTTTGTTTCTTCGTTTGCTTTTTCTGGTTTCATCAAAGGGAATAAGACGACATCTCTGAGATTATTTTGCTCAGTGAGAATGGCTAAAATTCTTTCAAGTCCCATACCGAAACCAGATTGGGGAGGCATCCCATATTCCATAGCTGTCACGAAGTCATCATCTCCGGCGGTAGCTTCTTCATCTCCTTTGGCTGCAGCTTCAGCTTGCTTATCAAAGTTCGCTTGTTGGAAGAGAGGATCTACAAGTTCAGAATAGGCTTTACACATTTCTCGTCCATTGACAAGGAGTTGGAATTGTTCTACAATGCCTGGATTCTCATCAGACACTCTTGCAAGTGGCTGCATGATGACCGGATAATTATAAATAAATGCAGGTCCTACAATCTTAGGTCTCAAGACTTTTTTGTACAAATAATCGATCAAAGTAGTTGTTCCCATGATATCCATTCTTTCAAATTCTATCTTCTTCGCTTGGATATCTGCTCTCAATGTATCGGCATCTTCCATTCCATATTTGGTAATATCGATCCCCGAAGCATCCAAGATTCCCTTGGTGTAATCTATTTTTTCTCGTGGGGTAGTGAAGTCCACCTCCTTACTTTCTCCATCTTTATTCACGACAGCGATTTTTTTAGATATTCCTAAATTCTCAAAGAGGTAATCAAACATCTTTTCTGTAAATTTCATATTATCTTCATAATTTCGATAGACAGCGTAATGCTCTACCTGCGTAAATTCCTGTAGATGACTCGGATCAGAGCCTTCATTTCTAAAGTCTTGTCCAATTTCAAAGACTTTTTCAAATCTTCCTACCGTTGCTTTTTTGAGTCCTGTTTCAAAGGCGATTCTCAAATACACATCAGTATCGTAGTCATTATGATGGGTAATAAATGGTTTGGCAGCAGCACCAGAAGCTGAATTTCCTAGGATGTTGGTCTGGACTTCTACGAATCCCTCCTGGATATAGAAAGTTCTGAGGAGATGGTAAAATTTGGATTTAAACAAAAATCTTTTGTAGGTCTCAGGATTCATCGTGAGATCGAGGTATCTTTTTCTATAGAGTTCTTCTTGGTCTTGAAGTCCATGGAATTTTTCTGGCAAGGGTCTAATTGCCTTAGACAAGAAAGTAAATGACGATACGAAAATAGTGAGTTCTCCCTTATGCGTCTTGAATACTTCTCATTCTACACCAATGAAATCGCCCACATCTACCATTTTCTCCATAAATTTATAAGCAGTCATATCTCAGGGTAACGCACTCACTGCATTCGCGTAATGCGTAACGTGCTCGTTTCACTCGCGTAATGTGTTGCTGGTCGTTATTTTACAATTTTCGCTATGAAACATCAATTGAATTTGCTCAGTACTATCCAGCAATCTTGCAAAGGCAAGCTTTCCATGCGTACGGTAGAGCATCACTCTTCCTGCAGTCTTTACTTGTTGTTGAGGAGCCAAAATAATGTCATCAATACTGCGAAGTTCTGTAGCATCATACTGCGCGATGATGTCAGCAACCTGCTGTTTTCCGTGAAAAGACTGAGCATAGGGAATGATTCCCATTGCCTTCATTTTGTCTATTTTAGCGATACGCACCTCACGTTCTCAGAGGTGTTCTGTTTCTTTTTCTGTCATTAATCTTTATTGTAGAAAAGTAAAATACAGGAAAAATATATGTATTCTCTCACCAATCTCAACAGGTTTTGTAAGGAAAAAACTACTGCGTATATACAGACTTTACACCAAAACTTGTTTGGAGGGTAAATTGAAAACTATCAATAGGATTGGGTTTGATTCTCTTGAGCCAAATCTTGCTATAGAGTTTACTTTGGAGGGAAAGTGTAAAATAAGGAGATATTTGAGCAGAATCATCGGCGAGGGCATAGTCGGGATCCTTATCTGGATAGATCATGAGGTTCCATTTGTTGATAGTGATATCTTGATCAAAGAGATTTACTCGACCGTCATTTGCATCTGCGGGGAGTTTATATCATGAATAAATAGTATTCCCTACGGGGGTTCCATGACAAGAAAATCATTGCGCTATATCACAGGCCCAGGTATCGATTTTACCATCATAGATACCAGATGAATTTGTGGAATCGAAATTATGATGATCCCCAGCATCGAACGACCTGAGTTTTAATATCTGGATAGTATAAAGGAACTCATTATCTCAGCTTACTCCTCATGTCCCATTCCAATTACCACTCTCTACGAGAGCTCTTCTGAGAAAAATTCTTTCTTTATGATCAGGAGAGATGAGATAAAGTTCCTGTACGCCGCTTGCATTGAGGATAGCTGCAGGTCATAGAAGGACGCTATCATCGTCTTCATCTCCTACTGCACCGGGAGTGTTATCTACATCTTTTTTTCTATCTCGAAATTGCTGATAATACTGCCCAAAAGATTGAAATCCTGTAATTGCACATCACGATCCCTGCTGAATAGTTCAGGTCAGAACATAATAAGGTAGAGATGGAGGCGTTTCTTTATCTTGAGAACTACAATAATAAATCAAGTAAAGTCCGCTTGTAGTGAGGGCATTATTATTCCCATATGCAGAAAAATTTGTACAATATCCTTGGACTCCAATATTCCAGGAGAAAGTGTTTCATAGTCATGTGGTGCCAACACATCCGATTCTTTGTCTATTGAAATATTCCTCATAATCTATGGTATAATTTTTCAAAAGAAAGTTAATTCTTTCTATCATATCATGAGATCATTGGATCAAAGTCTGTTTGGCTTGGATATTGTATTTGATGTTTATCATTTTACTGTAGAGAGAAATGATTGTCGTAAATATAAAGAAAAAAAGCGTGACAGCAACAATTACTTCCAAAAGGGTAAATGATTTTTTGTTAGACATCAAGTATGCTGATGAAGGATAAACATAGTGTGTTTATGTATTTTGGGTATACTTGCAACAGCTTCTTACCAAAAAAATGTGGAATTTTCCACATTTTTCTTGAGATAAGGAGTAAGGAGCAAAGCTTTATCCTCTAAATTAATGATTATCTTACACTTATAGTGTAGCTTGACCAAGAGAGGAATCCATCTCGGAATTCATCATAATCATCATAGGTTCTATTAGATTTATCATCCAAGATATCTCACATATCATCATAGAAGTCATCTGATCTATTTTGTCGAGTAGAACTATTGTCCAATCTAGAATAATTATCTTTGAGTTCTGTAATCATATCATCCCATCTATCGTACATTTTTTGGACGGTTGCCAATTCTTTAGCAGTAAAACCATCTACTGAACTAGAACTAGAAGATCCACCATTAAGATCAAAATCTTTAGTGCCATCGATATCATTATCGTCATCATCGTAGACAACTAATCTATATTCATAAGAACTATCAGCGAAGGAAACAAGATTGGAGAAAGTATGCTCACCATCATCAGAAGAGGTGAAAGTGTAAGAAGTTCTATTGAGATCATAGAGAGAAGAAGAAGCAGTGATTCGAGAAGAACCAGATTTTCT
>CAIVDB010000077.1 GCA_903904545.1 uncultured bacterium | reverse complement strand
TTTTTTGTGATCTTATGTTCAATTTATTTTTGATGAAGGATTGTTTCCTACTAGTATGACCTCCCTGTTCCATTTGCTTTCTCCTTATGGATATAGATTCCATTTTGTTGGAGTTGTCCTTGGAATAGCTCTTTCCATAGGTCTTTTTCTAAAGAAAGTAAAAAGAATAGAAAATAAAAAAATATGGGTAGATATCTTATTTTATTCATTGAGTTTGTCTTTGGTTCCTTTGTGAATCTTTCTTTTGATGGGAGATAATTTTATAGGCATTCCTACAGAATCTTTTCTATGAATAAAATCGTTTCATTCTGAGAGTCAATGGAATAAGTTTAATCTGGTGTATCCTATTGGATTGTTTTTATCTTTGGGATCCTTGTTGGTTGTCCTTCTTATCAGGCTTATCAAAAAAAGAAAAACATTCGGTTATGGTATATTATGATTTTCTCTTTTGTCTTTGCTTGTTGGTATTATTTTGATGTTTCAACATTATCCTAGACATTGAGTTATTTCATTTGGACATATCATGATAGATATCAAACAATATATTGCAATATTGTTGGCGTTATGGTGTTTTTTTGTGTATAGGAGACGAAAAAATCATACTTCTTCATAAATATTTTTACCTTTCCCTTGAGTCTTCTCTATGAAATTGTTTTTTCTCAAAGAACATAGTTTATATAAAATATTCAAAACATTAGAAAAAGTTCCTGAAAATAGAACTGTTCATATTTTTATTGATCCTGAGCATGCTTTCTTTGATAACGAACGATGGTGAGTTCAAATCAAAGAATTATTAGAAAAAAAACACATTACAGCATTTTTTATTACTAAAACAGATAAAGCAAAATATTTTTTTTCTAGTCTTGGACTTGCTGTCCAACATCAAGAAAAACATAAGATTTTAAAGATTTTTAGGCTTGTCTTTAATTTTTTCTTTAATATTAAGAGATTTCATTTACAAGTATATGCTCAGAAAAACTATATATTCTATGTCGTTTTTTGATTTGAAGTGTTTTTTGTTTTCTTGATCTTATACCTTTTGTACTCTATCATTTTGCCGAGTGCTCGTATCAAAATAAGCCCTGCAAATCAAGCAGAAAATGTGATTTACAATTTCCGTTATTATCCAATTACTGATTTGCACTATCAGAAGACCTCTAGGTATCTTTCTCTTCCCTATCAAAATCAATTTTTGGATTATAAATATGATTTGCGTACGAATGTTTCTAATATCAAATATATCCAACACCCTTCAGAATGAGTTGTATTATTGTTTAATAAGACGTCTAAAGAACTTTCCTTCCTTCCTGATACAAAGTTTTCTACAGAGGACGGTCGTATGTTTGTAGCTAAAAAGGAATTTTCTATTCCTGCTTGAACAGAACAAAATCCTTGAATTTCTTCTGTGTCTTTGCGTGCTATGGAAGTAGATGAGGAATGAATTCTTATGTGAACTAGAGGGAATCTGAATAAAGGAACAAATTTATTTATCAGAAATATGAAGACGAGTTTTCATATGCAACAAGTCTATGGAAAGGCAGCCGATGTCTTTTCTTGATGATCACTTCAAACTAAGTGACTTATTACTGAGAAGGACATAGAAATCCTTTCGGGTAAATTATTGGAATATGTCCTTCAACAGAAGAAAAATATAGTTTTATCTCATTTTGTTGATAAGGATTCTGTTGTTCTTTCTTTTAATGATTTGATTCATGTAGAAATAAAAAACATTCTGATTCGTACGCCTATTGGTTCTAGAACGCCAATCATGGATGGTTCTATTATCGTTCGTTTTGTGTTTCCTACTGTCAAAAGGGAATCTATTTTCGAGTTAGTACATCTCTATCTCCAGCAGAGATCTACAGATAAAATCAAATCATTGACTATCGACAAGAATTCAATTTCTTTCTTTAAAAACTTGAAAGCTGAATCTGGGGTTTTTGTTGTTCCTACTAAAGTAAGTGTCTTACAATCCTATGATTTTACTACTGACATCAATGGTATCTTGCCTGATATCAAGTCTCGTGTTGTGGGTTTAGAGAGAGATAAGGCAAGAGAAATCATTGTGTCCTATCCTGAAATTGCAGGGGCAAAAATTGTTATTAGTCCTCCTCGATATAGTACGGTATCTAAATTGAAATCAAGGATCAAAATGGAGGTAAATGGAGAAGTAGTGAAGGGAAATTAGCTTGAAGAGAATTTTGAATGTTGAATTTTGAATGTTGAATGAAGGATTCTTTTTGAAGAGAATTTTGGATTGGGAATCGGGAATTAGGAATCGGGAATCTGGTTTGTTGGATAGTATTAAGTTTTTGAAATAAGAAAAAGAAGCCAAGTGGCCTCTTTTTTATAATTTAAGATTCCGGCCGCAACACTTGGCCACGCAGTTCTACGTGGCAGGCTGCCGGAATGACAATTGACATTATTTAGAATGGTAGATCGTCGTCTTTGCTTTCTGATTTCTTTGAAGATCCTTCTCCTTTTTCTAATTTTCGGCATGTGATGCTATTGAAGAACTTTCCTGCTTGTGTCTTAGACTCGTTTACTCTAGTATTGATGTAAACAGTAATCATGTCTCCAACATTGATACCATCAAGAAGCTCAGTTTTTTCTTTGAAGAAATCTACTGCCAATCCTCCTTTGAATTCTCTGTCTGTGTCTTCTTCCAAAACAACGGTTTGTTTGACAAGCGCGTTTGCACCAATTTCTTCTTTTGGTCCAATAACTTTTACGGTTCCTGTGTATTGCATCTTATTTAATAAGGTTATAAAACGATAGTATCCTATGTAAATCAATAGTTTATTGGTTTATTAGGAAGTGGTTTATTGGTGTTGCTTGGTATTGTAATTTTTTGTTTTCTTTTTTCAAGGAAGAATATTTTCGTAGAAAAACTTTATATATTTTGCGTAGAGAGATAATTTTCTAATTTATTTTGGAAATCAGCCAAAGAAGTATATAATATTGTATGGATTCCCAATTCTTCCGCGGCAACTAGATTTTTCTCTTTGTCGTCAGTAAAGATGCATTCGTTAGGCTCTTTATTGATTTTATTTAACGTAAACTTAAAGGCCGCTCTTTGTGTCTTGTTATATCCTATATCATTAGAAAAAATCATTTGATCAAATATACTTGTTAATTTAGGGTTCTTTTTTAGTTCCTCTGATATGATTTCGAAATTATCCGAATGGAGAACTATTTCATATTTTCCCTTTAGTTGTTTGATGTAACTCAAAATATCCTCATCTAATATATACCAACTTTGGAAATGATGAAAAAAATCAGCAAAAGAAATTCACAAAGGCTTACAAGAATTATTATAAAAAGATTCAGTTGTTTCCTTTCCTATAACGTAATTTTCTTCAGCATCGTATAGGCTTTTCATGATTATACTTGAGTCTATTCTATATTGTTCTCCTAAATTCTTTGCTATTTGTGGGAAGCATTTACTAGGAGTCAAAACCCCTGCGAAATCAAAAATGATGGTTTTTATCATAATCGTGTATAAGTTATAAAAATCTTATATAGGTAATCATCACAACTATTTTTTCTTTTCAAGGATAAAAGTTTGCCGTAAGAGTAAGACAATTCCTACATTGAGGAAAATATCTGCCAAGTTGAAAATAGGGAAGTTGAATATTCCTATATTGATAAAGTCTCTTACGCCTCCGAAAACGAGTCTATCTATGAGATTTCCAAGGGCTCCTGCCAAAAAGAAACTGACCGCTAGCCACCCTGTCTGCTTTTTACTGTATATATAATATATTCCTCCTATAACAGCCAATGTAATGATCCCCACTATTCGTAAAGGTACAGGTAAAGACCGCGCTATGCCTGTATTTAGAGTCGGTGTGATATAGGGTGAATTGAATGCAGTGTGAGGATAGAAAAAATATTTTGTCGTAAGATCTAGGAGTAGAAGAATGAATACATATATGCTGATTTTGAGATGTTTCATGTGGATATCCATGAAAATAAAGATGGTCTACTCTTCTTCTGGTCCGTATTCTCTTTCGAATTCTTTTTCTTGTTCAGTTTTTTCATTCCTCTTTTCTTCTCTATCTTTGAACTTGATCACAATAGGTGTCCCGACAAATCTAAAGTGTTTTCTAATTGTGTTTTCTAGTCGCTTTTTGAAGGCAAAGTTGGCTCTCGACTTATGATTGATAAAGGCCACAAAGGTTGGTGCATTGATGTCTGTTTGGGTAATATAGAGTATTTTGCAGATTTTATTTTTTGGGAATCTTGGTGGTCTTGTGATGTATTCTGCACTCACCGTTTTGTTGAGGAGTCCTGTGTCTATTCTTTTTTCTGCTTCTTTTCTCATTTCTTTGGCCATGGCAAAGATCTTGTCTATCCCTTCTCCTGTCTTGGCAGACATCGTAAGTACCGGGATATATTTAGCGAAGTCGAGATGTGCAACGACCATATTTTCTATTTGTTTAATCTCTTTTTTGGTTACAAGATCGCTCTTGTTTACACAAAACATAATAGGTAACGCCTGGACTTGTATCTCTTGGAAGATGGTAAGATCTCTGTGAGATATCCCTTCTGTAGCATCTATCATATAGATGATGACTGGTCTCACGTATTTTACCATATCCAATGTCTTTTTATATGCAATTTTTACAATACTATGCATCTTTCCTTTTTTAGAAATCCCTGCAGTATCATAGATTGTAAACCACTTTCTATTTATACAGATATCTGCCGTGATATAATCACGTGTAGTATTGGGTATGTTTTCTACTTTGGAGAGTTCTCTTCAGATAACTTTGTTGAGGAGGGTAGATTTCCCTGCGTTTGGTTTTCCGATAATTGCAATAGGTATTCCACGAGATGCAGGTAATGCATCTGGATTTTTTTCCTTACCACTAATGATAATACTACGACAGAGTTTCACTATCTCTTCTTGCAAGATGTCTGCATTTCTTCCTTTTTTCGCACTAATTCCTATTACATTATCAAATCATAAATCGTAGTAATCGCTTATGGCAAGCTCTGTTTCACTCTCTTTATATTTCACGTCGATCTTATTGACGATAAATAGTGTCTGATCTTTTTTGTTCTTATCCATGATGTATCATAAGATATGTTGTTCTTTCCCTGTAATTCCTATCGTATCGTCTACAACGAAAAGTAAGACATCTGCTTCATTAATAATCTTCTGGATATAGACTCGCTCTTCCTGAAAATCTAACAATCCTGGACTATCCAAAAAAGTGACCTCACCAATATGTTCTATGTGTGTTTTGTGTTCCAAAATATCTCTCGTTGTCCCAGGAATGTCTGTGACAATTGCTCTAAACTGGCCAATCAATCTATTGAATAAGGTTGATTTTCCTACGTTGGTGGATCCGACTAATCAAATTTTCATGAAAAAAGTTTTATAGGGAATTTCTTCCCATAGTAAAATTGGGTTGTTTGCAGTATACAGAAAAGGAATGGAAAAACAATGGCTTACATTGTAATGTTGAATGTTTAATGCTTAATGTTTAGTGGCGGAGTCTTTTTATAATCTTGAATGTTTAATGCTTAACCACCGCAGTTCTGCGGGGCTCGCTATCGCTCGTGTTTAATGATGGAGTCTTTTTATAATCTTGAATGTTTAATGCTCGAAATTTATTGTTAACGTTTGAATGCAGAGAGACAGAGATGGTCTACATTATCTAAGTGAATATCTATTATGTCGAAATGGACAAAAAATTCTTTTAATTCTTCTGGCGTAAAATAATGATGTGGCATTCATTTTTCTATTCCATCAAGGTGAATATAGGTATTCGGTTCTATTTCTTTGAATTTTGTTGCTGGGTGTTTGTGATTTGGTACCGTTATAAAAATAAAGCCTCATTTCTTTACTACGCGTTCTATTTCGGCGATTATCTTCTTGATGGTAGCAATATTTCCATGATGGATTACCTGGATACAAATAATGGCATCAAAAAAATCGTTTCTCCATGGAAAGTTTTCTGTCATTTCCTGAAGCATAAAATGAGCCGTTAGTTTCTCCTCTTTGAGTCGCTCTCTACTGGTTTGGATTCCCTGTATTGAATTGTCCAACCCATATACTGAGAAACCTTCTTTAGCAAGTTGTACGGTATGTCTTCATGTTCAGCACCCGAGATCCAAAACTGTTTTTGCTTTATCCTTTTTTAATTGTTTAATTACCCCTAGCATATCAGTATGGGGTTCATAGAAAAACTTACCTTGTTTTTTAAAGATTTTCTCCCATGCATTTGAAATAATTTTCATGTAGAAGATTACATTCTAAAAAACCTATGTATTATTTCTTCTCTCTAATAATTTCTTTTTCTCCTAGTTTGATAATGCCTAATCTATGCAAGAATGCGGGAAGAAATTTATTGAAAATGAGGCTCCGATGGGTCTTGGGAATTGGAAGTGTCTTCCTTGCAATGTTCCATATACTGGAGGTGCAATTATTGGCGATTAAACCATACGGAAGTTCATGATTTTTACTATAATTTGTTGCTTGGATAAGATCCTCGAATAAGGTTTGTAGTGTTGGCTTGTCCATATGGAGTGGATATTTGCTTAGGGTATCCTTCCTTATATGTTTTCTTAGTCCGATAACATCTTGTAGAGATCCTCGAATATATCTCAAACGATATCCTGGGTATAATGCGGTCCAAAATGAGTAGTCTTTCCCTATATACTGTTCTCCTTCTACGGTGAGGCAGACAGATTTTTTATCTTCAAAAACAAACTCCATGATGGTGTGGCCTACCATATCGTAAAATGCAAAGGGGCAGATGTACATATATACTCAGTTTATCTTCTTGAGATCTACTTGTTCCTCTGTTCGATGGGGTTTCTGGATGTCTTCATTATTTGTGTTTCGATGAAAATCTCTAAAATTATGGAAGGTATACAGGCTTCCTTTTTTCGTGATGGTGCAGAATTTTTGATGACCGGGCTTTAATAACATAATTTTGGATTTTGGATTTTAAATTTTGGATTTTAATGTTTGATAATTGGTGAGAGGATAGATAAATAGGTAGGGAAATCAATAAGTTCTCTAGAGAATGTTTTGCATTTTCGTCATGTTTTCTTAGAACGGACATTGTTAATTTATGTCTAAATGTGTCTCAATATGATTATACATAGTCCGGTTTTGCTCAAAGAAGTACTGTCTTTTGTCCCTGAACATTCGAAATTGATTGTCGATGGAACTTTGTGACATGGAGGTCATACGCTTGTGATGGCTGAGCAATTTCCCGATGCGAAAATTATTGGATTGGATGTGGATGAGAGCATGCTCGATAAGGCCAAGCTCCGTATCAAACCCACCACCCTAGTCGGGTCCCCCTCCCTTGTCAGGGAGGATGAGCAAGTAGCATGCTTACAAAAGTCGTATGCGGAGATAGATGAGGTGCTGAAAGAGCAAAAGGCTGATTATATTCTTTTGGATTTGTGAGTAAATTTAGAGCATTTTATGGCTACGGAAAGGGGATTTTCATTGAAGGGAAATGCTCCCTTAGATATGAGATTCGACCAGACAATGACGATGTCTGCTTTGGAAGTAGTCAATACGTATGTTGAGTCAGACTTAAGTTATTTGTTTATTCACTATGGAGATTTTACTGAAGAAAAAGCAAAAGAGCTCGCTCAAGTCATTGTTCGTGAAAGAAGAAAAACTAAGATAGCGACGACCTTCGATCTCAAACATGTTTTGGGACAATGCGGGTTAGGAAATAGTGCTGTTGCTGTGATCTTTCAAGCGATTAGGATCGAAGTAAATGGTGAACTACGTAATATAGAGACCTTTCTAAAAAAGTTTCCTTTGCTCTTGAATTCTGGAGGGAGATGTGCAATAATGAGCTATCATAGTCTAGAGGATAGACTTGTGAAAAAATGTTTTCAAGCCTTGGCCGATACTGGAGATTTTGTCCTTTTGACCAAGAAAGTCGTGCTTCCTCATTATACTGAAGTAGCCAAAAATAAGGCTGCGAGAAGCGCAAAATTGAGAGTAATCGAGAAGGGAATTATGAATGATAAATTATAAATTATAAATGGCGGAATCTTTTTGACTTTATAGACCTTAAGACTTTATGACTTTATAGACAGTTATTTTATGAAAACTTTTGCTTTTGTACCACAAAAATCGATAACCAAACTGTATGGTTCGTTTTTGCATAAGTACAGAAGATATGATGATGTGATAGAAATTTTGAAAGTAGGTCTTTTGTCTTTTGTTTTGGTCTTTTGTGTTCTTTCTTATTTGTATTTAGTGAATATGTCGTCTACCCGTGGATATTTTTTGAGGTTAGAAAATCAAAAATTGAGTTCAATTTCTTTTCAATTTGAGATATTAAAAACTAAGATGCTTGAGTATAAACAATATAATTGGGACACTGTACAATCCAGTTCTCTCAGAAGAGATGTGGTAGATGTAAGTGCAGAGGTGGTTAAGTTACCTCAAAAAGTAGAACTCGGATACCTTGGAAAGTAATGTTGAATGTTGAATGCTTAATGTTTAGTGAATGAGTTATTTTTGAAATATAAGAGTATGAGTCATGACGATTAGGTCGTGATTTTTTTAAAATTAAATTTGACTCGTAATGTTTAATGGCTATATATAATATGTTTTTATATTTCCTTTTTTCATATGTTTTGTTTCCAGGAAGCATTCTATTCTAAATATCGTAAGGTTTTGATGTATCTATTTGCTGTGATTCTATTTATACTTATACCCGTTTTGGTGGTTTTTTTCTGGTATCAATCAAAATTTTGATATCATAAGGTGATAGGTGAAATGCCAGATCGTTTTCCTATCGTTGTAGAAGTTTCTTCATGAACAGAACAACATAATGGAATTATGTACTATAACGATGTCCAATTACTTTTAACTTCTGGCTATCAAATTAACTATGTCATATCTTCTGGTGTTGTTTTGGAACAACTTTATATGATATATCAGACGGGATTTGCCCTATCAACAAAAAAACTTTTTTATCAAGAATTTACCTTAGATAATGGGTTTTATAATGTAGAGGGTGATTGGGATGATGACATTGTTTTAAGATCTCTTTATGGTGTTTTTGATAATCAGATTGTCCCTTATGGATATCAATATATGCGTTCACAATCTTATATTGCTTGGTTTTTTTCTCTAATTTTTCTTTATTTATTATATTTTTTATTGATTTTTAACCTTTTTTGATATAAATCTCCTGAAAGAAAAAAGATTGGTAAAAGCTGTCTCAAGTTAATTTGATTTTCTCTTATATTAGTCTTTTTGTATGTAAATCTAAGATGAATTTTTCTAGTGTATTTGGGTTAATGGTAGCTTGTGATTTTTTTTATTACTTCTAGATTTTTTTGATATTGATTAAGATCGTCTAACATATTCAGTGCATTAAATGGTTTTCTCTTGTATATGCAGTAGTTTTCGATGATACGAAAGAAATCTAAAACGATTTTAATGGATAAAATTCTGTTCATTATGTCTTCTGCTGGTATTTTTCCGTAATATTCTTTCAAGAAAATATCTTGTTGTTCCTTTGTGAAGGTACATCATGAAAATAATCTTCCAATATCAGTTTCTGGTATATCAATATCTGAGCATTCCCAGTCAATAAGCATGATTCCTTTTTCTGTTTTCAAGATATTTTCTGATTTTAAGTCGCCATGACATAAGCATAAATTTTTACAATTATCGAATAGAGATAAATTGTTGAACCATTTACCCAAATCTTCTTTGATTGAATTGTATTTCGAAAATATCGTTTCTATGTCTTGAAAATTATATTTTTCTATTTTTTTGTCTTCGCCATTTGAGAATTCATTATAAATAGAACATTGGTAAGGCAATGCTTGTTCTTTATCGTAATCTTTGGCGAAAGTATGTAATTTTTTTAAGTCTTTGACGAGAAAAATAATATCTGATTCTGAGCATTCAACGATATTTTCTCCTTCGATATATTCGACTATGATTAAATCTTGGTTGAGATCATTATTTTCGTTCAACACATACGCTTTGGGTGATATGTTCAAATGCTCTATTTCTTTCAATGTTTCAAATTCGACTTTTTTTACTTTCCAATCATTTTTACCAGGAAAAAAATTTATCCTCGCTAAAAACTTTTTGTCTCAGTTCTTAATTAGGTACAAATGAGTTCAACCACCACTTGAAAAATAAGAAATAGCTATTTGTGAATCATAATTTATCCAATTAAATTGGGATTCATCCAAATATTTTCTCAAAAAACTTATATTCGTATCATGTATTTTATCCATATTTTATACTATCTTACTAAATTTTTTTTCCTTTATTTGTTTTGTTTCGTTTGAACTATGCTCCAATAATATGTCATCTAACTATAAATTGTTGCTTATGTTTTCGAATACCAATCTCGCTAATATCTGGTGTTGCTGGGCATCGATATGGACTCATTCA
>CAIVDB010000076.1 GCA_903904545.1 uncultured bacterium | reverse complement strand
TGTAGTGCAAAAAATTATCACTTCGATACTACTAAAATCAATGAAAAAATAAAGAAGAACAGCTCTTTTTGCTGTTCGCTTATCGGTGAATTGTTATATAGATGGTATTTGTTTTTTTAGGCTATTTTTTCGTTGATTTTTTCTTCAATATTTGTCTGTTTTTTTATAAAAAAAATCGGGTGAAGAATACTTCACGCCGGCAGATATATTGTTATTTCCCGAAATGTTTTTCGTATGCACTATCAAATGATTTTGCATAGGTGATACCATATCTTTCTATGATTCCCTCACAATTGGGGCAGCAAAATGGGTGTCCTGTAATATACATATGTCCTCCCTGTGCTGAAAAATTATTTCTTTCGCATAAATAAATGGCGCATGTTTCTGCGTGAAAGTCTTGTTTGCAAAGTCTCTTGCAATTCTCATAGGTTTTGATCCCTTGAGAATTCCTGGTGCCAGGGCATGTTTCCATTGGGTAATTAATGTAATTAGTC
This sequence comes from uncultured bacterium, assembly GCA_903904545.1. The sequence continues at coordinate 6,909 of CAIVDB010000076.1, read as the reverse complement.
CCAAAGAAACATCGAAGTCCTTTGTCTGTCTGGATTACGAGTACTGCAAATACGATCTTGCTTTTGCAGACAATCTTCTTTCTGAAGAGCGTCTCGCAGTGTTGTTTGATAAATCGTGCTGTGATATCACTGAATTGGGAAATATATATTTCCTTTTCATTGATCTCACTGAGGTAATAGTCATAAATGTTGGCTATTCCCTTTTCAGTTTCTTGCCCAATTGTTTTCATGGCTTTTGTATTTATTTCTTCTGCTAGTATTTATTTTTTACGAAAAAATGCAAGACTAAAACTTCTCGATTTTTCTTCTTTGAATCCTAGTTGAACTGTGATTTCCTATTCTGTATATTTTCTTTTTACTTCTTGATATACTTTCTTGGAGATATCACTGACTATGTTTTCAAGTGTTTTGAGCTCATATCCTCTGGTCATAACACAGAGTACGTAAGGATGTTGTGGATAATATATGATACCACAATCATGAAGCTGTTTCTGTTCTACCCCGTCTCGTCCTATGATGCCTCTTTCGCCAAATTTATGAGCGATGGTTATGTTTTTGTCTACTTCAGCAACTAATCAGTTTTTAAAATCAATTTGAGTTAGTAGTTGTAATGCATAGTTAGATAGCTCTTTGTTTACATAGGAAGCATTGAAGAGTATTCTAAAAAATCTTGCATAGTCTATCACTTTGAGGTTATTATCAAATTTTCCATCAATGATGGGTGGAAAAACAAGGTTGTTCTCTGTGAACGCTCTTTGATAATCTTCTAGATGAATGTTTTTCTCTAATAAAACGGAGGCTTTGTTGTCAGAATATTTGATCATATGTGTCAAAAGTTCTCTAACGGTATATGCTTGTCCATTTATTAAAGTTTCTTCTGGCTCTACATTTTGTTTGTAATTTTCTTCGCTAGCATCTTTGACATATACTATTTTTTCGTCCCAAAGTTTCGGATCTTTTTCTATCTTTTTGAGATAGACGAGGAGTAGAGGCAATTTCATCAAACTTGCTGGTGAAAACATTTCCTTCTCATTGATTCCAAATCGATTTCCGTTATTGAGATTTCTATAATATACTGAGACATGATTGATTTCATTATTATATTTTTTTTGTTGAATATATTCTCCTAAATATCCTTCTAGATTTACCTCCTTATTGTCCATGATGCTTTGTCCGTATTCATAGTTTAGGGCTGGATTTGTCAACTCTCATTCATTGATGTTATATACATAAGGTGTCGTCTTCTCCTCTATGATTCAGGGGTGATGAAATATTGCTATGATTTGTCCTATACAAAATCCTATTACTATCCCAACTATTACCCATATCTTTCGTGAAAATACTTTGCTTTTCTTTTCTGGTGTTGAGGTGTTTTTCATTGCTTGTAAAGAATTAATTAAAAGAATTATTCCTGAACATTTTGTATTATCATGATTCCGTCATCGCTATCAAGAGGAAGAATAGTATATGTCCGACCATTTTTCCCATTACATTTGATTTGCTTTTTGGAAAGATATCTGTATAATGAAGTTAATTTATGGTGGTATTTGATGACATCATCAATGATTATCACCGTCTTATCATGTATAATGTTTTCTATTTTTGCCAGATAGGCTCCATATTGTGCTTTTTGCGCGTCTATGAAGACAAAGTCTACTTTCTTTTTTGGTAAAAGCTTTTCCAAAGCTACATGTAAACAATTATACGGATAAGAGATAAGATTAAAGATCTGATCTGTATTTGCGTGTTGTAAACTTTCTCGATACGCAGGGTAGGAGATTTCAAATGAATAGATGGTTCCTCATCGTCTTTGAAGTTTCTTGGCCATAGAGATCCCACTGTATCCTACTGCTCATCACAGTTCTAGTACCACATCTGGCTTATATGCGAGAAGGAGCTTGTGCAGGAAGCGTTCGGTTGGGGTACTTATGATAGGAATATTCCTTTCTTTACAGCTCTTTCTTAAGTCTTTCAGGGTATCCATGGGGGCATCTTTATACATAAAATTTCTGTCCTCTTATTACCATAAATTATTTTTAAATTTTATACACCATATTATTATGAATGAAACAACAATGCAATGAAATCTTTCTATTAATTTCAACAACAAAAACAACCAAAAAAGATCTTATGCTCCCAAAAGACCTTCAATTTCAGGAGGAAGAGAAAAAATCACTTCTGAGGCTTTCTTACGTCATAGAAATGTACCCGTTACGGTCATAGACGATCCTAAAAAACTTATCAAGAAGGATGAAATCCCTGTCAGACTCTGAAGTTTGATCGGTATGGAACAAGTAGGTCAATGTATGTTTATCGAATACAAAAACGATATCATTATCGTCGATGCAGGAATGGAGTTCGCAGCTACTGAAGAACTTGGTGCCGATTATATCATTCCAGATATTTCTTACCTCAAGAAAAATAAGACAAAAATCAGAGGAATCTTGATTACTCATGGTCATTTGGATCATATCGGAGGATTGAGAGATATCATCGAAGATTTAGGATATCCTATTGTCTATACGACGCCATTGGCTTTGGGTATTATCAAGAAAACTTTTGATGATCCTAAGAAAGCAAATATGCTTAAGTACAAACTTATAGATCCTGATATGGATCTTGTGAAGCTAGGATGTTTCACGGTAGAATTTGTGAGAGTAAATCACAATATCCCAGAATCTCTCGCTTTGTCTATCCAGACGCCTAAGGGAATCATCTTTGATTCATGAGATTTCAAAATAGATCATACCCCATCTATCGATAGACCTACTGATCTTGCAAAGATTGCAAGAATTGGAACTGAAGGAGTAAAGCTCTATATCTGAGATAGTCTTGGTTCTCAGACTCCAGGTCGAGCAAAATCAGAGAAAGTGATTGGAGAGACGGTAGAAAACCAAATCAAGACCGTCAAGTGAAGAATGGTTATTGCAACCTTTGCTACCAATATTGGAAGAGTGATCCAGATCATCAATAGTGCTATCAAATACAACAAAGTCGTCTTCCTTTCAGGAAGATCTATGATCAACAATATCGATATCTGTCAGGAATTGGGCTATATTACTGTCCCTAAGGGAATGATTCGCAAATTGGATGATGATGTAAATACCATGCCAGATGAAAGAGTTCTTATCTTGTGTACCGGTGCTCAAGGAGAAGAATTCGCTGCTTTGACGAGAATGTCGAGAAGTGAACATCCTGTCGTACAACTCAAAAAATGAGATACCATCTTGATGTCTTCTTCAGCTATTCCAGGAAATGAACTTGCTATCAATAAGATGCAAAATGATTTACTTGGACAACAAGTAGAATTGATTACCAACAATGAAATGGATGTCCATACCAGTGGACATGGATGTGCGGAAGATCATAAGCTCTTTTTGAGTCTTTTGAAACCAAACTTCTTCATGCCATTCTTTGATACGATGAAGCATAGATATGCTCACAAAAAATTGGCTCTAGACCTAGGAATGCAAGAACAAAATATCTTGATGCCCTTGGAAAATGGGACAATCATAGAACTCTATGACGATATCGTCTTGATCGGAGATAAAAAACTTAAGCTCGATACCATCATGATCGATGGAAAGGGACAAGGACATATCTCTGGTGAATATGTTATCAAGGCTCGTCATATCATGGCACAAAATGGTGTCGTTTCTTTGATCTTCAAGGTAGATACCAAGAGCAATGAGCTCGTGGGAAATATCCAGATTGAATCCAGAGGATTCGTATATTCTTCTGAAGTGAAGAGTATTCATACCCAGATCGTAGAATTCGCAAGAGCTAAATACAATGATAACCTCAAAAAACGTATGGACGTCAAAGATAATTTGAAGCAACTCAAGGAAGATCTTGGTGAATTTATCGCTAAGATTATCGGAAGAGTGCCAATGTTGATGCCGATGTTTGTCTATATCAATAGAGATCCTCAGTCAACTAATGGAGATCTTCCTCAAGAAGATTCTTTGATTGGAATGACGCTTGAAGAGCAAGGGTATGATGATTAAACCTGCGAAGCAGGAATGTTGAATGCTTAATGTTGAATGAAGGAGTCTTTTTTGAAATATAAAGAGGGAAACGCCTGCCTGTCGGTAGGTAGGTTTAAACGCTTAGTCGTTTATTCGTTTAAACTTTTAAAATCTGAAAGATTTTTTAGAGAAAGAGGACTGTCTACGGATGGTCCTTTTTTCGTAGGTTTTTTTGTAGGGAACGGTTTCAAACCGTTCCTTACGGAGCTTGATTTTTCGTTTATGGAAAAAAAGTTTGATATAGACAGTCAGATGGGTATAGTGACTTTGATGATTTATATTTTTCCCCCTACATATGTACCAAAACTCTCATCAGCGTGCCAACACTTTGACATGGTCGACAACGAGAATCACTGTCTTGGAGTATTGTAACAAAAAGTATTTCTTCAATTATTATCCTTTTGCCCTCAAGGACGTTAATCAGAAAATTTGGTTAGACACTTTGCTTTTGAAAAACCTCAAAAGTCTAGAAATGCGAGTCGGGGAAAAAACCCACCATCTCCTTTCAGACTATCTTAAACTTCTTAAGCAGCGCCCTTTGTCTGATGGAGACATTCAGATTTTGAAAGATGCGATTGCTGAAGAGATGAGGACAGAATATCAATTGTCTAAAGACAGAGATTATACCAGCTATGATAGAGAGCAGAGATTTGGACTTTCTGAGCATTATTATGGAGAAGAAATTGATGATAAATTAGATACTGTTATTTGAAAGGTCCATCATAACCTTGATGTCTTTGTCGCAAGTGACTGGAATGAAAAGGTACAACATTATTTCAAAACGGCAAAGATGGTCTTTGTGGAAAGTCCTAGAACCAAAGACTTCGAGAGCATGAAACTCAAACTTGGAAGTATCCCCTCACTCAAAAATATCAATATTATGGCTTCTCCAGACTTTGGAGTCATTTTTGACGAGAAAAAATATTTGATCATCGATTGGAAATCTGGACAAGAAAAGATAGATGACGGCGTTTCTGATCAGCTCAAAATCTATGCGCTCAAGCTTCTTCTGAAATGAGATATCGATATAGAAAACGTAGAAATGTCTGGATATGAAGTCTATTTACCTAGTCTCAAGCAGATTGGTGGCAAGATAGAAAAGGCTGATATAGATTGAATTATTGCTAAACTTGTCGAAGATGTAGATTTCCAAAAACAATTTTTGATCGATGGTGATGTGGTGAGAAATGAGCCGATTGCCCATACCTCATTTACGAGAACCAAAAGTGAGAAAAAATGTGCAAGTTGCACCTTTAGAAAGGTATGTGGAGATTTGAAGGAAATTGAATAATAGTTAATAACTAATAACTAATAACTAATAGTGAATAGCGTAGGAGTATTTTGTATAAAAAATTATACATTATAAATTCATCTTCTATTCTTGGATGAAATGGGGGAAAGTGGTAATATCATCTTCTGAAATATCGAATGATTTATGCAAAATAGGTTTCATAAAGGGTGAGGGGACAAGATGTTTCTTCACTCTTTTTTTGAGTTGATTTTTTATGAGTTTGATAAGAAAATATTTTATACTTACTCCTCCTATGATAAGTGGATTTCTTGTTTTAGCTGATTGTAAAAAGTTTCTTAAGGTTAAGGGATATCTAATTGCATCTTCTTGCTCTAGTTTTCTAGGAAATGGATAAAAATATCCTAGATCATGGTACATCATTCGCTTCTCTGCGGGGCTTCGTTTGCTTGTTCGCAAGGGGAGTCGTCCTATATATCTGAGAATGCTGTGGTATCGAATGATATCTGGTTGTTCTTTTTTGATTTTCTTGTAGAGTTTGTTTGCCTCTCGAATATTGAAAAGTGCTGCGAACATACCGAGTATTTTTATTACTTTACCTCGTTTTCCTCAAGGAATCTTTGCTCCGTAGATTTGTACCTCATAGCCTGTTTCCTCCAATATCTTTTTTGCATCATTGATATACGTTTCTATCCCTCCTATTCTATTCTTGAAATCAGAGATAATAAGAATCTTCTTTTTCCCTTCTGCGAGATACGCAAAATTAGACTTCCAACTTTCTATACTGTACTCTTCTAGCGAGGGACAATGGATATGATGCGTTTCTTGGCTTAATTGCTCGATCATGTGGTAGAGTTTTTGTACTTGGGAATCTCATGGCATACTGTCGATATCTAGACTCGGATTTATAAATGGCTGAGTTCCTCCCTTTGCGTATCCTATAGGTTGCATGCCCCATTTCAATGCTGTAAGTGCAGTGAGTCCGAAGGATTCTAAGCATCTCGAAGGCATCAAAACATATTCACAATTACTGACATATCTTTTGATGGTCTCCAATGGCTGTCGTCCAAAATAATGGATAGTTCTATGACGATGCGCGAGTTGCTGTATCTGTGCTTCATAAGTTCCTGACCCGAAAACAAAGAGCTCAAAAGGCAATTCTTGCTTATTTTTTTCATACAGCAAAATCATTTCAATGATATCATTGAAGCCCTTTTCTTCTTCTAATCTGCCGAAATAGAGTAAACCGAGCATATTCTTGTCTAAATAAAAGGTTTATTTATTTTCTAAAGTGTTTATTAACTCATCCTTGAATGAATTACTTTGTGAAATATTATTTTCTATTAGAATCATATCTCAATTATATTCGTATTGATGTCATGGTTCAATAATGAAGAAGTTCCCACTCTTGGCTTCATTTTTTATACCATCAATAATAAATTCCCCATTGCCTGATTCTACATAATATGTTCTCGTAGTATCATCAAGCATTCTCTTTAAAGGATGTTTCCCGTGTACGGTGATACGTAACATGGTAAATCATTTTTTTGCACTCTTATCTACATAGATTTCTCATGAGAATCATTCCCTATCAAAGCGAGTCGTGTCTTGCGGAGTGATCATATTATTGTT
>CAIVDB010000075.1 GCA_903904545.1 uncultured bacterium | reverse complement strand
CTGCATATCATATGAATATAAATTCTGTTAGTGCTCCTGTCCAAGCTACAAAGACAAAGACTTCCAGCATTTTTGTACCCAAGGCTCTTGATGGATATCCTCATGTCCATGTCTTAGAGAATGGGAAGCTTGCTCTAGAGTATATGTTAGGTGTCTATGGTATAGACAAAATAAGGGAAATTTTTACTGCTATCATTACCAAGAAGCCTCCCTACGACCAAGGAAAGATTTTCTCCTTATTAGATATGCTTCTCTCAGATCATGAAGGGAAATGAGAATTGGAAAGCTGTCGCGCTGACAAAGATGCCCTTGTGCAAATAATAGATAAGATACGTAAGGGACTGATTGCTTGGAAGAAATATCCCAGTCTTTTGGGAATAAAAGGAGCGAGAGATACAGTCATAGCTAGCGAAGGGATTGATCGTAAGAATTTTCTTCTCAGCAGAATAGAATATTGGATGGATATGATCCAGTATGGAGTAGAAATATATCAGGAAAAGACTTCCTGGGAGGAATTTAGTGCAGCATACGAGGACAAGTATCCCAATGCGGAGTGGAATAAAAAGATGACGTGGAATATTATCAAAAAACAGGGCAAATTCGGGAAGATTGATTTATTTTCTTCTGAGAAAGCCCCCAAAACAATGCGCGATCTTATGAAAGAATACAAATGAGAACTCCCCAAAATGTTTCAAGCAATGCTTTATGATCAAGATATTATCACTCCCCTTTTGCAAGATACTGTCTTCGATATTCTCCGTAATATTTACAAAAGATCTCCCCTTGTAAAAGCATTTCATCGCCTGGAAGCGAACAAAAAAAAACAAATTACTCAACAGTTTAGACTTGTTATTTCTTCGATTCCAGATATAAAATTTGATGGAGGATATGTTATTTTTCTCACTACGGGATTCTCTTGCCCCAAAGAAGTATTTACTCAATGGAGTGCTGACCAGTGGGCAATCCAGGTATCTACATGGGTAGACCAAAGAAAAAAGAATCTAACGCTTATGCAAGGTTTGGAGGTACTTTTGAAGGAGTATTGCCTTCTTGATAAGGTATCCTTACGTAAGGGGAAAGAACTTCTTTTTATCTCTATCAATGGAGAAAAAATTAGTAAACCCTTGTCTGACTTGTATGATTTGGATGAGCGTCAGCAAATTGCTCATATCACAGATCGATTACATACAAAGAAAGAAGAACAAGAAAAAAGGATTCTTCTTGCACAAGAGCTTGCAACAATCGGAGAAGTGCCCCCATTCAAGCGACGAGAAAAGAACCCTACTCTCCATAAGAGATTTTTGGATGAAATTATTCTTCCTGATCCTGAGATTGATGAGTTGACTCCTCCACCACAATATTTGGATGAATGAGCCACCTCCAATGAAGAGCCCCTTGAACTGCGAGAAGTCTATGATAAGAAACCTGTCCTTGAAGATGAATATTCCGAATATAAATATAATTTCTCTGATAATCACGACGATGAAGAGTCTTATGAAGAAGAGCCCCTTGAACTGCGAAAAGATTTTTATGAAGACGAAAAACAAGAAACAGGTATCGATGATTATTTCTTTGATTTATGAAACCCTCTGCAGGAAGAGCCGGAACGTTTCTTGGATATCCCTATGAGTGATGAAGTCCCAGAATGGAATGAAGAGGAAGATGGAGTTCCTCCCTATCTTCTCGAAGCACCATATGAAGAAGTTGTCCCTATCGTAGTTCCTGTCGTAGTCACTCTCCCGAAAGTACAAGAGCAGACACAAGAAGATATTGCTCAATACTTCCTCTATGGGCCAGATGATGTGATTATATATTCTGACTATGAAGAAAGAAGCAAATGAGCGTATTGGATATCTACAGCAAGAAAGCCTAAGCCTGAGGAAACACCTACCTCTTCTTCAGCCCATCAGATCGCTCCGAATTTGAATTTCTATGGAGAGGAGGACGCTAAAACAAGCGTCGATACGACAGAGCAAACCCTCAAAGATCTCCAAAACACTTTGAGTACTCCAGATTCTTTTTCTCAACTCCCAGAAAAACAAGAAATTATTTTAGATACTCCAAGAGATACGGATCTGGATCCTGAAAACGTAAATCTCTCAACCATTTCATGCGATGAAAATGAAACGATTGATACTAATGATGTTTTGATGATAATTATAGATGAAACATGAAAGAAAAGAATAGATATCCCTGCAGGTATTGCCACATGGTGAATATGAATCTTTTATCGTATAGTCGTTGGTATCTTAAAATGAGAAGAAATGTATCTGTCTTATTCCAATTACAAAGACCAACTTCAAGAATATATTTGGTCTAAATTTTGACGAGCCTATCCTAGAGAACACTTGGTAGATTTCTTAGATATCTATCGTCAAGTAGAATATGGAGAGATTGATATCCCTCTCTATTTTGATGCCTTGGGGATGATAGACTTTGAATGGATGGAAAAAGAGTTTTCTCAAGAAAGAATAAAGAATCTTGTCGCCGATATCTTGGCTTGATGAGAAGAATACCATCAATATTATATACTAAGGCCTCAACTCATTCACTATCTTACCCACCAACTCCAATGGGAAGGTACTGTAGAAGAGTTTATCCAAGCAACAACATACGAAAAAGAATTCTCCGATTCTACCATCACGGGACTCTGTCTAGATAAAGAAGGTGAATTTGATCTCACAAGAATGGTGAGAATGTATGGACGTCAAACGGTTTCCGATATGCTCGGTCAGATTGTTAGCACACAAAATAACAACTGTGAGACCTTTAGTCGACATATAGAGAAACTTATCGAAACAATGGGGAGGCAGGATCTTGTCCAAGAAGCAGAAGCAAATATGCAGGATATTATCACTTTTTTCGATATTATCAAAAGAGAATCTGATCGTGAAGGTGTTTATGATAATCTTTATCATGGGAGAAATATCGATCGAGAGGAATTAAAATCTCGATTAACTAAGGTTATGTTTACTCTGAATCTCAGAATCAATAATCAATATGGAGATGAGCTTGATTTATTTTTAGAAGATAAGTTTGATTCATCTACCGCGCAAGTTATGTATCATATTGCTTCGGGTATGTCAGATGAGCTTATTTTTAGCATGTATGGTTTTTTCAGAAAACTCTGAATGCAAACTTTCATAAATTGTTTCGCAAGCTTTATGGCTACGAAAGGAGATATTGAAGACAATTGGTTTGTCTACAGAGATGCTATTCTTCTCACCTATAAAAGGAGTCTCATTAGAGATAGGGTAAAAAATTTATCTGCTCTGCCTATTAGATATCATGATGGAGATGAAGAGAGAAATGTTTTTGTTGCCACTCTTGTTAGTTCTCTCCGTTCGTTCCCCTCACTACATTATGATCAGAAAACTGAAAAGATTATCGATTGAGAAACTAAGATATCACTTCCTATAGATTGTCTCCTTATCAAATATACATCTGATCAGTTGGAACAGCAAGTACCACAGATTCTCAATGATTGGCTCGCTCAAGCCAGAACTACTAAAAGTAACGCAGACAAACTACAATCCATTATCCATGAATATTTTTCTTCCTATGAAGGACTTGATACACTCCAAAATGGTTCTTCTTATTATCTTCGATATCTATGAATACGTAGACCGATAAACGACATTTGTGAATTAAAAAATGAGAGTCAACGAATTGAAGAGATCGAATCGCGACTCCAAGATCTAGACTCTGCGTATCTCACAAGAGATAAAAATGACGTAAGTAATCCCTTCAATAAAATTCTCAAGGATGATGATGACCTTCCCTTCTAGAAGTGCTTGTTTTGTTGGCGACTTTCCTTAATCACAACATTACTCATTACTCTTCTTCATTACATGAGCGAAGCGAATACGTTACTATGGTAATGAGTAGTAATGTGTCCTTTCAGGACGTAACGGATAGTAATGTTTTGCAATTTTATGATAATCTTATTTTATTTTTCACTTTTCGATTTCCATGCTCTCCCTCTATATCCATATCCCTTTTTGTCAGAAGAAATGTAACTATTGTTCATTTACAAGTTTTCCGATGGGCGGATTAGAGGATTTCGGATTACGTATTGCGGATTACTTGGCTGCGTTAGAAAAGGAAATAGATTTCTATAAAGAGCAACTTGGCGATCAGGAGATCAAAAGTATTTACTTTGGCTGAGGGACTCCTACCTTGATTGGAGCTGAGGGGATTATCCGTATCGTAGAAAAGATAAAGCTGACACGGAACCTCGAAAACCTCACCGAACTTAGTCTGGAGTGTAACCCCTATCCGCATGAGCAGATTTTTGATGTTCTAGAAAAACTCAACGCACAATATAGAACCGTTTCTAGACTTAGATTTAGCTTTGGTATCCAGAGTATGAATGATGAGGTCTTGACTTGGGCAGGGAGACCTTATAATTTCCTTGCACTCACAGACTTTTTGAGAGGGCTGAGAGAACGCAAACAAGAAAATAATGTATTTAATTTCGATTTCATTGCCTTTGGTTCGTTTCAAAATAAAAAAGATGGAACCCATGAACTTTGGCGTCCGTATCAAAGGGAATTCTTTGATACCTTTGTCCATAGCAAGTTCGCTGAAAGCTTTTCGATCTATATGCTTGAGCGTCATGGAGGGACACCTCGGGATCTTGCCAAGACTCCCCTGCCCGATGATGAAAACATCTTGGAAGAATTTTCTCTGCTCAAAGATATTCTTCTCAAAAATGATTATAAAAGATATGAAGTCTCTAATTTCTGTAGATCAGGATCTGCAAGCATCCACAATATGGTGTATTGGAATATGGAGAATTATTTGGGATTGGGAGTCACTGCTGCTTCTTTTATTCAGTGAATGGATATGGGAATCGGGAATCAGGAATTGGGAATCGGGGAAAAAAGAGAAAGCCCCAATAAACCAATTCCCAATATACCGATAAACCAATGAGTCCGTTGGACCAATACGAACAATTTTCAAGACTACCTTGCTGGCAAGTGGAAAGATGAGGCAAGTGTACAAGAACTCAATGAGAAAGATATTTTGATTGAATCATTTTTTCTTAAACTCAGAACAAGTACAGGAATTGAAGATATTTCATTGTATAAGGATTGTCTAATTCCGGATTACGAATTACTAATTACG
>CAIVDB010000074.1 GCA_903904545.1 uncultured bacterium | reverse complement strand
TGAGAAGCTCCCAATGTTAGATTTTTTATGAGATCTCCTTCGCCAGATTCTTTTATCCTTTGTATCTGTATACTTTCAATCAATGCTTTGAGGCAGTTTCTTGCTTTGATAATTTCTTGGATAAGTTGTTCTTCTTTTTCAATATTTTTTTGAGCAAAGATATAGGCATTATCTTTTGGATCGATACCGTTCTGACTTTGAGTATACAATGTTTTATAATCAGTATATCCTTTTTCTTTTCTAACAAACAGTGCCATGAGGTAATCGATAGTTTCATCATCTAGAGAGTTTATTTCTTCCTTATACATATCCTCCAGTGCGTCCCTACGTTTTTCTGTCATTTCTTCAAGTTCTTTTCTCCCCACTGTGTCTGCTTGATTCCATGCATTTTCATAATCGTCTTTCATGAGTTTTATTGTGATTTTTTTTGCTTCTTCAATGTCCAAAAGAGTTTCTAGACTAAGATTAGATTGAGGAATATGAGATTTCTCTAGCATGATGTATACTCTACAAAAATAAAATACGCTATTCTTATAGTCTTTTCTTCTTTTATGTCAATATGTTATTTTTGGAACGAACCTCAATATATTCCTTGATTTTTTATCCATAAACTCGTATAGTGTTTTTATTTTTTATTATCTCGCTTCTCATGAACGAACTTGAACGTCTCCATTTTGTAGATGATCTCCTCTTGACACTCAACAAGCATCTCCATCTGATGAAATATCTTTTTCCTACCAATGTGAGTGAGGAAAGAGCTCGCTTTATCGAGCATGATGGTTTCTATGATCCTCAATTTACCTATAATTTACCTGAAAAAAAACTCCTGAAAGATATTCGCGAGCAACTTCTTTCTCTCCAAAAGGAATATTTTTCTCATTATACCTATACGCTAGGGATTGCTCATTTACTAGAAGAAAAGATTCAAGAGAATATTTGGAAAGCAGAAATGCTTTTGGCTTACCATGATCAAGATTTTGACCGCATTGATCACTTTATGAAAGTATTGTTTGGTGAATTCGATACCAAGATCCTAGCTTATGCTAGACAACTTCTCTCTAGCTATCAGGCTCCCTCCCCTACACTTCGATGAGAGGTATTGGAATGAGACTCTTTAGTCCAAGAAATAAAGAGATATATTGCGGATCATGATTATGATATTCCACTGATTCCAAACCCAACATCTCCAAGCAAATTTTCTCTTCGTCTTTCTTCTCATGGAGCTCGCTTGATGTATCACCCCAAAATCAAAGTAAGAACACATGATTTGGAGGCTGACATGATTCATGAAATAGGTGTCCACTATGCAAGATACTGTGTCTGAAAATCTAGTGGATGGAATATCCTCACCTACGGGACAGCTCGCTATACTACTATCGAAGAAGGTATTGCAATCTATCAAGTTGTCCAATACAAAAAGGAATACTCCTCTGCATTTGAAAAAATTGGCATCTATCAAAAATACATCTTTCTTCACGATACCATTGCTAAATCAGGGAAAGATATCACAGAATATCTTAGGGCTTATGGTATAGCAAAGAGTCCTGAGGCTATATTTGATCTTCTTTTGAGAAGTAAATTATGAGTACAAGATTGTTCTCTGAGATATCCGTGAACTACTTTTTTGCATATGAAACTCTATGCTGATGGCTATCATAAGATCTGTTCTTGGCTCGATATAGGCAATAATCTCCAGCAACTCTTTGTTGGAAAGATAAAAATAGAGGATCTTCCCTATTTGACTTGATAATCAATTGTTATCACAATTACTGTTTTTTGCTTGATTTATCTCAATAAAAAACTATAAGCCTTGCACGTTTGCTGAAAAGCAAAATACTGTTTTTATTTTGTCACTAAAAATTACCATGGTTATAGATGAACTCCTTTTGGAAATGAATGATGAAACTACTGAAGATGAAACTACTGAAGAAGTAACTCCTGAAGAAACTACTGAAGAAGAAGTTGCTACTGAAGAAAATGATGAAGATGCTACTGATGAAGAAGAAAAAACTCCTGCAGATCCTTTTGCAGATGACAAGAATGATGATGATGAAGATGAAGAT
>CAIVDB010000073.1 GCA_903904545.1 uncultured bacterium | reverse complement strand
TATATTCTTTAAAAAGAAATGTACTCACATTTGTTTATTTGTGAAATATAAATTTCATTTGAAAAATGAGTTTGAATAGATACACAGTTGTTGTTTATTTTTTTATGCGAACTATGAAAGATTTATTGAAAAGATGTTGTATTTGATTGATCTCAGGCGGATTTTTATGATATTTAGCCTATTTGTTTATGAAAGGAATAGTTTTTGTTCAAGGCTGACTTCCTTTGTCTGTTTCTCGGTATTATCTTATTATAACACTTATTTTTGTGTTTTTATTTATCTTTTTTGCTTTGTATCCTGTACATTTCAAAATGAATAAAGCAACATTATTTTTGGTTTGACTTTGTCTTCTTGTTCTTGGAGATACTATCTTTATCAATACTCCTGAACAAGGTGTTTTTGTTGGAGATCTATTGAAATTATTGGGTGTTTTGTTGATATTATTGGCATGGACAAATGTCTTGATTACCGATAAAGTAAACAATGACAAAAAAATGAAAAAAATAGAGATTATTGAAGTATAGAAAGAGAAATAATTGAGAATTGAGAATGAATAATTGAGAATGGTGGAGTTTTTCTAAATCCCTGTCTACCGGCAGGCAGGCTCTACCACTTCGTGGTCCCTCCTCCAGTTTTTGCGGGACAGAATCTCCTTTTAAAGGAGAGGATAAAAATTCGACACTATTTATTATTAATTCTATGTGCGGACATTTGGTTATCCCGTTGTATAGCGGGGCTTGGTTCACTCGGAGCGGTCCAGAGTCCTCCCGGTATTTAGTCTTACTATTAAAAAAACCTTAAATATAACAATTCTCAATTCTGCATTATAAATTCTACATTAAAACTGCGGGTGTAGCTCATTTGGCTAGAGCGCGTCCTTGCCAAGGACGAGGTAGCGGGTTCGAGTCCCGTCACTCGCTGAGAAGAAAATAGTATAAAAAACATAAAAAGGCAGAGTTTTTCACTCTGTTTTTTGCTTTTTGAAAGAAAAGGAATATAATTACTGTATTTACTCGGTATTTGTCTTTATGTCTCTTCCAGAACAAAAAAACAGTCCTGAAATCAAACCACAAATAAGCCCTGAAAAGCTTGTAGATTTTGATGTGAAAAAGGAGACTGCAGATGTGAAAAAGGAGATTATTGATACAAAATTGTCTAATATCCAAGAAAAACAAGAGTTATTTAAGGAGTCTCAAAACAAGATGATCTGACTTATCTCTTGAACAATCTTTGAAAAACAATTCCAAGAACAGCAAGCTGAACTAGAGTCCAAAATTCCAGGTTTTACCCTAGAAAAGTTTTCAGGAGATATTAGTCAATCTGTAGGTGAATATTTGTGGCAAACCCTCTTTGATAAGGCCAAACAAAAGCCAAAATTGAGTCCAGAGGTCATGGTATCTCTGTCTGTAGGTATCCAATGAGCTATGATGGAGACATTGAAAGCTTCAGGATCTTCTGGAACGGAATTTTTTACTGATTTTTCTTCAATCGGTTTCGGTGGTGCTGGAAGTGCTTTTGAGTGATTATTCAAAACTTTTGGAAGTGTTTCTAAAAAAGCAGGCAATGTGAATTATTTCTATAAATTAGCAAATAGAGTCCAAAATTGTACTTCATATCTTGCCTCTCAGGCCGGGAAAGAGCCTATGAAAGACGGATCATGATATAAAGAGCTTATGGTGTCTAATGAATTTAGAAAATTAGTAAATAGTGAGATCTGGGATAATGCAGAAAATTATCAAAAAAAGACGCCTCAAGAACTTGGATTTACACCAATAAATTCTACTGATGTTTCTACGTGAGATGAGGCATTCAAAAAAGAGGTACTTACGGATACTTCACTTGATGTCTGAGCAATTGCTGCTATTTCTAAAGCTCTACCCAAATCTATGGAATTTTT
>CAIVDB010000072.1 GCA_903904545.1 uncultured bacterium | reverse complement strand
TGAATTTTTTGTTAATAAAATGTCAGAAATCCGGCTCTAAACCTACATTTTCTTTATTTTTCTCTTGCAATATAAATTTAGATATATACATATTAGATATGTTTATCCTTTTATGCTATAATGAAGTATCTTTTAAATTACAATTTATCTTCTGAAGAGCAATTACTCATTGAGAGGGTTCGTCAAAAGTTTTATTCTATGATAGAATTAAATCCTGATCCTGATTTCTGATTCGATCGTTTCGGACTTAAACCTCATCTTGAACAACTTCAGAAACGATCTGTTTTTGCTTTAGATAATTATAAGGAACTAAGTCCATTAGTACTATTTCTTTCCATTCGGTTACATGATATTGGACACTATCCAGTAGATGATTTGGATCATGCTGTGAAGTGAGAAAATATTGCTAGGAAAATTCTTGGGGAAGAATGAGTTGATCCAGATATTATTGAAAGAGTGGCTCATTGTGTTAGAGCCCATAGATATAATGATATTCTACCTCAAACATTGGAAGCTAAGATGATGGCTTGTATAGATTCAGCTAGTCATTTTACGGACCCTGTCATGTATGCGAGTATATTAGGTGCAGGTAAGTATGAATATATTGAAGGAAAGATTGAGAGAGATTATAGAGATATTCAATTATTTCCTAAAATATATGATAAAGCTTCTCCTTTCTATACTATATTCAAAATGTTGATTCTCGAACATAAGAAATTTATTTATTAAGTAATTTGCTGATGGTAAGTATTGAAAATATTAAATTACCGCCCCATAATGTAGATGCAGAGAAATGAGTTCTCTGTGGAGCGCTTATTGATAATGAATTGATGTATTTTTATGATGGGATTAATCTTACTCCAGAAGATTTTTATCAAAAGGAGCATTCGTTTATTTATCAAGCGATCAAAGAACTTTGGGCTTCTCGTAGGACCATAGACGTTTTGACGGTAGCTGATCAGCTTGGGAAGAAAGATATGTTAGATACTGTCGGAGGTACAGACTATCTCTATGAGTTGTCCTCTTTTCTTATGAGTACGTCTTCTTGTCCAGAGTATGTAAAGATAGTTAAGGAAAAGTCAGTACTTAGAAATATCCTCAAGACCTCACAAAAAATTATGGGAGATGTCTATGAACAAAAAGATACTATGGCTATTTTGGAGACGATTGAAAAAAGAGTTTTCGATCTTACTCAAGATAATATGGCAGAAAAAGTGCATTCTATCTGAGAAATCTTAAATAAGAGAGTAGAGGAGTACATGGATATCGTAGATCATCCTGAAAAGGCACATGGAAGAAATGTTTTCTCTGGGTATAAGGGTCTAGATGAAATGCTTGGAGGATTTAAACCTACAGAACTTATCATCTTAGCAGCTCGTCCGAGTATGGGAAAGACTGCTTTCGCACTGAATATCCTCAAGAATATGGCAGTAGATCAAAAGAAAAGTGTTGCTATGTTTTCTCTGGAGATGAGCTCTGAGCAAATTGCAGATAGAATTTTGTCTATGCAATCAGGTATCCCTATGCATAAAATTACTAAATGAAGACTTGACACTGAGGACTTCTCACTTATGGGAGAGGCTATGGAAATATTGTCTGAATCGAATGTTTTTATCGATGATAAATGATCGACAACTATCCCTGAGCTTAAATCTAAAATTAGGAGATTGAAGATAGAAAAATGAACTTTGGATATGGTGATTATCGATTACCTCCAGTTGATGAGTGGATCAAATTCATGATACTCTGGGAATAGAGTTCAAGAAATCTCTGAAATTTCTAGAGGGCTTAAGGAACTTGCAAGAGAATTAGAAATGCCAATTATTGCTTTATCACAGCTTTCTCGTGAAGTAGAAAAAAGAGTAGATAAAAAACCTCAGCTTTCAGATTTGAGAGAGTCGTGAGCTATTGAGCAGGATGCCGATGCTGTATTGATGCTCCATAGAGAGGATTACTATGATCCAGATACGGATAAAAAAGGTCTTACAGATATTTGTGTGAGAAAGAATAGAAATGGTCCTGTAGGAGAAACAGAGGTTATGTTTGAGAGAGAAATTATGAAATTTTATGAAATCAAAGGCAAAGATTCTGATGGAACGTATTAATAATTCAGAATGTAGAATTACACTATAATCTTGAAATTTGGATGATAAAAGTTATCTAGGTAGAGATCTTTTAATTTTCAGATAGTCATATAATGAAAATAATAAAAAAACTCTTTTGTGCTATTTTTGCTCTTCTTGTTCTGAGTATCTCATTTCCTTGAGTGTTTGCCCAGACCCAAATAGATCCTATGACATTACCCAAGCTTACCCAGCGGGTGACAGACTATTCTGCTGTTTTGTCTTTGAGTCAGACTGCAGAGCTTAATACTATTGCTCGTGAGTATGAAAATAAGACAAGTAATCAATTAGTGGTTGTTTTATTCCCTCATAGATGGGGAAATGAGATGATCGATGTGGGCATGAAACTCTTCACTGATAATGCAATTGGTCAGACAAAGAAAAATAATGGATTGCTTTTGATTATCTCTACCCGAGAGAAGAAAATAAGGATTGTCGTTGGGTATGGACTTGAGGGAGCCTATCCAGATGCAATTGCTAATCGTATTATCGAAGAGCATATTCGTCCTTTGGTAAATAGTGGAGATTTTGCAGGAGCAGTAAAAGTTTTTTATGAAAAAAGTGCAGAGGTGATTGCCTGAGAATTCGTTTGATCTTCAGAACAACAAGGAGAAAACATTGATTATCAGACAATATTATTTCCTCTATTTATCTTCGGATTGATCCTTGGTTCATGGATTAAGCGTCTCAGAAAAAATAAAAAAATAGGCAGTACACCTTTGCTGTTGTGAGGTCTTTCTTTGTGAGGGCTCGTCTTTTTTTCGTTTGTTCTTTCCTTGATATTGTCTGTAAGTATATTTGTCTTATTTATCCTTTTGGCAATAGGTATGGGATTCGGCTTCTTTGGATGAGGCGGATTCTTCCCTATGGGTCCTTTTGGTGGATTCTGAGGTGGAGGATGATGATTCGGATGAGGTGGATTCTCATGATGAGGAGGAAGCTCATGAGGAGGCTGAGCAGGGGACTAAAATGGAATTTTGAATTATGAATTTCGGATTTTGTGGAGTTTTATATGTCTAAGCTCTAAGTCCTAAGCTCTAACATCTAACATCTCTTGAAAGTGTTATGGATTTGTTTACTATAAGTATGTTTTATTCTTTATGTAAAAAAAATGAAGAAAGTATGGATTATTATTTTGGTTGCTGTTGTTCTCTTAGGACTCTGGGTAACTGGTAAATATAACTCTCTTGTTCAGGGAGATGAATCAGTAAAAACAGCTTGGTCTCAGGTAGAAAATGTGTATCAGAGAAGACTTGATTTGATCCCAAATCTTGTAAATGTGGTAAAAGGTGCAGCTGCTCAGGAAAGTGGAGTATTGGTTGCCGTCGTCAATGCAAGAGCAAATGCTACAAAGACAACTATTGATATCAAAGATGCACAGGCTTTAGCTCAATTCCAAAAGTCACAAGGAGAGCTCTCTTCAGCACTTTCTAGATTGTTGGTTGTTACAGAAAACTATCCTACACTGAAATCTCTTGAATCTTTCCGTGATTTACAAGCGCAATTGGAAGGAACAGAGAATAGAATCGCTGTAGAAAGAAAAAATTATAATGATACCGTCAACGTGTATAATGTTCTTCTTCGTAGATTTCCTATGAATCTCATCGCAGGAATTTTTGGATTCTCATTAGCACAACAATTCCAAGCAGAAGAGGAAGCGCAGAAAGCTCCTGTAGTAGATTTTACGAAATAAATTCCTATATATAAATTTCTCTAGGTCATACCTCTGTGTATGGCCTTTTTGTATATTTGAAATTATTATATTTTTTATAAAAGGCAATATATTTTTCTTTGTTTTTTGGATCGTGTGCTAACGAAAGTATAGTGGATAATTAGTGTGAAGTCTTGTAAAAATTAATTGTAAGCATAATGTGATGGCGTAAACAAAAAGAAACAAAAAGATTATAGCATGTGGCTCAGATCTTTCATGGCATTGGCCTTGCAAATCTTGTATTAAGATTTGTCGCTAACGTAGTACTTTACCAAAAGGAAAAGTTCGCACTAATTCTGGAGACGATTTTTGATTATTTTGGATACACAAATGACAGCTTGGTTGTTGTTTCTGTATCCCAGATAAGGGAAAACTGGTCGTCTTCAGCAAGACGACCTACCCGATTATCTATTGGATAGGTTTTTTTTATTGATAAAAAATGCAGCCACATACACTTTTTCTTGTATATTTTGGTGAAATGGATATATAGGCTTTAATTTACTTTACTTTTTCATCTTATCCCTATGGATAAAAGAACACTCTTTATGATCATTGTCCTTATTCTTTTGTTTATTGGAGTGATCTTCTTTATTCTCTCTTCTAAAAGACAAGAGAATAAAAAACCAAACTATTATACTTTATTTACTCTATGAGTAATCTGGCTTCCGATGGGCATAGCATTTCATATGTATGTCTTAGCTGTTGTTGGACTGATATTTACACTTATTAGTCTCTTACATAGAAATAAATGGCATAAACAAGATGACTCTTGGACATCTCTTACCTCACAACAAAAATTTCTTATTCTTGTTATTGTTCTTGGTCTCTTAACATGAATTGCTGCCTATCTACTTGCTAGATAATGCCTCTTTCTTCCTCATCTTGATATTTCTTTATGAAATGGAATATTTTTTATTATTTATATATAAAATGGAAACAACAACGATTATCAAAGACACTACATGAAACCCTGCTCCATTAGGGCTCTTGTGATTCGGAATGACTACAATTCTTCTCAATATCCATAATGCAGGCTTCTTTGAACTCAATGCCATGATTATGGCTATGGGGATCTTTGTTGGAGGGATTGCTCAAGTCATTGCAGGTATGCAAGAATGGAAAAAGAATAATACCTTCGGAGCAACAGCCTTTACTGCATATGGTTTCTTCTGGATTGCATTAGTTACTACATGGATTTTACCTCAATTGAATATCTGAGTTGTAAAAGCTGACGAACTTTCTATGTGATTTTTCTTGAGTATCTGGGCAGTCTTTACTTTGTTTATGTTTGTCGGAACACTTAAGATCAATAGAGCTCTTCAAGCAGTATTTGGTTCATTGACCATATTATTTATTCTTTTGGCAATAGGTGATTTTACTTGAATTACACTTATCAAGACCATCGCTGGATATGAAGGAATACTTTGTTGATTGTCTGCAATCTATGCTTGTGCTGCACAAATTTTAAATGAGGTCTATGGAAAACCAATTCTCCCCTTAGGGAAAATTAACTAATGTTTCTGATTTTCTTTTGAGAGGGGAGAGGAGTCCTACTTGTCTTATAAAAAATATTTTTTTCTGACTTCATTCACGTGTATCTTTAGGTATACGTGTTTTTGTTTCTCGAAATGGAGCAGAGGAGTGGTCGTTTCCCCAGATAGACGCACTCCCCCGAAAATTGATATTTTCTTGCTATTTTTCTGAAGAAGAATATCTTTCTGATGATTTTTATTTTTTTAGAAAAATCTCATGCATATTTGTATTACTTGTGGCATGCCTATGGAAAAACTTGAAGATTTTGGAAATCATGAGCTCTCTGCCAAAACTTGTATTCATTGCACCAATATTGATGGCAGTGTAAAGTCTTGTGAAGACATCTTCGAAGGGGGAGTTAGCTTCTTTATGCAAACAATAGGAGCTGATCGTGACCTAGCAGAAAAACTTGTTCGCAAAAATATGCTCCAATTGCCGTATTGGAAGACTCTTGCAGGTCCCGTTGCGACAGATGAAGAATTTCAGAAATGTTTAGCAAGACTTTAATTCTCTTTTTTCCGATGACTGAATATATCATAGATACTTTATCTTCTCTTTTGGATACTTGTAAACATTTATCTTCAGAGGTAAAATTTGATAAAAGAGGAGAGAGAAGGCTGATTTGTTATTATTATATCAAGAATGGCTCCAAGAAGCTTCTTTTTTATATCAATCCCTCGAAGAAGGGAGTAGTCTTTGCTGTGGATCATTACGGGAACGGAATACTAGAGCGTTATCCTACCTTGATTGCTCTGGCTGATGAGAAAAGAACTAGTGTTATTAAATTTTCTATAAAGACTCCGGATGATATCCAAAGTAAGGCTATAGCTCAGGTGATTGCATTGTGTATAGAGGCAGTTGGATTGGGAGAAAAATAAATCAACATGTACTGCGTTCCATGGATGAGGATTGTAACCTTATCAGGATCTGTAGCTTTACTATCCTAAATATTCTCGTACTCGGTCTTGAGGTCCCTTTGATCCTCCTTCATCACCAGCATGACATATTGGACAAGTGAAAAATGTTTTCTCCATATCGATGAAGGTTTGTGGTATCTCTACAATAAGTCCACAGACGAGGCATTTATACCTTCCTGCTGCTGGAATTTTCTCGCTTGTTTTAAATTTGGATCATGTATCGGTCATGGGTATTTTGGTTAGAATATAAAAGTATATGTAGTGTAGTGTTTGTGGGAGGAGAAGATAGGGGATGTTTTTGTATAATTTCTTGCTATTATTCTCAAGAAGAATATTTTTTTGTGAAATAAAATCTTTGTTGTTAAAGAGCCAAAGAAAATTGTGTGATAGAGGAGTAGCAGTGTTTCTAAAACAAAATAGCCCCTTTTCTTAAAAATACACCAACTCCTCCGGAAAATAAAATTTTTGGTTGATTATGATAAATTATATGGAACAATTAACATTGTGCAAAATAGACCATAAGAAGGGCTAGGAGAGTAAATATCCAAAACGCCGTCAAAATACAGCCACATCTACCGTGCACAATGTATCTTGTTCAAGGTAGAAGCTATTTTTGTGATTTTGCACTCTCGGCTTCTTGATTATGTTTTTATGTTTTTTATTGTTTTTTTTGTGTGCACTCTAATATTTTTTTCAAGGTAAAATATATAAATATAGTGATATATATGATTTTTGATCAAAAATTCGTCTGAGATACCCTCTTTGGCTCTCAATATTGGCTTAAAATGGCCTAAAATTGGCTTATGATCACTAGTTATGATGAAATCAGTGGTATTTTTGAGGTGAGTGGGGGAAAGCTCAGCTAGAGATCAAAAATGATGCTCATTTTCTCCATTTTTTGTCGTTTTTTGTGAAATATGATGATTTGGGGAGCGGAGAGATGAAGGGGAGTCGCTCTTCATGATTTTTGCTTTTTCGTAGCTCCTCCGCTCCCCTTTTTCTTAAAAAAAATTATTTGCTAAAAGAATATATTTGAATATAATTGTATTAGCATTATTTTTATCGCCTTATATCGATATATGCATTTTGCAGGACTAAAAATTTCAAATCTTTTCAGTTTTCCTTATATTTCAGATCTCTCGTCTTCTCCAGAGGTAACTTTCCGTAATGATAGAGTTGCTAATGTAAATCTTCTTATTGGGCCCAATGGATCAGGGAAAACTAATTTTTTGACGGTGATGTATCATATTATGAAGTCTGCTTTTTTGAAACAGTACGTGATCGACGAGACTCATTTGACTTGACCTACAGCGCAGTATCAACAAACAATCGTGGAATCCAGCCAGCTTTTGGACCGTGTATATGCCCATAATTCCTTCTCGGACCAGCCTTCAGAGGCTATTGTTCGTTTGACTTTGACCGAGCATGATTATGATAATATTCGTTTTCTCTTGAGTCATAGGACAGAAATCAATGCTCTGATAACGACGTATTCTGCTCAATATATTACTTTTACTGAAGTTGATATTGATGATGTTGTTCTGGCTGATAGTACTTATACGTTTCATTGTCGTTTTGCCTTAGATACCTCAACTATTGAGATTTCTCGTGATGGATTGTCCTCTCTAGAATGTTTTGTCTTAGATTATCTCTTGTATAAAGAATTGATTCAGTCTTGTATTGTGCTTCACAATCGTCTTGATCCTCAAGATTTTTGGCCTTTGCTTTTCAATACGGTTGCTTTCCTTGATTTTACGAGATCATTTGAATGATTATCTCCTAGTTTCTCCAGACGCAGCTGGGAAGAATATTATACTGTTGTCCGCAGTGCTGCTTGGTATACCTCTTCTGGGTATTTTTTATGTGCCAAAAAAGTACGAGATATCTTGGCTCCGCATGGAATGAGTCTGAGTGATAATACTGTCTTGGATATATTGAACGCATCAGATTTTTTTGTGAGTTTGTCTGCTTTGGTCTTGAAGTATTTTTCTAAAACACTTTCTATTTCTCTTCAAGATGGTACTTTGACTTGGTATCTTAAGGATGATGAGGGACATCGCTATGGATTTACTGATATAGGGCATGGAGAACAGTCACTCTTACTCATTATTTTCACTATCTATGGATATGACCTCAAGGAATGAATGTTAGTAATTGATGAACCCGAGATGCATTTCCATCCTCAAATGCAAAGAAGTCTGTCTACTATGATGGAAAAAATGAGCAAAAATATTGGGACCCAATTTATCATCTCTACCTACTCTCCTCTCTTCATCAATGAAGAAAATATATCTCATGTCTATAGATTCTCCAAGCCACATCTCTGTACTATTGTCAAAACACCTGAAGTTGATTTTTCTGGAGATGAGTCTAGTCTTGTCCACTTACTTAAGTTTGAAAATCTATCTAAAATCTTCTTTGTAAATCGTATTATCATGGTAGAAGGAGAGACAGATGCCTACTTCTTTGATTTTTATTTTAAATATCTTCATACGCTTCCAGAATGGAAAAGTGTCCTTAAAGATTATGAAATCATCAATATCAATGGGAAATGAGGGTATCGTTTGTGGAAGAAATTTCTTGCAAGATTTGGTATTAGTTCGTATTTTATTGGAGATTGGGATAATGTGGTAGATTATGGTTTCCTCAATCAAGAACAGCTTACCTATTATTATAAACAAGCTAAACATTATCGTCCTAGTCCTAAACAAGTGGCTGGTGGAAGTCATTATAATAAACTTGTCCTTACTATTAAACATCTTTTTCCTCAACAATATGAGGCAATATTGGAACATATTGATGATCTTTATCGTCAGCAAGTATTTATTCTCAAGAAATGAGACATTGAGAGTTATCTTGGACTCAGAGAAAAGGGTTTAGAGAGTACTGTCCATTTTTGTCATCACGAATTTGCTTCATGGCTTGCAGATAAACAATTTGATCAGTATAGAAATGAATTTCATGAGATTCTGGTTCATATCTTCTCTTAAATATATTTTTAAATAAGAAAAAAATCGGTTTTGGCCGATTTTTTACTATAATAATAGATTCTTCTGTAGAACCAATTCATGAATTGGTTATTGGAGATAATTCGTGAATTATCTCTACGGTTGAAAATTATTTTGTGAAGATGAAGAATGCCGCAACTGCGATGAATGCAAGTGATAATCCCATAAAGATAAGATTTTTAAGTTTCTCACTTTTGATGGCATTTCTAAGCTGTCCTATTTTTTCTTCAAGCTTTTGTTTTTCTATAAGTGCTTCTTGTTTCTC
This sequence comes from uncultured bacterium, assembly GCA_903904545.1. Next base: position 921 of record CAIVDB010000072.1, on the reverse strand, counting down.
CTTGGTATAATCTGGAAGCGCTACCATATGTTTGATCTTAGTCTCCAACTCCCCTATCCTTTGTTGAAGTACGAAAATTACCTTATTTTTTTCCTCTACCATCTTGTCCTTTTCTTTGAAGATGAGAAAAAATTTCTCTATTTTTTGGTCAATAGCATCTTCTAATTGTCTATTACTGAGCGTTGTTGAACTACTGTTGTGGGTCTGAGAAGAGGCTACATTTGCATTCTGACTTACGATCTCACTATTGAGTTCTTGACGAAGTGATGAAAATTCTTGTTGAAGAGATAATACTTCTTCTTTGGCTAAGATAACTTTGTTTGCTATCTTTTTGTAGGATAATTTTCCACTTTTGATATATCTGTCTATTGTTCTTGTGGAGATATTGAGTGATTTTGCTGCAACTTCCCTTGTTACATTGTACGTTTTGCTCATCTGAAAAAATAATGTAGTAAAATCCTGATTAAAGGTTGTTCTTCTTGTTTTTATTTTTGCTTTATATCTTTTTGATAATGAAGTGCATACACATGACACATACACAGAGAAGACATGTCTCTATAAATGTCCCTAATGATACGGTAATTCCAATATTGAGATAGTTTACTACTTGTTCGAAGAGATATAGGAGAATAACGTTGATAGCCAATCATGATATCCCCAGTGTTAGATATTTGATAGGTAATGTGAGTAATTTTAATACGCTTTTGAGAAGAGAATTGGTGATCCAAAACACTAATCATAAGGTGGCAAATATAGCTATTGTTGTCTTGGCATCCTCTGCATAGTCTGAATGAATAGAGAATCAGAGTTGTGGGATGTATTTTGTGATAACATACAACATTACTCCGTTTAATACGATGGTAATGATGAAATGCTTGAGTATTCTCATTAGATTTCCTGTAGGGAAATAAAATTTGTGTT
>CAIVDB010000071.1 GCA_903904545.1 uncultured bacterium | reverse complement strand
AGAAAAAAACAAAAAAAGTAAACTCATTTATCATCAAACGATTCATTTGTCTAAGGAAATGCGTGATGTGAAACCAGCTTTCTTATTGATTTTCTCGAGTAGAGCACTACTTAGGAGGTATATCATATTTACTTTTTTATGCGTGTCATGAAATTCTCTAAATTTTATGTATCTAGTATTTTGGGAATAATTTTATTGGGTTCTGCAGTCTTTGCTGGCAGAGTATCACTGCAGATATTAGATACCGATCCCAGATTTCAACCTATAGATGCTTTCCACAAAGGATGTGAACAAGATACCTTAGTAAGTCTTGGTATCAAAGAAAAGGCAGTCAGTAAGATCCATCTCGCTATTTATTACAATCCCAATGAGTTAGAGATATCTCGCATGACCACCCCAGAAGGAGGTGTGGGAAACTTCAAAATAGAATATGAGAGAGTCGTAGTAGATCAAACATCTCCCGTAATAAAAAATGGCGCTGCTGACTTATTCCGCATGACCTTCAAATGAACTCCAGCATCTACAGGACTAACGCTCTTAGTCGGTAGTGGTTCTTATATTGTAAGCAACGGAAAGAAAATATATCTCGAAGAAAATATCCAGTTACCTTTTGCTCAAGTGCCAGAATGTACTCCTGATATGATCCCTCCAAGTGTAAAACTTATCTTCCCGACAAATGTTGCTGACTCTGTAACGATGGATCAATACTTTATTTTCGATATCAAGGATAGTGGAAAAGGGATAGACAAAGACTCTATACAAATAGATTTTCTTGGCAAAACCTATACCGCAAATAGTGACGCCCTCAAATGGAAAGGGGATTATATCACCTTCTACCCAGAGACCTGGCTGCCTATTGCAGAGAAGGCAACTCTCAAGATATCTATAGGAGACAAGCAAATATATGGAGGCACCAATACCACTACCAAAGATATCTCATTCCAGACAAGTAGTGGGGTAACCTTTCTAGATCCTATGGCTCCATCCACCTTTAGACAAATGGCAAGAGGGGCAGAAAAGTTGTTTGCTAGTCCAGATGAATGTGCATCACTTCGACAACGATATGCTACAGCACAGGCAGAGAAAAAACTTTCCATTGGGAATATCTTAGATAAATTAGCATGTTCTGCTGATACAATGTCCGGAGCATTTCAAGAACCTGAAGCAACTCCTTCTGTAGAGAAGAACGTAAAAGCTGAGAGCCCAATCTCCGCATTTGCTGCCTTAGGATGGATACTCTTCGTCATCACGCTGATCTTGAAACTTCACTATCTCGTATCCTACAAGAAACATAAGAAGTTAGCTGAGAAGTATAGGAAGGAATAGTAGGGAAGACTTGTTCTAAGTTTTAAGTGCTAAGTGTTGAGTTGGACGAAAGTCTGTAGAATGTAAAATCTAATCTCTAAAACTGCTATGCCGAAGAAATTACTGTACTATGTTCTACCATTTATATAAAAAAACTCCACCACTTAACACTAAACATTCAAAATTTAGCATTATTTATCCCCTCCCATGCTCGAAATAGAAAGAAAATTTCTTATTCCTCATCTTCCAGCAGATATTGAAAAGTATCCTCATGCAGAGATCTTGCAGGGCTATTTTTTCAATGAAGCAGAGAAAGTAGTGAGACTCAGAAAGAAGGGCAATCAGTATTATCAAACCATCAAGACAGGACAATGACTTACGAGACAAGAAGACGAAGAAGATCTGACTCAGTCTGTCTTTGAAGAAGATCGAAATAATGTAGGGGATCGATCCTTACAAAAGACACGCTACGAAATTCCTTATGCAGGAAAAATAATAGAACTCGATATCGATAGAGGAAAGCTCCAATGATTAGTTGTTGCAGAGATAGAATTTACTTCTGAAGAGGAAGCCAATGCCTTCACTGCTCCAGATCGATTCGGGAAAGAATTGACAGGCATTCCACAAGCAGAAAATATCTATCTTGCAAAATATGGTACATTCGAATCTCTGTAGAGATAATTCACGAATTATCTCCCAAACTAGCCAGTTCGTGAACTGGCTCTACGGAAAAAACTATTCTTCACTCTCTTCCTCTTCTTCATCTATCATCCCTTGGATTTTCTCATACCCTAATTGTCCACACGCGCCCTTCGCATCTCTTCCAAGTGAGTCTCTTACCGTGACGGTGACTCCTCTTTTTTCTAATATTTCTTTAAATTTCCAAATCTGTTTTTCACTGGTTTCTTCCAGTGCTATGGCAGGATTCTCATTGTAAGGAATCAGGTTGACATGAGCTAATTTTCCTCTGAGGAGGTCTGCTAATTCATAGGCAAGATCTGGACTGTCTGTCTTATCTTTGATCATAATATATTCATAGAAAATTCTATTGTCGGTCGCTGCCACATAGTCATCGATGGCATGCATAAGCTCATCCAAAGGATAGGTTTTGGCTATCGGCATCAATTGATTTCTCAATGTCTGATTCGGTGCATGGAGAGAAATCGCCAATTTCACAGGGATATTATCATCGATCAACTTATAAATTCATGGAATGATTCCACAAGTAGAGATGGTAATATGTCTTCTCGAAAGCGATAGTCCTTGTTGACTCAACATCAGTTCTACCGATTTCTTTACGTTGTCATAATTCAAAAGTGGCTCGCCCATACCCATAAAGACGACGTTTCTTACTGAGTGCAAAGTGCCATCTTCTTTTTTTCCAAATCTTTTCTTGATGTAATTATTTGCATAGAGCACTTGGCTCACCATTTCCTCTCGCGTGAGATTTCTAATAATTCCCATTTTTCCCGTCACACAAAACAGACAATTCATCGGACAACCAATCTGGGATGAGATACAGAGGGTGATTCTATTGAGCTTTGGGGTATCATTGATGATGTATTTATCATGCTGTCGGTGGTACAAAATCACAATCTCGATAATGTGACCATCCTCAGTTTTGAATCAGATTTTTGTCGTTTTTTTATCTTCGATTACACTGTCTACCGTGAAAGGAAGCAAAGAAAAATCTTCCACTAAGGATTCTCTCAAGTCCTTAGGCAGAGTAGTCATCTCAGCAAAATCGACATGCTGATTATTGAAAATCTCCTGGTATACTTGCTTTATCCTAAAACTAGGAATCTTGTGTTCCTTGGTATACGCAGTGAAGATATCTTGATTGAGAATAGAGGGAAGCATGAAGAAAATTATAAATTATAAATGGAACTCAATTTGAAAGCATTGTCCCAACAAGATCCCGGCCGCAAAACTTATCGCCGGGATGACAGGGTCGGGCGATTACAACAATGATTTCTTGAAAAATCGACATTGTTCTCCTCCATTATAGAAGGGTGATTTTTTTCGATTGCCAGAGATTAATGTCGAAAAGCGCTCATATGAAGTGATGATCCCTCCATGGAGTCCTGGATGTTTTTCAAAGAGTTGTGCAATGGTCTTATGGATCTGATCGATATTGTAAATGGTATTCAATCTCAATCCATAGGGCGGATTGGATACAAGAGTACCAAGTAGCAGGTCGTGAGTAGTAAGATATTCTTTTATGTCTTTGGTTTCAAAGTGAATATATTTATCGACTCAGGCATTCTGAGCATTGATCTTAGCAATTTTAATCATCTTGGGATCGAGGTCGGAAGCGAAGATATGATGCTCTCTATCGGTCATGATTTTCGATTGAGCAAAGGCGATTTCCTTCTCCAAGAGTGACTGATCATACCATGCAAATTGCTCGAAAGCAAAGGTCCTGAGGAGTCCTGGGGCAATATTTTTTGCGAGTAAGGCTGCTTCTATAGCGATTGTTCCACTTCCACAGAACATGTCATACAAGGGTTCACTATACTTCCATCCGGAAAGCAAAATGAGTCCTGCAGCCAAAGCTTCGTTCAAAGGTGCCTCGCCGGTTTCAGTCTTGTATCCTCTTTTGTGTAAAGATTCTCAGGTAGTGTTCAGCAAAACCGTGCAGAGATTATTTTCCAGATAAAGAAAAATTTCTACAGGTTGGAGATCGGCGTTCTCCTCGAGTTTCCCGTCTTTCCCGTTCAAGAGTTGTTTGACTATGGCTTTTTTCCCAATACTCTGGATCGTAGGAGTGCTGGTCAGCAGTGATCATTTCGTCTGGGTCGTTACCATGATAGGGTTCCCTTGAATATATTTTTTCCAATCGATACTTTGCATCAAGGCAAAAAGCTCATCAAAGTCGAAGACCTTATTACATGCCAATTCCATAAATACCTTATTTCCTACTCTACTCCAGAGGTTGATTTTCGCTATTGCAGAAAGATCCCCCTGGAAACGAACCAGGGTAGGTTTATGATCTTCGAGCGTATATCCCGCAAGTTGAATCTCTTTTTTGAGGATAGTTTCTAGCCCAGCAGCACAGGAACAACAAAATTTCATAGAGGAAGCGTGAAGTAAAGATGGAGAATATATAGGGATTTGCTAGGAAATTGCCACGAAAAAACCAAAAAAAATGAAATAATAAAATGTTGACTTGTGTTGTTAAATATATATAAAAAGAAATAATTTATTTGTATATGTATAGTATGTCATGAATAAAGCACATACGGGAACCATGGTCCTTTCCAATACAGTAAGAGCGTGTTCTCTCTCTGATATGGAAAAAGCTGTCTTCGATATCCTCTCTAATGAGGCCATTCAGCAGGCATGTAAAAAGAATCCACTTCATATCGCAAAGTGAAAGGATGGACAAGATCTCTATCTAGGTCATGATAACGAGGAGCTTTTCTCAACTTTCTTTTTTTTCTCATGATCGGAAACGCAACAGTTACCAAGTAGCCAACGTTTTATGCTTTCTGTGAAGAGTCACCCATTCGATCAGTATGTAGAACAACTTAAACAAGACTTTGACATAAATACAGCTGAACAATTAAAAGAGCTGGTTCTTACTGCACTTGCACAATCAGAAACACAAAAGATAAGGGAAAAAATGCAAGAAGGACTTCTAGGTTTGAATTCTTTGTATATGTCACTTCGTAATATATTATTAGATACTAAAACAGCTGAAGCATGTAGAAAGGGAGTGATACTCATCAAGAAAGGTATTTTGGGTGAGAACCTTTATCTTGGGGATGTATTGGATAGTAAGAATAAAAGGAATCTCTGTTTTTTCGAAAGCACAGAAAAGGATAAAGATAAACAGGAGATGCATTATTGTGGCATAAGTATGAATAGTTTTTGATTTGTAGAGGAATTACTTATCAGAGACTTTGGTATACGTACAGCTGAAGACTTAAGAAGACTGGTCTCTGCAGCGCTCGCTCCACAGATGACGGAAAAGATACAGGAAACGAAGGACTTGTTGGACGGTGCCATAAAATAGTCATAGTTTAAGAAATGCAAAGGGATGTGCCACAATGGAGTATTTTTTTGTAGTAAAAAATTGACAAACCCAACACAAAAGAGTATAATGAAGCGTATATTTATATTCACAGGATGTCATGGTAGAGAAATTCACCGTAACAGTAAAATTGACAGATCTATTGCCTACAAACATAGAAGATCAGCACAATACGCCATCTCAGGATTTTTGTGATGGGATGACAAGTATAATAAATGATAAAGAAATCACTGAAATATGCGCAGGCAAAAAGTGAGCTCTATTAATAAAAAAAGGGGAAAATGGGAATCTCTATTTAGGAAGAAGCTTATGGGGAAACCCATCAATATGTTTTTTCAAGGCATACAAAGAAGATGCTGATTTAGATTTTGAAAAACGAAAAGAATGAAACTATAGAGGCGGAGAACTCAATCCCCAAAATGAATGGGGTATAGATGATATCAAAATTTTTGGCATATCTAACTATAAAGAATTATACGTAGCAGTAAATGAAGCAATCAAACAGAGATATCAGGAGCAAATAAAGGACAATACAAGAGATGAAATACAACAGGACCTAAGCTCAAAACAATTTAACTTGGGTAATATAAATTATAATTAATGCTATCTCACAAGGATTTTGTCAAAACAAAAAATACGCCACAATGGACGTATTTTTTAGTGAAGAACTAACAACTAAAAGTGAATAGTGGCGGAGTCGGTATAAAAAGAAATTCCAACACCATTAGTTATTAGTTTTTAGTTATTAACTATGCATTAATTACTTCTCACTCAACAGTTCCCTCTTCCTTCCCCTTCTCAAGTTCTTGATCAGGATTTGGTGTTTCTCCTTGAGGAGCTGCTTGGTATTTGTTGTAGAGTTCAGAGAATTCTTTTTGAATTCTTTCGATCTCTGCATCAATTTCCTCTTTCGTAACTCCCTCCTTGCTTTCTACTGCCTTAGCATCAGCGATAAGTTTGTTTACTTTTTCTTTGTCTTCATCAGGGATCTTATCTTTTTGTTCAGCCATCATACTTTCCATCTGGTAGACAAGTGCTTCCAATCTATTTTTAGATTCTACAATTTCTCTTCTCTTGCGATCTTCTTCTGCAAAATTTTCTGCTTCAGCTTTTGCTTTAGTGATCTCTTCATCAGAAAGGTTAGTAGCTCCTTGGATCTTTTGTTCAAGTTTCTTTCCAGTAGATTTCTCTGTGGCAGTGACATGAAGGATTCCATTTGCATCGATATCATAGATGACTTCGATCTGTGGTTGTCCTCTTCTGAGCATTGGGATGCCTTCGAGATTGAACATTCCAAGCGATTTGTTATCTCTTGAAAATTGTCTTTCTCCTTGAGTAACATGGATCGTTACCGCTGTTTGATTGTCTGCTGCAGTGGTAAATACATTCTCTTTTTTAGCAGGAATCGTTGTATTTCTTGCAATCATCACATGAGCCAATCCTCCTTCTACTTCGACTGCCAAACTCAATGGCGTGACGTCGAGAAGCAAGATATCTTTGACATCTCCTTGGATAATACCTCCTTGGATAGATGCTCCTTGAGCAACAGATTCGTCAGGATTGACGGTTGCTTTTGGTTCTTTTCCAAAGATTTCTTTTACTAGGGACATGACAGCTGGCATTCTTGTAGAACCTCCAACCAAGATAATCTCATTCAAATCATTCTTACTCAACTTAGAATCTTCTAGCGCTTGTAAACATGGCTTCTTACATCTTTCGAAAAGATCTTTACACATATTTTCAAACTGAGCTCTCGTCAAGGATTCTTCTAGATTTCTTGGTAAACCGTCTTTCCCTGTAATGATAAATGGGATAGAGATGTCTACTCTTTCTGTCTGAGACAATTGATGTTTTGCTCCCTCAGCTTCGTTCTTGATTCTTTGCATTGCCATAGCATTGTCTCTCAAATCTATTCCTTCTTTCTTTTTAAATTCTTCTACTAAGAAATTGATAATTCTCTGATCGAAATCAGCTCCTCCAAGATGGGTATCTCCACTGGTAGAGAGTACTTGGAAGGTCCCTTCAGATCCAATTTCAAGCACAGTTACATCGAAGGTTCCACCTCCAAGATCAAATACGACGATCTTTTCATCTTTGTTTTTCCCTTCTCCGTAGGCAAGTGATGCTGCAGTAGGTTCGTTGATAATTCTTTCTACTTTGAGTCCAGCAATCTCTCCTGCAGCTTTCGTTGCATTTCTTTGACTGTCGTTAAAATATGCAGGCACCGTAATTACTGCTTGAGTGACAGGCTGACCGAGAAATTTCTCAGCATCCTCCTTCAACTTTTTGAGTACGAACGCAGAAATTTGTTCAGGTTTATACTCCTTTTTATCAATCACGATCAATACTCCACCATCCTTATCTTCTTTGATAGTATACGGAAGTGTTTCTTTATCTACGATTTCGCTGTACTTTCTTCCGATAAATCTTTTGACTTCGTAGATGACATTACCTGGCTCCAAAACAGCCTTTCTTTTTGCAAGATCTCCGACGAGCATCTCATCTCCTTTGACGTATACTACAGAGGGGGTAGTTCTTTTGCCTTCAGCATTAGCGATGACTTCAGACTTGTCACCCATCATATACGATACACAAGAGTTCGTTGTTCCCAGATCAATTCCAATAATTTTTCCCATTGTTTACTTATTTACTAAATAAAATTACGTGATTTATTGATTGAGGATTGTGAATTATGAATTTTTTATGTTTCCAGTTAATCCGAAATATGTAATTCGTAATTAGGTAATCCGCCAATCTTTTAAAGACGATAGCACGTAGAGTATAATCATGCTACGAAAAAAATCAAGAGAAAGTTATAGAAAAAAATCTGGTCTGCGGGGGTTTCAAACCTCCAGGCTCCCGTTCGATCGCCACCCTCCTTCTCAGGAGGGACCTCATGAGCTACTTGGGTCCGCCCTGAGAAGGGCGGGGGACCACGACAGTGGTGGTGGGTTTGAAAAGCTCGTCAGAGCTTCTTCACGCGTCCCGGTATTTATTTCTTTAGTTCCTGTTTCCTAATCGACATCTCTTCCAATAAACTTTCATATATGGAATCGATATTTTCAAAAACATCGTCGTTGGTATACCTAATAATTTTGATTCATGCATTTCCTATTTTTTGTTCTCTCATTGCGTCGTATATTTCTTTCCCAATATGACTATCTCCATCTATCTCTATGCCGAGCAATAATTTAGAACAATAGAAATCTAAGATGAAAGATCCAATCATTTTTTGTCTAATAAACTTATATCATTCTGGTCTTGCTTGTAAAATTTCAAACCAAATTCTCTGTTCAGCTCTAGTCATAGGGCGTCTATTTTCTTTGGCTCGATCTTTATTGGATCCATTATATGCTATATAAGGTAAGTCTTCTCGCATCCCATGATCAAAAGTATTAAATCACGGATATTTTACCTACTAGAAAAAAGAAATAAAAGGACAAACAGAAGAAAAAAATTCTTTCCTTAATTCTTTCTACAAGGTATAATTTCTTTCTAATATTTTCTTATTTGCTATGCTAAATTGCATCCAAAGCAAGAAATGTCTCATCGCTCAGAAAATATGTCCTGTCCTAAAATAAAAGGAATAAGGAAAAAATAATCAATCATGAGAAACAAAGCTCAAGAATGTTATTCAATATTCCATTGTTCCTTCAAGATTGCTATCTGCTCAACCAGTAAGTCATGGGCTTTTTTATTCCTCTTTTGGGCCACATGTAAGAAATAATCTTCAGTTTCTTTTACCTTACGGATCACCTTTTCCCTCTTTACCCCACCATCCATATCTCCAAGATTGTGGATCCTATCGGCAAGTTTGACTGTCAAATAATCATCATTGAGTTTATCCATATCTCCAAAATAATCCTCATTTCTTCTTGGTTTTGCAAGGTCCATGAAGGGTTCGATTTGAGTCTCTATCATGTCGTACAGCATACGCTGTTCAGAATTCATATATCTTTTAAGCTCATCTTCATCAGCCTTATCAACAGCAGTGAAAGCGGAATCAGGATGTTTGGATACCATAGTATCAAATGCCTCATGTAAGATCATTTTTTTCTCATTTAGGAGGGGCATACACGCTTGTTTCTCCTCTTCTGTGAGATATTTTACCCAGTCTTTCTTGCTGAGTTCATCGACTCCTTTTGCAACATAATCACCAAAGACTTTCCTTACGACATCAGCATATTCAGGCAAATCTTCTTGGATATCATGAAGCAATGCGATAAGTATTCTATCCATGTTTGGGTTGTCCAATTTTAAAACAACCTCCATAGTTCCCTTGAGGTGTTCAAAACGCTTTTTCCCATTTTCCCTAGTCATATTCTCCATAAGTAACCTCATCAACGAATATGCCTGGTCAAAGCGATATCTATCTTTTACAACTTTAGGATCAGCTTTTGTAAATCCCTTGCGATAATATATTTTTTTCAGTATTTCATCGGAATATTTTTCCATAGATCTGAGATTCTGACTATATTTTTGACGTAAGTTGTGGAGACTAATCATGAAGTTGTGCATTTGGTCTTTGGGAATGGTTATCTTCCCATTCAAAGCACAATAGAAAACAAAATCAAAAAAGGCATTAAAACTCGATCTGGAATTGAGGATATTTATTGTAGATAAATCACTCTGATAAATCTGATTAAATTTTTCAAGCAATGCAAAAAATACAGGAGTGTCTTCTATTTGAAGATTGGCAGGGAAAGCTTTAATGACCATATTGGGAAAGTCCTTCATCACAGAATCGAACCCATCGAGACAGGTGGTAATATCAAAAGTGTAATCGAATCAGGAATCACTAAACCCCTCTTTATCATACAGATTTTCAGCTGTTAAATCCAAAACAGTTTCATAAGAAGATAAATCGAGTGCACGAGAAAATTATTCTTCCTTCTTGCTATCAAGAGATGATCCAGGAATATAAGGATATGATTGGACAAAGTCTATAAAAATCTGGTTCTGTTTGGTGGTTGGATAGGTCTCATAGTTTGGATAGGTATCCAAGATAGTATGATAAACATTCAACATCTCCTGCTTGTTCATATTTTGAGTAAGATTATCTAATATCTTTTCTTGAAATCTAAGACTATCGAGAAAAAGTGTGTTTTTATCGTTAAAATTTTCTTCAATTTGAGGAGTTTCTATTTTTGCTCTTTTCATAAAAATCCCTGAATTTCTTTTAACTTTTTCTTTATTT
>CAIVDB010000070.1 GCA_903904545.1 uncultured bacterium | reverse complement strand
TGTATGAGTCATGGGTGTTTTTATATTTCTTTATTGACTTTTTGTCTGAAGTATTTATAAGTAAGTTAAATTTTACTCCTTCTTATTTCTTCTATGGCTGATAGAAAAAAATATGAGTATGAGATTCCTTTCCATCATATCTGTATTCCCGAAGTACTTCAAAATTATCCCTATACAGATAGTTTTCTAAATTCTAGCACAAAAAAAACTATCTCGAATGTTCTCAATGAAAACAAACTTTATTTTGGATGGGCCTTTGATGGTTGTGATTCTCGTGTTAAGGTATATGTAGAAAAATGAAAATTAAATTTAGCAAGGACACTTATGAATCTTAATTAGGAGCTGGGATTGCTTTTCTGTTCTCTCTTTTGTTCCTTACTCCACTGTTCCTTACTCCTCCCCCGAACCCCTCCTCTGAAACAAAGGAGGGGAGGTTTTTAGTTTTTTTATTTTTTCTTTTATTTTTTGGAGGACGAGGTCAATGTTGGCAAAAACTTCTTCATTTTTAAATCTTATTATAGTGTACCCTTTCTCTTCAAGTAATTCTTCCCTTACTTTATCGTTCTTCCTAACTTCTTTCTTGTTATGTATTTCACCATCTATTTCTATAACCAATCTTTGGGGATGATGATAGAAATCGGCAATCAAAAATCTATCGTAGCCATCTTCTTCTCTGTATACGAATAATGATTTTTGTCTATGGAATCTTAGCCCATCGCATTTCTTTCATCTCAATCTTTCTCGCAAAAGTTGTTCTGCCTCAGTTTGTTCTTTTCTTAATTTCTTTGAAAATTGCTTTATATAGGGAGGTTTTTGATAGAAATCTATTTCTCACATTTCTTCCCTGTGAAAAGATAAATGTACTTATCGTACTAATTGGTCCCTCCCTTTATTTTAGAGGGAGGCTAGGAGGGAGTAAGCCTCAACCCGAGAGCTGGAGAAGGTAAACCTCAGCCCGAGAGCCAGACCCAGCAAATCTCAAACCATTTTTTATTTTGGTGCTGGTATTCTGGAAATAATAGCATCTAATACCTCTTCTACTCACTCCCCTGTTTTCCCCGAGACTAAGAGAATCTCTGATTTATCTATTCCAATAACATTTTCGATCTCATGAGCTACTCTTTCTGGATTGGCTGCAGGAAGATCTATTTTGTTCATGACCGGAATGATGGTTAGATTCAAATCTATTGCTTGATATAAGGTAGATAAGGTCTGTGCCTGGATTCCCTGACTTGCATCTATCAGCAAAACCACTCCTTCTACAGCAGCAAGTGAACGCGAGACTTCATACTGAAAATCTACATGTCCTGGGGTGTCAATCAAATTCAATTCATATCCTTTCCACTGCATCCTTGCAGGAGTAAGCTTTATGGTTATCCCTCTTTCCTGTTCTATATCCATGCGGTCAAGCATCTGGTTATGATCTATCTTTCTAACAGTGCCCGTCATCTCGAGCATTCTATCTGCTAAGGTAGATTTTCCGTGGTCGATATGGGCAATGATACAAAAATTACGTATGTTCATATATTTGTTTCGAAGGTTAAAAAGTCTTGAAGGTTAAAATGTTGCTTGTTTTTGATTGAAATGCATGAGAAATACAATATAAAATTGTCCCATAAATACAAGGCAGAATATATTCTCAATTCTTCCTTTTAGCTTTTTTCTTGAATGATATGCAAACTATTTTACAGATTAAGAAACTCTATGAATTGAAACATGTACTTAGAGATAATCATGTGCGTAATAGGATAGAAAGTGTCGCTGAGCATTCTCGAAGTGCATTGATCCTTGCTGATTATTTTCTTTCTACTTTGCAGCTGGATGTAGATAGACTAAGAGTCTATGAATTGCTCATGTATCATGATGTGGTGGAGATAGAGACTGGAGATATCCCTGTCGGAGATCTAGAAGCCAGGAAATATAAGAAGGAAAAAGAATTACTTGCTATGAAAAAGATCAAGGAAGATATTCCTGAAATTTTGAGAGAAAAGTTTGCTCAAATTTTTTATGAATTAGAAGAGAAAAAGACGTTAGAATCTAGGTTTGTTCACGCAATAGATAAATTGGATGCAGATCTTCAGGCTATGGAACATCCGGCAGACGAATTTGGCTGATATACAGAAGAAGTAATTAGGAATGCGCATCAGAAACATTTCTTAGAATTCCCTGCGATTAATGAAATGTTCGAAAAATTGATAAGCTATTATAAAGAAATGGGCGCTATTTAGTTTATATTGAATTTCTCAAATCTTTTTTATGGACTTAGAAAATCATTTAATGGTTTCATGATTTTGTAATATTCAATAATCTTTTCTTTTAAATTAGTCTGACAGACTTGTTTATCGGTCAATGGATGGTCTATAAATCGGCTTTTGTAGAGAAACCAGTCTGCGGCTTTACTCTCTTTATCATATCCTCTTGGCATTTGTTTGAGGTCTTTGCCTAAAACTTGCCCAAAAGTCTTCTTGAACTGGGGTTCATTAATAATCTTTTCTCGCTTTTTGAGATGTTTTTCTATATGTCTTCTGGTAGCATGCATCAAGGCTGTTGGTGGTAAATACAGTCCTCCTGCTATCATGGAGTTTCCATTGGGTTCTATATGAATATAGAGACAGGGCAATTGTGCTTTCTTGCCTTCTGAAGTAATGACTGCTGCAAAATGACCCTTGTAGGGCTCTTTATTTTTGGAGAAACGGATATCTCTATTGAATCTAAAGATACACTCCTTTGGTGTAATATCTTTCAATTCTGGATCTATTTTTCTAAGCTCAACGAGAACACTTTCTATGAAATCTGAAAATCTTTGTTTCTCTTGTTGGAAGAGATCTCGATAGGTATGCAGCCAAGTTGTGTTGTTATTTTCTTTTACTGCTTCTAAGAACTTTAGAGTAACTTCGAATGACATGGAGAGATTGTTTATCAAATAAAATCCCTCTCCCCGCGTTTGTCATTCCGGCGTTAAGCTTTGCGGCCGGAATCTTAGCGGGGCATGACTAAATAGAGATTCCGGTCGCATCCCGACTCGTCGGGAGATAACACCGGAATGACGATTGGAATAGATTATATATTCTTAATAATCCACTTAATTACTTCTGGAGTACTTTCTTTGGTGATAGGTTGAGTATAATTTTGGAGCGCTTCTTTGACTCTACTACTCTCATACCCAAAGGACTTGAGTGATTTGACGATATCTTTAAAGAGTTTTTCATCGATATTTATCTTTGCGAAATCGTCCATATTTACAGTTCCTTTGAGCTCTAATAAAATCTTCTTGGCCGATTTTGGTCCAATACCAGGGATGGCTTGGAAAAACTTTACGTCTACGTTTTTGAGTGCTTGATGAAATTCATCCTTGGGTAATTGCACTATCTGCATTGCTGTCTTGGGTCCGATACCACTGACTTTGAGAAGTGATTCAAAAAGATCTTTTTGTTCTGGTGTATCGAAGGTATAATAGACTATAGTCTTTTTGTTATCATCTAGGTAAGGATAGAGGAAAAAATCACCTTCTGGTTTATGTCCGAGGTAGGAGATCTGTATCCCAAAGTATTGGTTTTGGAGATAGCTTTGTTTGCCTATTTGGAGGCGTTTTCCGGTGAAGATATGGAACATGGATATGGTAAAGGATAAAAAATGGAATCTGGAATTGGGAATTTGGAATCGGGTATGCTTTTTATTTTCCTGTACTTGACTGCTTTTTTATCGCAGCAATGAAATTATTGAGTTTCTTTACTAAACAGATTAAAAGTGTTTGTAACTCATCGTGCACATTCTTATCTATTAAATCTCTTTTTCGTAGTAACGAGACTCGATGTTCTGCTTCAAATAAGGAACCTCTTGCATTATAGTAGAATCTAATTGAGTCTAGATAATGATATCTTCCATATCATTCTGCTATATTTGCACCTATACTATCTACTGATCTAATAAATTGGTCTCAAACAATCTTCTTTGTTCAATAATCAAAAGAAGAAAATATATTCCATGATTTATCACTTAATTCCATAGAAATACTGTATATTTCTAATGTTTTTAACGATTTCTCCATATTCAGTACAAACCCCAGATAAACCAATTCCTAATAAACCAATAAACAATTGTATTTTAATAAAATTTAAAGTGATTTCAATAACAATGATTGTGGAATACTTTCTGTTGATATTGGTCCCTAAATAGCTACTATTCTCTTCGTAGTGTGCTCTTTATGTTTGGTTTCCTTGTGAAACTCTGCTTATATAGAGGATTTTCTTTATTG